>JACSRE010000242.1 GCA_014879945.1 Myxococcus sp.
GGCGGTGCCGGGGGTGGCGCGGTCTGCTTCAGGAGCGCCGCGAGATCGGGAATGGGGTTGACCGCGGTGACCGACTCTTCACCCAGGCCGTCGACGTCGACGTGCAACCGGGGCCGCGGCGCGGGCGCGGCGGCCCGGGCGCTCTCGAGGTCGCGGCGGGCCTGATCGAGCAGCTTGCGGGTCAGCTCGAGGTCCGTCTCGACGCGCAGCAGCCGATCTCGCAGCTGGCCCTGCTCCCTCAGGCGCAGCTCGAGGGCCTCGACCGCCCCAGACAGCCGCTCGCGCTCCGCCTCCATCAGCTCGTTCTCGGCGGTCAGCTCGATCACCTGCTCGCGCAGGTCGGGCGTGCCCGTCTTCGCCTGCTCGATGAGCTCGTTGGCGGCCGCGAGCTCGTGCTGCAGATCGCCGTACTTCACGCGCAGGGCCAGGAGCAGCTCCTCGGCCTGCCGCCGGCCCACCACGGCCGCGTCGACGTCGTTCTTGGCGTTGAAGCGCGCGATCTCGAGCTCGGCCTCGAGCTCTGGCAGGCGCTGGCGCAGGGCGTCGATCTCGGCCTCGGACTGCGGGGCGGCGCGCGTCGCCTCGGCGAGCTGCCGCTCGAGCACGTTCACCTTCAGGCGCAGCTCGGTGATCTCGGTGCCGAGGGCCGGCCGCTCGTCCTGGTAGAGCGAGAGCGACTCAGCGAGCTGCGCGGCGCGGGTCTCGGCGTCGAGCACCTGCTGCTGGAGCGAGGTGGCGCGCGCCTCGGCTTCGCCCCGCGCCAGCTCGAGCTCCGAGAACCGGGCGCGCAGGGCCTCGAGCTCGGCGCCGGTCTTCGCCGTCGCGTCGGCCCCGGCGTCGCGCTCGGCCTCGGCGCTGTTGGCGCGCTGGGTGAGCTCGACCACCGCCTGCTCGAGCGCCGGCACCCGCTCCTTGAGGCCCGAGAGCTCGGGCTGGGTCGCGCGGAGCGCGTCGAGCTCGGCCTCGAGGTCGGGCACGCGCGAGCGGAGGCGCTCGACCTCTGCCTCGAGCTGGGCCCTGGCGTCGGCGATGGCGCGGCTCTCTCCGCCTGCCTGCGCGAGCGAGGTGCGCAGCTGATCGAGCTCCACGCGGGCGCGCTCGAGCTCGCCCTGGAGCGCCTGCTTCCCGGCCTGGTGCCCCCGCGCTTCGGAGTGCCCCTTCTCGGCCTCGGCGCGCGCCTGCTCGTGCGCCGCGCGGGCCGCCTCGAGCTGCGAGGCCGCCTCGGCGCGCTCCCGTGCGGCGGCGTCGCGTGCCTGCTCGATGGCCGCCTTCAGCTCGTCGCGCTGACGCTCGAGCTCGTTGAGCTTCGCCTCGCTGACCGCGTTGCGCTGCAGCAGCTCCTCTTCGCGCGCGTGCAGCGCCTTCGCCGCGTCGGCGCTGCGCTGCTCCAGGTTGACCTGGTACGCGGCCGCCTGCTGCTCGATGGCGCGGGCGTGATCGGCGCGGGCCGAGGCGAGCTGGGCCTCGAGCTCACCCTGGCGGGCCTCGAGCGCGCGGGTCGCGGCCTGGGTCGTCGCCTCCAGCTCACGGCGCTGGGTCTCGACGAGCGAGGTGCGCGCCTGCTCCCAGGCGGCCTCGCGGGCCTCGAGTGCCTGGCGGGCTGCCTCGAGGGCCGCGGACTCCTGGTGCAGGCGCGCTGCCAGCTCGGCGCGCGCCGCCGAGGCGGCCTCGAGCTCGGCGGTGCGGGCCTCGAGGGCCGCGGACTCCTGGCGCAAGCGCTCCGCCAGCCCGCTGCGGGCCGCCGTGGAGGCCTCGAGCTCCGCGGCACGGGCCTCGAGCGCCTGGGCGAGCGAGCGCCCCTCGGCCTCGGCAGCGTCGCGGAGGCGAAGCACCTCGTCGCGCGCGAGGGCGCTCTCTTCGAGCTCGGCCTTCAGGTGCTCGAGCTCTTCAGCTGCCGCCGCCGCCTTTCGCCTGGTGTCCTCGAGCTGCTGCTGGTGCGCCGACAGGCTCGCCTCGAGCGCCTCGCGCTCCGCGGTCTGGGTGGCGCCCTGGGCCGTGAGGCGCTCGACGGCGCGCTGGAGCTCCTGCGCCCGGGACGTGAGCTCGGCGCGCTGGGCCTTCTCGGCGTCGAGCGCGGCCGTCCGCTCGGTGAGCGCCCCAGTCAGCTCAGCCAGCTGCGCCTGCTGCTGGGTGGCCGAGCCGCTGAGGGCTTCGCGCTCGGCCTGGAGGCTGTCGCGCTCGGCCGTGAGCCGGTCACGCTGGGCGGCCAGCTCGTCACGCTCGACGGAGAGCTGGTCGCGGGCGGTGGTGAGCGCGTTCCGCTCTGCGGCGAGCTCGTCACGCTCACCAGCGAGGCGGTCCCGCTGAGCGGTCAGCTCGCCGTGTTGAGCCGACAGCCCATCGCGTTCAGCGGCGAGCCGGTCACGCTGGGCGGCCAGCTCGTCACGCTCGGCGGCGAGGCCCGTGAGGGACGCGGCGCGCTGCGCGAGCTCGTCGCGAGCGATCGAGAGCGCGCCCTGCACCTCGTTGAAGCTCGCGGTCCTCCGCTCGAGCGCGTCGGCTGCCCTGGCGAGCTCTTCGTTCGCGGCCTCGAGGGCCAGGCGCTGCGCCGTGGCGCTCTCGCGCGCCTGCTCGAGGGCAGACGAGAGCCGCGAGGCCTCGGCCTGCTGCTCCGAGAGCCGCCGCCCCCGTTCGTCGGCGAGCTCCCGGGCCTCGGCGTGCTCCCGCGTCAGCTGCGCCAGCTGCTGCTCGAGGGCGCCGCGCTCCGAGCTCGAGCGCTCCCCCAGCTCCCGCAGCTGCGCCGTCAGCTCAGAGACCCGCCCCTCGAGCTCAGCGGCCCGGCTGCCCGAGAGCTCGGCGGTCTGCCTGAGCGACGCGGCGCGGTGCTCCGCCTCTTTGCGCTCGGTCTCGACCGACTGCCGAAGGGCGCTGAGCTCCCGATCGAGCGCGTTGCGCTGCGACTTGGCGGCAGCGAGCGCCTCGTCGGCTGCGAGGGTGACGCGCTGCAGGTTCTGCACCTGGTCGCTCAGGCCGGCAGCGCGGGTGACGCTCTCGTCGAGCCGCTGCTGGAGGGCCGCCTTCTCGGCGCGGGTGGCGTCGAGCGTCTTCGCGGTCTCTTCGAGGGCGTCGGTGGCCTGGGTGAGCGTGCCCTCGAGGCGGGCGATGCGCTCGCGCACGGCCATGGCGTCGGCGTGCTCGGCCTCGAGATCGCGCGTGCGGGCCTCGAGCGTGGCGCGGGTGTCGTCGAGGAGCGCCTGCCCGTCGCGCAGCAGGCCTCCCAGCCGCGAGACCTCGGCGTCGAGGCCCATCACCTGCTGCCGAAGCGCCTCGCTGGTGGCCCGCTCTGCCGCGAGCGCCGCG
The DNA here is from genome assembly GCA_014879945.1 of Myxococcus sp. Taxonomy (GTDB): domain Bacteria; phylum Myxococcota; class Myxococcia; order Myxococcales; family Myxococcaceae; genus Xiheimicrobium. The sequence goes on from JACSRE010000242.1 coordinate 3,301, forward strand.
TCTCGGTCGGCGACGACGCCCTGGAGCGTTCGCTGCTGCTGCGCCGAGGCCTGCAGCAGGGCTTCGTGCGCGCGCCGAGCCTCGGCGACCTCGGCCTCGAGCCTCGACGCGGTCGCCGCCAGCCCCGACCGCTGGTCTTCGAGCTTTGCGACGCGCTGCTGTTCGGTCTGCCGGGCCTTGCGCAGATCGTCGACGGCGCCCCTGAGATCGTCGCGCTCCTCGATGAGGTGATCGCGGTCCTGCCCCAGCTCGGTGAGCTGGCGCCGCAGGTCGCTGCCCAGCACGTCGGCCTGCTCGCGCGAGGTGCGCTCGGCGGTGATGGCGGTCTCGAGATCGCGCTCGAGGCGCCGCGCCCGGGCCGTCTCGGCGTCCTTCTCGGCGCTGGCCTGGGCCACCTGGTCGCTCAGCTGCTGGACGTTGGCGTTCGTCTCGCTCAGCCGCTGCTCGTATTCCCCCGCGAGCTCGCGCCAGGTGCGCTCGGAGTTGGCGAGCGTCTCGATGTCGCGCAGGGCGCGCGCGTGTGACGAGGTCGCCGCCTGGAGCTCGGTCTCGAGCCCGCTGAGCTCGGCCTGTTGACGGGCCAACGACTCGCCGAGGTGCTGCGCGCGAGACGTCTCGCGCTGGAGCGCCGCCTCGAGCTCGCGGCGCTGGGTCGCCTCGACCTCGAGCGAGCGGGCGATCGAGAGCCGATCGGCCTCGCGCGCCGAGGCCTCGTCGCGCATCGTCGCGACCTGGGTGCGGGCCTCGTTGAGCGATCGCTCGAGGCCCTCGATGGCGAGCAGTGACTGGGTGCGGGCATCGGCGAGCGCGAGCTCTCGGAGCCTCGCGGCCTCGAGATCGGCGCCCTGCGCGCTCAGCTCGTCTCGCACGCGGTCGGCCGACGCCAGCGCGCGCTCCCGCTCGAGGCGCTCGGTGACGACGTCTTCCTGGGCCTTCTTGAGCTCTTCGTACGCGCGCGCCAGCCGGGTTCGCGCGTCTTCGAGCTGGGTCGCGACCTCTTCGCGCCGGGCGCGCTCGAGGCGAATCTGCTCCTGCGCCGCCAGCGCGGTGATCGCCGCGTCCTTCTGGGCCCGCTGGAGCGAGTCGTGCTCGTTGCGCGCCGCGGTCGCCCTGCCCTCGGCGTCGATGGCCCGCTCGCGGAGCACCGTCAGCTCGGCCTCGAGCTTTCGCACGCGCTGGGCGAGGTCTTCACGATCGCGCAGCGTCTCGGGGCGATCACGCGTCGCCTCCAGCTGGGCGGTGAGGCGGGCGATGGCGTCTTTGCTGGCCTCGAGCTGGCCCGCGGTCTCGCGCAGCTCGACCTGGCGCGTCTCGAGCTCGACGACCTTCTTCTGGAGCGCGTCCTTGAGCCGCTCGGAGCGATCTCGCCAGTCACGCGCGCGGGTCGAGTAGTCCTCGAGCTTGCCCCCGGTGAAGGCGAGCGGCTCGGGGGGCAGCTGGACCCAGGTGGGGTCGAAGCTGCGCGCGGGCTCCTGCCCCGCCACCACGACGAAGTAGGCCGCCTCGCTCGCGCCGGCCAGGGAGCCATCGACCTGCAGGCCCTCGCCGCGCTCGAAGGCGAGCTGGTAGCCGAGCACGGGCGACTGGGTGGCCACCTCGACCGACTCGAAGTGCACCGAGAGCGCGTCGAGCAGCTGGCCGTAGGTGGGCGTGGGCGTGGGGTCTTCGGGCTCGACGACGCTCGAGAGCGCGAGCCCCGCCGGGTTGCGCAGCCCGCCCATCAGGTAGCCGCCCCTGGCGACGAGGCGCGCGAGATCTTTGAGCAGCTCGGGCGCGGCCACGTACGGCGCGAGGTCGGCCACCATGACGAGATCGAAGCTCCCGGCCTCGAAGTCATCGAACACGGGCGGGCGGAAGCGCAGGTTCGGCCCGGCGAGCGTGGCCTGCGCGTCTTGAATGGCCTTCAGATCGTCATCGGCCGCGACCACCACCCGCGCGCCGCGCGTCGTCAAGAAGCGCGCCGACTGGCCGAGCGTCGAGGCGACCGCGCCGAGCTCGAGCACGCGGCGACGCGCGTAGAGGCTCTCCGCGAAGATGTAGCGCGGGAGCAGCTCGCTCGGCCCCAGCCGTTTGAAGGAGGTCGACACGTCGAGGGGCGACTCTACCCTCGCCCGGGGGCGGCCAAAGGAAACCGACGGGCAATTGCCGGTGTTTCACCCCGTACTAGCCTGTTGCACGCCATGACCTCTGACCTCGGCAGCGCCCAACGCCCCTCCTTCTTCGTCCGCCTGGGGCGGGCCTTTCGCAACCTGCTGATCTTCGCCCTCGTGGTGGGGGCGGCGACGGGCGGCCTCTACGGCGCCTCGCTCCTCAACGCGCGCACGTGGGGCCTCGAGCTGGTGGGCGATCAGCTGGTGGTGACGAAGGGCAAGATGTTGCCGCTGGGCACGGAGCCGTTCGAGCCGGGCGACCCGCTGCTGTCGCAGGCCTACGCGCCGCTCGATCTCAACGGGAACACCGCGCTCGCGGTGATCGGCCAACGGTACCAGGACCGCGACGAGCTCGACCGCGCGCTGTTCTCGGTGATCGAGCTGCTGGCCAGGCCCCGCGTGGTGTCGGATCTCAAGAGCGATCTCGACGTAGGGGTGGCGCTGGTGAAGCGGGCCGAGGCCCTGCGGGGCATCTCGGAGCCGCAGCGGCTCACGCTGGGGCAGCTGCGCGGCGAGGTGGCCTACTTCCTCGCGCGCCAGCGCATCGACGACGCGCGCAAGCAGCTCGACGAGGCGGTGCGGCAGCTCAAGCTGGCGGCCGACGCCGACGCGCGCCACAAGAAGGACGCGACGCAGATGCTGCTCGCCGTCGAGCCTCAGGTGCGGTCGCTCTCGGCGTCGCTGCGGGCCGCGATCGAGGGGCTCCCGGCGCCTGCCCCCATGGAGCTGGCGCCGCCCGTCGCGGTGCCGCCGCCGGCCGAGGTGAAGCCCGAGGTCGCGCCTGCCGCCGACGCGGGCGCGGCGCCGGCCGCGCCGGAGAGCGCCGGGCCCTGAGTCACCCGTCCAGGTCGTCGTAGACGCCGTCCCACGAGTCGGGCGGCGGCGTCGCGAGGCAGGCCTCGCAGCGGGCGACGTAGCGATCGACGAGGGGATCTTCGCCCTCGGCGGCGAGCTCCTTGAACGAGGCGAGGGCCTCGGCGAAGCGCCGCTCCCGCCAGGCGGTCACCGCGGCCTCGTGGCGCGCGAGCCTGGGCGCGAGCTTCTCTGCGTCGGCGGCCCGGCCCATCAGCTCGAACACCTCGAGGGGCTCGGCGCGGCGGCCGACGCGGAGCCGATCGACGCTCCGGAAGACGAACTGCTCGTGTGCGTCATCGACGATATGGCGGGTGACGAGCACGCGGGAGCCGTAGCGCTTGGCGATGGCCTCGAGCCTGAACGAGGTCGCGACCGGCTCGCCCATGACGGTGTAGTTGACGTGGTGCAGGGTGCCCATCTCGCCGACGACGGTGGGCCCGGTCTCGAGCCCGGCGCGCAGCACCAGCGAGCGCCCGCAGGTCTTCTCGAGGGCCGGGCGCGAGGCCTCGAAGCGCTCCTGCATCTCGAGCGCGGCCTCGCACGCGGCCTGGACCTGATCGTCGAGGTCGACCGGGGCGCCCCAGAAGGCCATCAGGCCGTCGCCGAGGTACTTGTCGACGTGGCCGCCCGAGTCGATCACGATGCCCGTCATCTCGTTCAGGTACGTCTGCAGCACCTTCACCACCTCGGCGGGGTCCTTCTCCTGCGCGACGGCGGTGAAGCCCTCGATGTCGCTGAAGTAGACGGTGAGCGCGCGGCGCTCGGGCCGCATCAACGAGAGGTCGCGCTCGACGCGCGCGAAGACGTCGGCCTTCACGGCGCCGCCGAGGGCGCGCACGACGAAGGCCCGCAGGCCGCGCTCGAGGGTGCGCACGTAGCCCTGGGTGGCCAGGAAGGTGAGGCCGCAGGCCAACAGGGGCGCGGCCATCGCCACCCAGCGCTGCTCCGCCACGAAGAGCTGCCGGGCGGCGAGGGCGTGCAGCGCCGCGACCGCCGCGATGGTGATGACCCACGCGAGCCACCCCGGGTTCCTGGTGAGCGTCGACCAGACCACCGCCAGCACCGCGCCGATGAAGGCGAAGGCCACCGTCAGCCAGAAGTCGGCCAGCGGCCTGGCGCGAACGATGGCGGTGGAGTGCAGCAGGCCCACCACCGCCTGGGCCATCACCTCCGCGTGGCCCAGCTCGCCGATCGGCGTCGCGAAGGTGGCCTTGCCCAGCGCGCGCTCGTCCGAGAGCACCACCACCCTGCCCGCCAGATCGTTGTCGAAGTGGCGCACGCCACGCGCCGACGAGTCGTCTTCTGCGTTCTGGAGCACCCGCCAGGCGGGCAAGGTGCGCTTGACGGTGCCGCCCGCGCGGCCGGGCTCCGACGCGTCCCACCGCAGCGCCACGAAGCCCTCGGGGTCCATGGGGACGTCGAAGCGGCCGCCGATCGACAGCTTCCCGTCGCGGTACTCCAGGGAGCGGGAGCCGACGAGGGCCATGGCGGCGAGCAGCGGCGCCGAGGCGAGGGTCTTCTGGGCGCCGTCGAGCTCGCCCGAGATCAGCAGCGGCACGGCGCGCACCTTCGCGTCGGGGTCTGGCAGCAGCGTGGCCGCGCCCGGCGGAGCGCCCCACAGCAGCAGCGGGGCGACCGGCGAGTCGACGCTGCGCGCGCGGACCAACCGCTTGACGTCCACGCCCGGCACGTCGACCTCGGAGAGCCGCTGGGCCAGCCAGGCCTCGGTCACCTCGTGCTCGTCGTCAGAGGGCACGCGCGGCCGCAGCGACACCGTCTTCACGTTGAGCGCGGCGGCCAGCTCGCGCGCCCTGGCCTCGCTGGTGGCGCCAGCCCACAGCACCGGCTTGCCGCCCGAGATGAGGTAGGTGACCGGCGCCTTCCGGGTGAGCGCGTCGCGCACGACGCCAAAAGCCTCGCGCGTGGTCTCGAACTCGCCCAGGCGCAGCATCACCGGCGTCAGCGGCCGCTCGCCGGGCCGGGAGCGCTCACCCGAGAACGACCAGGTCAGCACCACCTTGCCGTCGTGGGGCTCGAGGTGGGCGGCCATGCGCTCGTCGTCGGAGCGCTGCTGCTCCCCCTTGCAGGGCGCGCAGGTGCGGGGCGAGACGTCGCGGAAGGACTGATCGACGAGCACCAGCGCGGCGCCCTCGTCGAGCAGCTGGGCGACGACGCGCCCGGTGAGCTCGCGCGGCCAGGGGCGCATGCCCCACTCGGGGTGCTCGGTCTCACGGGCGTTGGCGATGGTCTCGTCGTCGACGGTGACGATGACGACCTCGTCGCTGGGGGTCGAGGCGCCGCCGAGCTCCTTCGCGCGCCAGTCGTAGGTCACCCACTCGAGGCGCTCGAGCAGCAGCCGCAGCTGCACGTGCCAGCGGGCATCGCCGGTGAAGTCGCGCCGCTCGATGCGGAAGAAGGCCGCGGCGCCGAAGAGCAACCCGAAGATGGTGGCCCAGAAGAAGGCGACGCCGAACTTTCGCGTGAAGCGAAGGCCCGCGGAGTGAAGAGGGTTCGTAGACACCGGGGCCGCAGACTATGCTGCCGCTCCATGAAGATCGCCCCGAAGATGCTCACGCTGCTCGTCATCGCCCTGCTCTCGGCTGCCGCGGGGCTCGGTTGCGATCTGCAGAAGACGGCCAACCAGCTCAGCGCCCGCACCGTGGTGGTGGCGACGCTGCTGTCGACCCCGCCCGTCACCATCAAGCCCGGGGCCGTCGCGGGCATCGACGCGGGCTTCCTGAGCTTCGACGCAGGCGTCGCCTTCGACGCAGGGCTGGCCGTGGACTTCCGCGACGCCGGCATTCCGATTCCGCCGCAGAACGTGGTGCTGGTGTTCCTGGGGCAGCGGCAAGGCGAGAGCCTCGACGTGGCGCCGACGGGCGTGGCGGGCGCGCAGGTGACGTTGCAGCAGGTGGGCGGCGCGAGCGTGAGGCTCAACGAGACGGGCGGCGGCAACTACGTGCTGTCGGGAGACGACGCGGGCTTCCGGTACACCAGCAACGCCACCTACCAGTTCAACGTGGTGTCGTCGGGTGAGACCTACGTCGCCGAGGTCGCGCAGGTGCCGCCCGAGGAGCGCATTCCGGCCTTCGAGGGCTCGAGCGGCTTCATCGATCAGCCGGCGGGGCAGCCCTTGACGTTCGTGCGCCCCGAGCCGACGCAGGGGCAGCGGCTGAACCTGGGGTTCGTCAACGTCTTCCCCATCGACCCCAACGGGCAGCAGGCGCCGACGCCGACGTACACCAACGTTCCCACCACGCCGCTGCAGTTCTTGAAGCTGGTGGGCGACGCGGTGGGCGCGCAGACCGAGTACCGGGCGCAGTCGGTGACCATTCCGGGCACCGCCTTCCCGGACCGCGACCGCAACTACATCATCCTCTTTCAGTCGGCGAAGACGGGCGGCCCGAAGAGCGACAACCTGTTCACCGGCTCGGCGATCATCGCGGGCACCGCCGCGGTGGGCATCGTGAAGACGCGCTGACGACTACTCGGCCGCCGGCTCTTCCTTCTTCTCGATCTTGTCGAACCAGCCCTTGTAGCCAATCTTGATCGAGTCGTTGGTGAAGTCCTCGCCGCGCTTCTTGTCGACGAGCGACCACTTCCCGTCCTTCTTGCCGATCAAGTAGGTGGCGTCTTCCCCCTCGGCGACGCCCTTGTCCTCGACCTGGAAGTTGTCTTCTTTGGCCTTCACGATGATCGTCGACTCGGTGGGCCCCTGGCGGGCGTCGCCGACCTTGAAGTCCTTCAGGTAGTAGTCGACCTTCTCGTGGTACCAGGGGGCCATGGGGTGGTCTTCCTTGCCCATGCGCTTCTTGCGCTCGGCGATCGACTCCAGCGTGCGCGGGTGCAGGAGCTTCTTCGCGTCAGCCCACTTCTTCGCCTTCACGGCGGTCAGGTACTTCGTCAGCAGCTCCCTGGCGCTCGCGAGCTCGGCGGACTCGGGGGGCGCTGCGTCCTGGGCGAGGGCGAGCGACGAGAGGGACAACGCGGCCAGCATCAGCAGTTTCTTCATGTCAGACCTCGGGGACGACGACGTTGGGGCGGCTCTAGCACGCGGCTGACGGGGCGGCCCCGCGCGAATTCTCGGCCGGCCTCGAACGTGGCCCCCGACGGCCCACCTTTTTTTGGCTAGGGTGCGGGCACTTTGCCTCCCGCCCCAGTCAACGTCTTGATCGTCGACGACGACCGGTCGACCCAACGCTTTCTCGCAGACGCGCTGACGAAGAAGGGCTTCGTCGTCACCGTGGAGCGCGACGGCGAGTGGGCCGTGAAGACCTTCGAGAAGAAGTCCTTCGACCTGGTGTTGCTCGACATTCTGCTCCCCGCCCTCAACGGCTACGAGGTGGCCAAGGCGATGCGCGCCACGGCCCGCGGCAAGCGCACGCCGATCGTGATGATCTCGGGCGTGTACAAGAACGCGATCCACCAGCGCGAGGCGGTGCAGAAGCACGGCGCCTTCGCGTTCCTCGAGAAGCCGATCGAGCTCGAGAAGCTGACCGGGATCTTGCGCGACGCGCTGGGCGCCAGGTTCCCCAAGCCCGCGGCGCCGAAGCCTCCGCCGCCGCCGGTGGAGGAGGACGACAAGACCGGCGAGTTCTACGCCGACGATCTGCAGCGCGAAGAGGCCGAGCACGTCGAGGTGCAGTCGAGCGTCGTGAAGTCGGCCAAGGCGACGGGCCCGGTGATCAAGGGAGACTTCGCGCAGACGCCGTTCGCGCGCGTGCTGTCCGAGCTGTACCGCTGGCGGGCCACCGGGGCGCTGCTCGCCGGCCGGGCCAAGGTGAAGAAGATCATCTACCTGCGCGACGGCGTGCCCGAGCTGGTGAAGTCGAACCTGCTCGTCGAGGCGCTGGGCCGAATCCTCGTGCGCGAGCGCATGATCACCGAGGCCGAGTGCGAAGAGTCGCTCAAGCGCATGAAGGCCACCCGGCGCATGCAGGGCACGGTGCTGATCGAGATGGGCTGCATCAGCCCGCACAACCTCTCGTACGCGCTCACCCAGCAGATGCAGGAGAAGCTCTACGACGCCTTCCGGTGGGACGACGGCCTCTACCAGTTCAAGCCGGGCGTGGCGCAGCCGCCCGAGCCGGTGACGCTGGGCATGACCACGGCGCAGCTGATCGTCGAGGGCGTGCGTCGCACCTACGACGCCGCGCGCATCGCCCGCGTCTTCGGCGAGATCTCGAACCAGTACGTGCACCCCAGCGACGAGCCGCTCTACGCGCTGCAAGACGCCGGGCTGTCTGACGAAGAGAAGGAGATCGCCCTGGTGGCCGACGGGCACAAGACGGTCGCGACGCTGCGGGCCCTCAACGTGCTCTCGCCGGTCGACACCGACAAGCTGCTCTTCGCGCTGGTGTGCTCGCAGATGGTGTCGCTCAAGCCGACGCCGGCCGCGGGCAAGCCGAAGGTGTCGATCGCGAAGATCGCCGCCGAGCTGCACCAGGCCGACGCGCCGCCGCCGATGCCCATTCCGAAGCCGAGCGAGCCTCCGCCGCTGCCGCCGCCGCTCCCTCCGCCGCTGCCCCAGCGCGCCGCTCCACCGCCGCCCAGGGGCGAGCTGCTCGACCTGCCGTGGGATCACGCCGAGCTCGCGCGGCCGGCCGCGGCCGTGGCGGTCCCTCCTCCGCCGCCGCCCGACACCACGCCGCCGGCCAAGCCGCGCAAGAGCAAGAAAGACGACGCGCCCGCGCCGCGCTCCGGGTCGCTGTTGCCAGAGCTGTCTGAGGTGACGAACATGCCGCGCCTGTCTGGCGACGAGCGCGATCAGCGTGAGCGCCTGGCGGCCAAGGTGGCGGCCATGCGCCGGCTCGACTTCTTCGAGGTGCTGGGCGTCAAGCGCAACGCCACGCGCGAAGACATCAAGCGCGCCTACTTCGCGCTGGCCAAGGAGTACCACCCCGACAAGCACGCGATGTCGAAGTCGGCCGAGATTCGGGAGCTCGCCCAGCAGCTCTACGATCTGATCTCTTCGGCGCACGACACCCTGACCGACCCGGCCGAGAAGGAGCGCTACCTCGCCGAGCTCAAGCAGGGCGTCAAACGCGACATGGGCGAAGACGTCGGCAAGATCCTCGCGGCCGAGGGCAAGTTCCAGCGCGGCGAGGAGTTCATGCGGCAGCGCCAGTACGCCGAGGCGGTGGAGGCCTTCAAAGAGGCGGTGGTGCTCTACCCGGAAGAGGGCGAGTTCTTCGCGTGGCTGGGGTGGGCGCGCTTCCAGGCGAACCCGGCCGAGGCCGACGAGGCGCTGGCCGACATCGAGAAGTCCATCAACCTGAACCCGCGGCTCGACAAGAGCTACCTGTTCCTCGGCTACATCCACAAGGCGACGGGCCGGCCCGACAAGGCCGAGAAGCAGTTCGAGAAGGCGATTCAGGCCAACCCCGACTGCACCGAGGCGCTGCGCGAGCTGCGGTTGTTGGGCAAGACGAAGCGGTAGGCGATGCGCGTTCGGGAGCGGTTCGAGATCATCCGCCCGATCGAGGAGCTGGAGTCGGCGCTGGTGCGCGCGGCGCTGGAAGACCCCGAGCTGGTGACGGCGCACGAAGAGGCGGTGCTTCGAACGGCGCTCTCGCTGGCCCGCCTGTACAAGGTGCGCCAGGGCACGCGTGACGTCGGCGTCGGCGTCGCGCTCAAGCCGTTTCGTGACGAGCTGACGCGGCGGTTGACGCCGGTGCTGCACCCCGCGAGCGGCGCCGTCAGCCGCGCGATGTTGATGCCGCACCTGCGCGAGCTGAAGGAGCGCACCCTCAACACCCGCGACAGCCTGTTGGCCCGCTTCCAGAACCGGCTCTCGTTCGAGGCCGTCGATCACGAGCTCCGCCACAAGTCGCTGGTGCTGGTGCTGGGGGGCGGCGGCGGAACGGCCTACGTGTACCTGGGGGTGATGGCCTTGCTCGACGAGTACGGGCTGTCGCCGAAGCTGCTGTCAGGCACGTCGATGGGCGCGATCCTGGGGTTGTTCCGCTCGCGCATGCGCCGGTTCGAGCAAGACGAGGTCGTCAACATCGTGCGCACGCTGTCGTGGCGGCGGCTGTTTCGGGTGGTATCGGCCGAGAACCGCTACGGCGTACCGGCCGCGCTGCGCCTCTTCCTGCGCTCGGGCATCGGGCGGTGGTTCGGCGTCGACACCAGCGGAGGCGAGGCGCTGAGCCTCAAGCAGCTCCCCATCAAGACGCTGATCACCGTCAGCGGCATTCGCACCGGCAAGCTGCCCCACCCGCTGGAGTTCTACGAGAAGCTGACGGCGGCGGCGCCCGGGCAGCTGCTCAACCCCCTCGTCCTCCCGAAGTGGATCGCGGCGCTCTGGGAGTTCGCCACGCACCCCGAGATCCTCACCCGGGTGACGTTGGGGGCCGACGAGGGCACCGAGACCTTCGACGCGGTCGACGCGGCGGGCTTCTCGAGCGCGCTGCCGGGCATCATCCACTACGACGTCCTGCGCGACGACCCGCGCATGCAGGGCATGCTGCGCGAGCTGCTGGGGAGCCGCCGCATCTTCCGCCTGGTGGACGGCGGGCTGGTGGACAACGTGCCGTCGAAGGCGGCCTGGCGCGCCGTGCACCAGGGAGACATCGGCACCCGCAACACCTTCATCCTCGCGCTCAACGGCTTCGCCACCAAGCTCTCGACGCCCTTGTGGATTCCGCTGCAGCGCATCGCCGAGCTCAACGTGGCGCGGTCGCGGCCGTGGGCGCACCTGACGCACGACTTCAAGCGGAGCCTGCCCGCGCTGTCGGTGGTGCCGCGGGTCGACGAGCTGCTCGACGCGATTGCGTGGGGCCGCCAGCAGATCGCCCCTCAACTGCCCTTCATCACGCGCATGCTCACGCCCCTGCCCCGCCTGGGGTGAGCCCCGCGCAGGAGCGCGGCGTCAGTCGGCGGCTTCGGGGAGCAGCAGGTGAAACGCAGTGCCGTCGGGGCCGGTCTCGAACTCCATCCACCCGCCCATCTCTTCGACGATCTCTTTGCAGATCGACAGGCCCAGGCCGGTGCCCTTGCCGACCTCCTTCGTCGTGTAGAAGGCGTCCCACATGCGCCGCTGCACGTCGACGGGAATGCCGGTGCCGTGATCGCGCACGGTGATGCGCAGGCGATCGGTCTCGGCGACCGCGCGCACCTCGAGCTTGCGGTGCTTGCGCTCGAGGCCGCTCATCGCATCGAGCCCGTTCTGCATCAGGTTCAGGACGACCTGCCCGAGCGCTGACGGAGAGCCGATGACCTCGGGCAGGAGCGGAATGAGGGCGACGATCTCGCACTCGCTCTTCTTGGCGCCCTTGAAGATGGTGAGCGCCTCTTGAATGGCGCGCGAGCAGTCGAACCTGATCTTCTCGTCGCGGCGGCGCGCGGTGCCCTTGAGGGCCTGGACGATGGTCTCGATGCGCGAGACCCCCTCGATCGACTCGGTGACGATGTCTTCGATCTCGGCGGCCGAGGGCGGCAGGGGGGCCTGGCTCTCGCGCAGGTCGGCGATCTCGGACTTCAGGGAGTGGAGGTTGGACTTGAGGAACGCCAGCGGGTTGTTGATCTCATGCGCGACGCCGGCGACCAGCTGGCCGATGGTGGCGAGGCGATCTCGTTGGGTGGCCACCTCGAGGGCGCGCGCGGCCGAGGCCTCGATCACCGCGACGTCGGTCACCGCGCCGATGGCGTCCGCCAGCCCCTGGATCAACCGGATCGAGCCCTCGTTCAGCATCGACGCGGGGGCCGAGACGCACAAGAGGCCGCGGGGCTGCCGGGCACCGGTGGGGAGGATCAGCACCGAGGCGCTCTCTTCACACTCGAACGGGAGTTTGAGCGTCGAGCGGCTCAGCTCAGGCACGTGGAGCTGCCGGCATTGATTCCAGGCGACCTGCAGGAGGCAGTCTCGTCGGCCGAGCGGAACGATGAGCGCCGCTTCGTCGGCCGAGACGCCTCCGGCGCCCTCACAGCGGAACTCGTTGGTGGCGAACTCGAAGTTGGCGATGCGTGAGAGTGGCAGCTGTTCGCGCACCACGTTGATGGCTCGGGTCAACGCCTCACGCTTGGAGCCAGACGAGGCCATCGCCTGAATCACCGCCCGCAGCACCGACGCCTCGGCCCTCGCGCGCTCGAGGCGTCGTCGATCGAAGCTGACGATCCACCCCGCCTCGCCGCGGTCGGGCGCCACCGTCACCACCACGCGCTCGGCGTGCGAGATGTCCACGCAGGTCTGCACACACCCCGTCTGACTACGGGCCTCGTCGAGCGCAGTCTGCATGGCGTCTTTGAGCGCCACGCCGCAGGGCTGGGTCAGCAGGTCCTGGGCGAGCTGGTTGAGCACCAGCACGTCGCCGGCCTCGTCGAGCCAGGCCAGCGCGACCGGCAGGCCGTCGGCGAAGGCACGAAAGGCCTCTCCCCGCTTGGGGGGCGCGACGGAGCGAATGACTGCGGGCTGTGCCATCTGAGCGCCGAAGCGGTGCAACATCGCGACCGCGCGGGAGGTGAGTCAGGTGCCCTGGGTCTGGGTCCAGGCGAACCCGCTTCACAACCGGCTGATTCACCTCTGCGGGGGCCAAAGTCGGGGGAGCGCCGAGTCTGGGCCGACTCTCGTCAGCGCGCTGGCGCGTCAGCCCAGTGACTCGGAATCGTTGGTTTGTTGGCGGTGGCAAGCGGGTTGCTCTTGCCCCCCCCCGAACCGGCGTACCCACGCCGCACCCCAGGGAGGGGACGTTTCATGAACCTCGCATTCACCACCACCGCTACGGTCCAGGTGCCCAGCTCGACCCCTCTCGTTCACGCGCCCGGCTCCCCGCTGGAAGAGGTGATCAAGGCGGTCAGCCGCATCGCGCCGACCGACTCGACGGTGATGCTGACGGGCGAGACGGGCACGGGCAAAGAGGTGGTGGCCCGCTTCGTTCACGAGAACAGCCCGCGCACCAGCCGCCACTTCGTGCCGGTCAACTGCGGCGCCATTCCCGAGACGCTGCTCGAGAGCGAGCTGTTCGGTCACGTGCGTGGCGCCTTCACGGGCGCGGTGGCCAACCGAAAGGGCCGCGTGGCGATGGCGGAAGGCGGCACCCTCTTCCTCGACGAGATCGGCGAGATGCCCCTTGCGCTGCAGGTCAAGCTGCTGCGCCTGCTGCAGGAGCGCACCTACGAGCCCGTGGGCAGCGCCGAGAGCGTGTCGGCCAACTTCCGGCTGATCGCGGCCACCAACCGCAACCTCGCGGCCGAGGTCGAGGCCGGGCGGTTCCGCCGCGATCTCTACTACCGCCTCATGGTGTGCCCGGTGGAGCTCCCGCCCCTGCGCGCCCGCAAGGCCGACATCCTCGCCCTCTTCAGCCACTTCTGGCACCAGCGCGGCGAGACCCGGGCCATCGAGAGCCAGGCGCTCAAGGCCATCGAGCTGCACCCCTGGCCGGGCAACGTGCGCGAGCTCGAGAACCTGGTGGAGCGCGTCTCGGTCTGCACCGAGGGCCCGGTCATTCGCGTGACCGACCTGCCCGCGCCGGTGCGCCAGGCCGCCATGCAGGTGCACGAGCTGGCGTCGCCCTCGCTGGCGCTGGTGCCGCAGCCGCCTCCTTCGGCGCCGGTCGACGTCTACGCGCACACCGGCTTCCCGACACCCGCGGCGACCCCGCCGGGCTTCGAGCCGCTCCCGTCGGAGGCGCCCGCGCTGCAGCTGCCGACGCCCGAGGCGCTGCTGGCCGACGCCGCCGCACCGAAGCTGCCGATCGATCTGCCCGCGCTGCTGCGAACGCTCGAAGACGCCTACATCGCGGCGGCGCTCCAGCAGGCCGGCGGCAACCGGAAGGCCGCGGCCGACCTGTTGGGGCTGCAGCGCACCACCCTGGTCGAGAAGCTCCGCCGCCGCGCGCGTGACTCGCAGGCCGCCTGACCTCTCGACTCCCCCACCCTCACCCGGAGGCAACGAACCGATGGTCTTCGCGCTGGTCAGCATCGCCCTTGGCGCCCCGCCGCCCACGGGGTTCACCACCTCGGTCGAGCGCATCGCGCTCGAGCGGACCGCGGCGCGCGTCGAGGCCACGGTGAACCCGGTGGTGCGGACGATCGTGCTGACGGGCGCGAAGCTGGCGCCGCGCGCCGAGAGCCAGCTGTGCCCGGAGCAACTCAAGCGCTCCGGCTCGTTCACCCTGCGCTGCTCCACGCGCCGGCTGTGGGCGGCGGTGGCGGAAGACGAGAAGGGCCTGTACCTCGACGTTCGCGCGCTCCGCGGCGTCACCTGGACGTGGGATGGCCAGGTGATCCCCCTGCAGCAGTGGCCCTTCGACGGGGTGGCGATTCCCCAGACCTGCCCGGGCACCATCGACGTCGTCCGGGCCGAGTGCGCGCTGGGCGAAGGCCGCTTCGAAGACGCCGAGCGCCTCTTCACCGCCGCGCTCGACTCGCCCGACGCCCACCTCGCGCGCCTTCGCCTGGGCGACCTCACGCTGCGGCGCGGGAACCCCGAGGGCGCGCTGGCCCTCTACGCGAAGTCCGCGGCGACCGGGCCGGTGAGCCGGCTGGCGAAGCTGCGCGAGTGTGATCTGACCGGCAACTGCCTCACCGAGAAGCCGGCGACCCTCGACGGGCTGCACCCCGCCCTCGCGATGGAAGGCCGACTCCACCTCATCCGCCAGGACCTCGCCGTCAATCGCGACCGCGAAGCCATGCAGCAGCTGGTGGCCGAGGTCGAGGCGGGCAGGCCGGTGTGCACGACCTCGCGGGTGTTCTGTCAGCAGGCGGTGCAGACCGCGCTGGAGTCGGGTGACGACGTGGCGGCCACCATGGCGCTGTCGGTGTTCGCCCAGGCCGCCTTGTCCGATGGGCCCTGGGGCGTCGAGGTCGCGAAGGCCGCGGCCACCGAGGCGGAGCGCGCTGGCGCGCCGGCCTACGCCGCCGCCGTGCTGGCCTCGCTCTCGGGGCGCCTGCCCAACGACGAGCTCGACCAACACCTGCAGCGCGTGGCGCGGCTGTACCTGGCAGCCCGCGACCCGGTGCGGGCGCAGTTCGTCGTGGAGTACGCGGAGCAGAGGCTGCCGGGGGCCGCCCTCAGGAGCGCGTCGTGGCAGCAGCTGCGGCGGCTGGTCGAACCCAGGAGCCCACGCGCTCCGAAGAAGCAGGAGCCGAGCGCTCCGCCCCTCGCCGAGCGCCTGCCCGCGCTCTCAGAAGACGTCGCCATCAGCAGCGAGCTGGCCCACGCCGCCCGCCTGCGCGCAGTCGCCGCTCAACCGCCCCCGCCCGGAGTCCAGCCGTGAACGATCTCATCTCGCAGAGCCGCGCCATGCAGGAGGCGCTCGCCTCGGCCCTCGACGTCGCGCCCAGCCCGACGACGGTGCTGATTCGCGGCGACCACGGCACCGGAAAGCGCCGCTTCGCCCGCTTCATTCACGACAACTCGAAGGCCGCCGCGAAGCCCTTCGTCGAGGTGAACCCCACCACCTTCTCGCCCGCCGAGGTGGAGCGCGCCCTGGGGTCGGCCGGCACGGTGATGTTCGACGAGATCGGCGCCCTCTCGCACGAGCACCAGGCCCACCTGCTGCGCCTGCTGGAGCAGCCCCACGCCGCGCGCATCGTCGCCAGCACCAGCGAGGCGCCCGAGGAGCTGGTGCGGCTGGGCCGCCTGCGCAGCGACCTCTTCTACCGCCTCGACGTGTACCCGCTGCGCGTGCCCTCGCTCAAAGAGCGCCGCGACGACGTCGGCCGCCTCGCGCAGGTGCTCCTGCTGAAGGCCGCCGCGCGCCTTGGCCGGCCCGCGCCGACGCTGAGCCCCGCCGCCACGATCGCCCTCGAGCAGGGCGACTTTCCCGGCAACGTGCGAGAGCTCGAGAACGTGCTCGAGCGCGCGCTCATTCGCACGCGCACCTCGACCATCGAGGCCCCGTCCCTGGCTTTGGCGCCGCCGCGCCTCGAGGCCGGGCTGTTCCCCGAGGGCCTGCCGCTCGAGCTGGCCGAACTCGAGCGGGTGGCGATCGCCGAGGCCCTCCGCCGGGTCAACGGCAACCGCACCCACGCCGCGCGGCTGCTCGGAATCGGTCTGCGCACCCTTCGCCAGAAGCTCAACGGCCCGGGCGCCCGCCCTGGCTCCTCCACCCCCGAGCCGGCCGCCGAACCGGTGCAGGAGCTGTCATGAAGCTCTTCGACACGACGCTCGACCGTCTTCAGGCCTCGCTCGACGTTCGCCTCGCGCGCCAGAACGTGCTGGGCGGCAACCTCTCGAACGCCGACACGCCCGGCTACCAGTCGCGAGAGCTCGACTTCAACGCGGCCATGAAGGCCCGGGTCGCCGCGGCCCCCGGGAGCACGCCCTCGCTCCCGTCGGCGCCGCGCGTCGAAGGGCACCTGTCGGTCGAGGCGCCGGGCGCCGACGTGAGCGCGCCGGAGCGCTTCGTCACGGTGGCCGAGGGCCAGGGCGGCCTCGACGGCAACGGCGTGGATCTCGATCGAACGATGGTCGAGCTCTCGCGAAACGCGCTGCTGTACGGGGCCAGCACCCGCAGCGCCGGCAAGAAGCTCGCGATCCTCCGCTACGTCGCGAGTGACGGCATCGGCTGACGGTTCACCAGGAGACGATCATGGACTTTCTCTCTGCATTGAAGATCGCTGGCTCGGGGCTCTCGGCCCAACGCACCCGGGTGAACGTCGCGGCCAGCAACCTCGCCAACGCCGAGTCGACGCGCGGCCCCAACGGCGAGGCCTACCATCGTCGAGACCCGGTGCTGACGGCGGTGCCCTTCGAGGCGTCGCTCGCCGAGGCCTCGGGCCAGGTGCCCCTGGGGCCCGCCATGCCGGGCTCCAACGCGTCGGCCACCGCGGTGCAGGTGACGGGCATTCAGGAAGACACCTCGCCGGGCAAGAAGGTGTACCTGCCGGGCCACCCCGACGCCGACCCCAACGGGTTCGTCACCTTCCCCAACGTCAACCCGATCAACGAGACGGTGAACCTGATCACCGCGCAGCGTGGCTACGACGCCAACGCCACCGCGGTCGAGACCCTCAAGGCCATGGCCCAGCGCGCGCTGGACATCGTGAGGTGATGCGTGAGGACCCTGAGCGTCAACAGCATCGAGCAGCCGACCTCCACCTTGACGCCCGTCGCGGGCCGCGCCGAGAAGCCCCAGGGCGCCGCCAAAGAGGGCTTCGGCGAGGCGCTCGAGGCCGCGGTGGGCAAGGTCGACGAGCTGCAGGTGGCCGCCGACGTCGAGGCCCAGAAGCTGGCCGGCGGTGAAGGCAACCTCCACGAGACGATGCTCGCCCTCGAGAAGGCCGACGTGGCGATGCGGGTGGCGATGAAGGTCAGGGCCAAGCTGGTCGAGGCCTACAACGACGTGATGCGCATGACGGTGTGACGGTATGGACTCCCTGCTCAAACAGCTCAGAGAACTGCCCGCCCGGCTGGTGGCGCTGCCTGCGGGCCTGCGAATGGCGCTCATCGCCGGCGGCGTCGTCGCGATCGCGCTCGCGGTCTCGGTGGGCGTGCTGGCGCGGGGCGGGAGCGACTTTCAGTACGCCTTCACCAACCTGACCCAGGAAGACGCGACCGAGGCGTCGGGCATGTTGAAGACGGCGGGCATTCCGTTTCGCACCGAGGCCAACGGCTCGGCCCTCGCGGTGCCGGCCGACAAGGTCTACGACGCGCGCATTCTGCTGGCGACCGCGGGGCTGCCGCGCGGCGGCGGCGTCGGCTTCGAGCTCTTCGATCGCGGCGATCTGGGCGTCAGCGAGTTCACCCAGCGGGTCAACCTGCGCCGCGCCATCGAGGGGGAGCTGGCGCGCACCATCGGCCGCCTCGCCGGCGTGCGCAGCGCCAAGCTGACCGTCTCGCTCTCGGAGAAGGGGCTGTACCGCGACGAAGACAAGAAGCCCTCGGCGACCGTGGTGGTGATGCTGCAGCCGGGTCGCACCCTGGGGGAGCGCGAGCTGGCGGGCATTCGCCACCTGGTGAGCTCGTCGGTGCCCGGGCTGCCGCCCGACCAGGTGACGGTGATCGACGGGCGCGGCGCGGTGCTCTCGTCAGACTCGGCGTGGGACGGCCCCGAGGCCTCGTACCAGCGTCGCCTCGAGCGCGACTTCGAGCAGCGCATCGTCGGCCTGCTCGAGCCCGTCGTCGGCCAGGGCGCGGTGATCGCGCGGGTGACGGCGAGCGTCGACGCCACGCAGGTCAACCAGAACTCCGAGGTGTTCGACCCCGACGCGGTGGCGCTGCGCAGCGAGCGCAAGGTGACGCAGGCCTCGTCGACCCAGCAGACCACCCAGGCAGGCGTCGCCGGAGCGCAGGCCAACGTGCCGCTGCAGCCCGCGCCGGCCCAGGCCGCGCCCACCTCGCAGGGCAACCAGAACAACCAGGACGAGGTGCGGAACTTCGAGATCTCGAAGACCACCACCACCACGCTCGCCCGGCTGCCCCGGCTCCAGCGCCTCTCAGTGGCGATCATCATCGACGGCGTCGAGGGCAAGGTGCGCGAGGCCGCCGAGGTGGCGCGGCTCGGCGAGCTCGCCCGCAAGGCCGTGGGCTACGACGAGGCCCGCGGCGACGCGTTCGAGATCACCAGCCAGGTGTTCGGGAAGTCCGACGTGGCCGAGGTGGTGGCGGAGCCGGCGAAGCTCCCCGCGTGGGCCTGGGGCGGCGTAGGCCTTGGCGCGGCAGCGCTTCTGGCCGTCGGCGTGCTGCTGCTGCGTCGCCGGTCGGCGCCGCGCCAGGCCGAGCTGGTGCTCAAGCCCGGGCAGAAGGTCAGCGAGCTCGAGGCCCGCGCCGCAGAGCTCGACGGCACGCCGCGCCCGGTGGCCGAGCTGCCGGCCATGGAGAAGCCCGCGCTGACCGACCCGCTCGCTGATCTCAAGGAGAAGGCGCGCGCGATGGTTCGCGCCGATCAAGAGCGCACCCTCACGCTCCTGCGATCGTGGTTGAGCGCCGACCTCGAGCAGCCCGCTGCGCAACCCCAGGGAGTCGACCGTGCGTGAGAGCAGCCTCAGCTCGAAGAAGGCCCAGGAGTCAGCCCTCCCGTGGATCGACAAGGCGGGCCCCGGCGCGCGCCGAGTGGCTGCGCTGATGCTCGCGCTCGGCCCCGAGATGGCGGCCGAGCTCTTCCGGGGCCTGGGAGAGTTCGAGGTGCGCCAGGTCGCCCTCGGAGCGAGGGAGCTCAAGCGCGCCCCGCCGTCGGTGATCAACGAGTCCCTCCAGTCCTTCGTCGAGTCGATGCAGGCCGAGGGCGTCGACGCCCTCGCCGGCGACGAGATGCTGCGCAAGGTGGTGACGGCCGCGCTGGGCGCCGAGACCGTCAAGCGCACCTTCGACGCACAGCAGCCCGCGCAGCTGCCCGAGGAGCTCCTGGGGCCGGTGGCCTCTGCCGACGCCGAGTCACTCGCCATGGTGTTGGGCCGCGAGCAGCCTCAGACGATCGCGCTGGTGCTGAGCTCGCTGACGCCCGAGCGCGCCGCCCAGGTGATGGACAAGCTGCCGATGACGCTGCGGCCACACGTGGTGCGTCGCATGGCGGTCGTCGAGTCGGTGGCGCCCGAGGTGCTCCGCGAGGTGCGGGTGGCCCTCACCAGCGAGCTGCAGACCCTGGTGTCCGAGGGCATGCGGAAGGTGGACGGACGGAGCGCAGCGCTCGAGATCCTCCGGCGCAGCCCCACCGCGCAACAGTCCGAGATCCTCAGCAGCATCGAGAAGGACGACCCGCAGCTCTCGAACGATCTGCGCTCGAAGCTCTTCACCTTCGAAGACCTGCTCGCGCTGTCCGATCGCGACCTGCAGACGCTGATGAAGGACCTCGACATGAAGCAGGTGACCGTCGCGCTCAAGGGCGCGAGCCCCGAGGTGAAGGACAAGTTCCTTCGCAACATGTCGTCGCGCGCCGCCGAGCTGTTGGCCGACGATCTCTCGGCCATGGGCCCCGTCAAGCTGTCCGAGGTCGAGGCCGCGCAGAGCGAGATCGCCAAGGTGGCCATCGAGGCCGCCGAGAAGGGCCGCATCACCATCGTCCGCCCGACGGACAAGATGCTGTGAGGACCGAGTGACCGACCTGAGAAAGCCCGCGTTCCTGCAGCACGCGCCGTCGACGTCGCGGCCCAGCGCCCCATCGGCGCCGCGCCTGGTGCCGTGGATGGCCGCCCCCCTCGACCCGGGGCTGACGCCGCCCACCAGCGCGCCTCGGCCGCCGCCTCCAACGCCTGCGCCAGCGCGCGTCACCGGTGACTCGCCGACCCTCAACCCGGTCTTCGAGGCGCTCCCGATGGCCCCTGCCCCTGCCCCGACTCCGCCGCCCACGCCTGCGCCGTCTGCGCCGGTGGTGATCGACCACACCCCGCGGCTCCAGGCAGGCCTCGACGCCCTCAAGCAGGAAGCGCGGCGGTTGGGCGAACAAGCCCGCAGCGACGCCCTCGAGATCGGCGTGCTCATCGCCAGGCGCGTGCTCGAGCGCGAGCTCACCACCAGCCTCGACCCGCTCTTCGGCCTGATCCGCAGCGCGATTCGCAGGGTCGGCGAGGCGCGAGAGATCGTGGTGAAGGTCAGCGCCGACGATCACCGCCGGCTGCAGGATTCTCCCGGCACGTCGCTGGCGCTGGCGAACGTGACGCTGCAGATCGACGAGGCGCTGGGCCCCGGCGACGTCGTGGTGGAGTCGGACCAGCACGGGGTCGATGGACGCATCGACACCCGCCTCGAGGAGCTCCGCAGAGAGCTCCGCGAGGCGATGCAGGCCGAGTGAGGCCCCCATGAGCGGCGTCGATCTCGAGCGGGTGCGGCGGGTGTTGGAGACCAGCCGCGACGTGGTGGTGCAGGGGCGCATCGTGCGCGCGACCGGGCTGCTGCTCGAGGCGTCGATGCCGCAGGTCGCGCTCGGCACCAGCTGCGAGATCCGGGCGCAGCACGGCCGCACGGTGCACGCCGAGGTGGTGGGCTTCAACGGGCCGACCGCGCTGCTGGTGCCGTTTGGCGACATGGAGGGCATCTGCGAAGGCTGCGCGGTGGTGCCGCGCGCCAACGCCGGTGAGATCCCCGTCGGGGAGGCGCTCCTGGGCCGGGTCGTCGACGCCCGCATGCAGCCCATCGACGGCGGGCCTCCGATGATCCTCAAGGAGCGGGTGCGCCTGGCGGCCGCGCCTCCCGCCGCGATGGCGCGTCGGCGCATCGCCGACCCGATGCCGACCGGCGTGCGCTCGCTCGACAGCTGCCTCACCCTGGGCGAAGGCCAGCGCCTGGGGATCATGGCGGGCCCCGGCGTGGGCAAGTCGGTGCTCCTGGGCATGGTGGCCCGGCACTCGACCGCCGAAGTGATCGTGGTCGGGCTGATCGGCGAGCGCGGCCGCGAGGTGCGCGAGTTCATCGAGCGCGATCTCGGGCTCGAGGGCCTGCGCCGCTCGGTGGTGGTGGTGGCGACGGGCGACGAGCCCCCGCTGGTTCGCGTGCGCGCCGCGATGGCCGCGACCGCGGTGGCCGAGTCGTTTCGGGCGCGGGGCCTCAAGGTGATGCTGCTGATGGACTCGCTCTCACGCGTCGCGATGGCGCAGCGGGAGATCGGCCTGGCCGCTGGCGAGCCGCCGACCTCGAAGGGCTACCCACCGTCGGTGTTCGCGATGCTGCCGCGGCTGGTGGAGCGCGCCGGCAACGACGAGGGCGCAGGCAGCATCACCGCGCTCTACACGGTGCTGGCCGAGGGTGATGACTTCGCCGACCCGGTGACCGACTGCGCGAAGGCCGCGCTCGACGGCCACGTGGTGCTGTCGCGCAAGCTCGCCAACGCCGGTCACTTCCCTGCCGTCGACATTCTGGCGTCGGTCAGTCGCTGCATGTCGGACGTCACGCCGGTGACGCACCGCGAGCTCTCGATGCAGGTGCGCGAGGTGTTGTCGGCGTACCGCGAAGCCGCCGATCTGATTGAGGTTGGCGCCTACCAGCCAGGGTCGAACCCCCGGGTCGATCGCGCGCTGGGGTGCATTGGCCAGGTGAATGCATTCCTCCGTCAGGGGCCGGCAGAGCACTTCGCGCTCGAGCAGACCCTGGCGCAGCTGAGCGCTGCGTTGAAACCCAAAGAGGTGCCGGCCACGAAGGCAGCACCGGCAAAGGCAGGCAGATAGTGGTGCTCACTCTGGTGCTGATCGCGGTGACGGGAGCCGGGCCGGTCGAGCCGACGCCGCCCATCGCGCCGCTCGCCAAGACGCCCACCGTCGAGACGCCGAAGGCCCCCGAGAAGTCGGCGCCCGCCAGGGCCGCCGAAGCGCCCAGGCCGGCCGAGCCCGAGAAGCACGCGGAGCCAGCCACGCCCGGCGACGCGAAGCACGCCGAGGCCACGCCCGCTGGCAAACCGGCCCCCACTCCGCCGGGGAAAGAGGGCGCGCCCGCTCCTGCCCCAGAGAAGAAGTCCTCGAAGAAGCCCAACAAGAGCCCGCAGAAGCTCGCCGGAGCGCCAGAGACCGTCATGGAGCCCCAGGCGACGACGCCAGCCCTGACGAAGCGGGCCCTCTGTGGGGAATTGGTGAAGGCCGGCAACGAGCTGTCGGCGGCGCGCAAGAAGCTCGAAGACGACCGCAAGCAGTTCGAGGCGCAGAAGGGCGTGCTCGAGACGCTCGCGAAGGAGATCGAGAGCGCCCGCGCCGAGCTTCGCGCCGAGACCGAGAAGCTCGAGCAGCTGTTGGCGAAGCGGCCCCCGGGCACGCCGGGCACGGACGCGCCCGCGAACAACCAGGCGGCACCGCCGGCGCCGTCTCCGCAGCCGGTGGTCGCGAAGAACAACGCCGAGCTCGACGCCCTGGCCAAGACGATGAAGTCGATGAACCCCGACGCTGCCGCGCTGCTGCTCCAGAAGTCCGACCTGCGGCTGGCGGCCTCGCTGCTCAAGCGCATGAAGCCCGCCGATGCCGGTGCGGTGATGAACCGCCTCAAGCCCGACCTGGCCGCCGAGCTGGTCGCGGCGATGGCCACGATGCCCAGCGCGCCGGCGAAGGGCGGAATTCGATGAAGCTCCGCGTGGGTGAACCGGCGCCCCCCCCCGGACCGCACGAGGCGATCGCGCCCAGGCGTGGCGCCACGGTCACCCGCGCCGCGTTCAGCCGCGAGCTGGCGAGCGCGAAGGCGTCGGAGGCGACCGGCCAGCCCACGTTCTCGCGGCGCTCGACGGGCACCGCGCCGCAACCGCCAGGGCGCGTCGAAGAGGTCGTGGGTGCCGAGCAGGCGAGCTCGAAGCGCACGCCGGGCCTGGTGCGTCAGCTCCGCGGGCAGCCGACCGCGAACGACGACGCGGGCACGTCGAGCGGCGCGAAGGCCGACGTCGCAGAGCGCAAGCACGCGGAGGTCGCGCGCGGCCCGGGCTCGTCTCTCGACGCTGAAGCCGTCTCGGCCTTTGAGGTCGTGGAGCCGCGGCAGGCGCCGCTCACCCATGGCGTCGGCCCGTCGAACCACGTTGAGGGGTTCACCCACGAGGTCGCCACGCGCGACGACGATTCACTCTCGTCACCGAGCCCGGCGCTGGAAGAGGCCTCCTCCCAGGCGGCTCAGGCCGAAGCGCGTCCTTCGGCGCCGGCGCACCCGCAGCTCCCGCGGCAGGCCCCGCCCGCCGCCTCTGCATCTCCGGCCTCGCCCATGGTCACCCGGAGTATCGGCACGGCCGCGATGGACCTGAAGGGCGGCGCCGCATCGAGTGAGTCGGCTGGTGGCGCGAAGACCCTCGACCTCCTGGCGCCTCCGGCAGTCCATGCGCAGGACTCAAAGCGCGCAGCTGCCCCAACCAGAAACACCGACCGCTCGTCAGGAGACTCCCGAGGAGAGCGCGAGCCCGCCAGGGACGATCGCCTGACGGCCGCCGCCCCGGTCGCGCCTGCGCCGTCAGCGCCTCCCGCGCCGGCACCCGAGCTCCGCAGCCGCCCCGCCGAGCCTGTCGGTGCCGCCGCGCCGCCGCCGCTGCCCAACGTCGCGCCCGCGCTCCTCGAGGACCCCTCGCTGCGGGTGGTGGTGCTGCCGAACATCGCGCGCGTTCACGTCGAGACGAGCGACGGCGGCTCCCTCTCGCTGCAGGTGAAGGTCCACGACGGAGTGACTGACATTCGGGCCGCGGGCTCGGCCGCGTTGCTGGTCGACGCGCGCCAGGCCGAGCTGCGGCTCGCGCTCGCGCACGAGGGCCTGAAGATGGGCACCTTCGATCTCACGCAGTCTGACTCTGGGAGCAGACACCACCAGCCGCACGCGCCCGCCGAGCCGCCTGCTCCGCCGCGCCGGGCCGCGCCGCCCCCGTCGCCCTCGACGGCTCCCCTCCTCCGCGCCGACGGGCGCCTCTCCGTGAAGGCCTGATCTCATGACCCAAGCGCTCTCTGCCCTCGCAGGAATCGGCCCCAGCTCCGCGACGCCGCAAGGCTCGAACAAGCTCGGGAAAGAGGAGTTCTTGAAGCTCCTCACCACGCAACTGGCCAACCAGGATCCGCTCGACCCCGTCGACAACCAGGCCTTCATCGCCCAGCTCGCCCAGTTCGCGACCGTCGAGCAGCAGTCGCAGATGAACTCGACCCTCGAGTCGCTGCTGGTGGCCCAGGCCTCGAGCAACCAGACCAACGTCGCGGTGCTGGTCGGCAAAGAAGTCAGCTTCAAGTCGAACGAGGTCGCGCTGCCCGCCATGGGCCAGGTCGAGGTGCACGGCAAGCTGAGCGACGCCTCGACGAAGGTGAGCGCGATCATCAAGGACCAGAACGGCAAGACCGTTCGAACCCTGGTGCTGACGGGCGACCGCGCCGCGGGCGAGTTCTCGTTCAAGTGGGACGGCCTGGACTCGAACGGGCAGCGCGCCAACGCCGGCAACTACACCGTCACCCTCACCGCGGCAGACAAGGACAACAAGGCGGTGCCCGTGTCGACCAGCGGCAAGGGCCGCGCGACTGGCGTGTCCTTCGCAGAGGGCTACCCGCAGCTCATCATCAACGGCGTCCGGGTTCGGCTCTCGGACGTTCTCGAAGTTCATGAGCCGAGCTCAAACACCACCAACACGCCCTAGGAGGGGACATGTCGCTGCTCACGTCACTCAACACCGGAACGTCAGGTCTTCAGGCCGCCAGCCAGGATCTCAACGTCATCGGTGACAACATCGCCAACGCGAACACCATCGGCTTCAAGGCCTCGCGCGCCGCCTTCCAGGACGCCCTGCTCCAGCAGGTGATCGGCGCGCCCGGCGGCGGACAACTGGGTCTCGGCACGAACCTGCAGTCCATTCAGCGAATCATCACGCAGGGCGCGCTCTCGAACACCGGCCAGGTCACCGACCTCGCGCTCCAGGGCAGCGGCTTCTTCCTGATGCGCGGCAACTACAACGGCGCCAACGGCCAGTTCTATTCGCGCGCCGGCCAGTTCACGATCGACAAGACGGGCTACCTCACCAACCTCGACTCGCTGCGGCTGCAGGGCTACCCGGCGGACTCGCGGGGCAACGTGCAGGGCACGCTCGGCGACCTGCAGGTGGGCAACGCCACCTCGCTCGCGAACCCGACCTCGAAGGTCACCATGAAGGCCAAGCTCGACCCGAACGCCCCGGTCCTCACGTTCGACCCGCTCGACGCGGGCAACACCTCGAACTTCAGCTCGTCGGTGACGGTCTACGACTCGCTCGGACAGGACTACCCGGTGACGGTGTACTGGAACCGCACCGCGGCGGGCGCGTGGGACTGGCACGCCATGGTTCCGGACGGCGCGGCGGTCGCTGGCGGCACCGCGAACCAGCCCTACGAGATCGCCACCGGCACGGCCACCTTCGACACCCAGGGCCGCCTCGACACCGTCACCCAGACCGCGAACTTCAACCCCCTCAACGCCGTCAACCCCCAGCCGCTCACCTTCGACTTCGGTGACGACCTGGCCAGCGGCGGCACCGGCCTCAACGGCGTGGTGCAGAACGTCGGCGGCAATGGCAGCGAGCTCACCTTCACCAGCCAGGACGGCAACTCGGCCGGCTCGCTGGCGTCGATTCAGATCAACAACAAGGGCGAGGTGCTGGGCGCCTTCACCAACGGCAGCACCCGCATCCTCGGGCAGGTCGCGGTCGCCGACTTCGAGGCGGCTGACAAGCTGACCCGCATCGGAGGCAACCTGCTGGCCGAGTCGAGCGACTCGGGTCAGCCCACCATCGGCGCGCCGGCTGAGGGTGGCCGCGCCAGCATCGCCGCGGGGGCGCTCGAGCAGTCGAACGTCGATCTCGCCAACGAGTTCGTGCGCATGATCGCGGCGCAGCGCGGCTTCCAGGCGAACTCCAAGACGATCACCACCGCCGACCAGCTGCTCGGCGAGCTCATGCAGCTCAAGCGATAGTCAGCGAACGCCGCCCCTGACGCCGTGAGCGACGCTCCTGCTCGCTCACGGCGTCGTCGTGTTCGGCCCCTGCCCGTCAGGAGCCTGACGCGACTGAAGAGCGACGCGCGACGTGCCGAAGCAAGAACACAAGGGGTGCGCCGTGATCATTCTCACCCGGCTCGACGGAAAGAGTGTGGCCGTGAACGAAGACCTGCTGGTGTTCGCCGAACAGACGCCCGACACCGTGCTGACGATGTCGTCGGGGCAACGGCTGATGGTGAAGGAGCCGATCGCCGACGTCGTCGAGCGCATCGCCAGCTTCCGCCGGGCGTGCGCCGCGCCGGTGCTGCCCCAGGGAGTGAGCCATGGATAAGACGACGATCCCCGGCATCCTGTTCGGCATCGGCATGATCCTCCTGGGGCAGAAGCTCGAAGGCGGTCACGCCGGCTCGCTCATTCAGGCGACCGCCTTCATCATCGTGGTCGGCGGCACGGCGGGCGCGGTGCTCGTCTCGTACCCCTTGAGCGAGGTGATCAGCAGCATCAAGGGCGTGAAGATGGCGCTCCAGGAGAAGCCGTCGGACACCGTCTCGCTGATCAACCAGCTGGTCGAGCTCGCCACCGTCGCCCGACGAGACGGCGTGCTGGCGCTCGAGAGCAAGCTCAACGACGTGAAGGACCCCTTCCTCAAGCGCTCGCTGGGGTTCCTGGTCGACGGCGTCGAGGCCACCGTGGCCCGTGACACCCTCGAGACCGAGATCGAGATCGAGGCCGAAGAAGACACGGTGAAGGCGAAGTTCTGGGGCGACTTCGGCGCGCTCTGCCCGACCGTCGGCGTGCTCGGCGCCGTGCTCGGCCTCATTCACGTCATGGAGAACCTCGACAACCCCGCGGCCCTCGGCCCCGGCATCGCCGTCGCCTTCGTCGCGACGGTGTACGGCGTCGGCGTCGCCAACCTGATGGCCCTGCCGCTGTCGAACAAGATCAAGCGGAAGATCGCCATCGAGAAGGAGCGCAAGACGCTGATCGCCGAGGGCGTGCTGGCGATTCAGGAAGGGCTCAACCCGCGAATCCTCGAAGAGAAGCTCAAGAGCTACGGCGGCCACCACGCCAGGCACATGACGTCGTCCGACAAGAAGTGAGCGGCGTCACCGCGCTCGAGGAGCCGCCATGGCGAAGAAGCACAAGCATGAAGAGCACGAGAACCATGAGCGGTGGGTCATCAGCTACGCCGACCTCGTCACCCTGCTCTTCGCGCTCTTCGTGGTGCTCTACGCCTCGAGCAAGGTCGACACCAACAAGCTCGCCGAGACCAGCCAGTCGATGCGCTGGGCGCTGAACTTCAAGGGCGAAGGCGGCATCACCCGGCTGTCGATCTTCAAGGGGCCGCCCACCGAGGGCGGCTGCGTGACCAACACCGGCACCAACCCCATCTCGAGCCCCGTCGACCGGCGCGTGCTCGAGCAGCAGCGCAAGCGCATGGAGAAGATGATCAGGCCGTTCTTGATCGAGCGCACCAAGTCGCCCACCGTCACCTTCGAGATCGAGAACGGGCGGCTGCGGCTTCGCCTGGCGGCCATGCGCTTCTTCGACCCGGCCTCGTCGTCGCTGCGCCCCGAGGCCATCGCGCTGCTCGACGCCATCGCCGACGAGCTGGTCACCTCGAAGCAGAACATTCGGGTCGAGGGCCACACCGATGACGAGCCGGTTCGAAACACCCGCTTCAAGAGTAACTGGGATCTGTCGGCGTCACGGGCGGCGACGGTGGTGTCGTATCTCGAAAAGGCCCACCGCATCGCACCCACGAGGCTGATGGCCGCGGGCCTGGGTGCACAGAACCCGCTGGTGTCGAACGACACCCCAGAGCACCGGGAAATGAACCGCCGAATCGAGCTGGTCCTCGAGATTCCACCCGCTGATCCGAGGGCTTACGCCCCGCCAACCCCGTGACGCGTCAGGGGCACGACCGTTGCGTTGAGCCCCCGGCATGAGCGAGGAGAAGACCGCAGATGCTGAAGTCGCCGCGATGGCGGCGCAGGTGCGCCCCAGCCGCCTCGTTCCCGCGCTGATCGGACTCAACAGCCTGATGTTGGTGGGCGTGATGGGGTTCCTGGCGATGAGCCGCGGGAGCCCGCCTGCCGCGGCCCCCTCGGAGGGCCACGAGGCCGCGGAGCCGAAGGCCGACAAGGAGGCCGAGAAGCCCGCCGAGGGCAGCGACGGCAAGGCGGCCACCAAGGGCCTGGGGCCGCTGGTTCGGGTGGCCGACTTCGTCATCCACCTCCGCAACCCCGAGATCGATCGCTACGCGCGCCTCTCGTTCGACGTCGAGGTGATCGCCGACTCGGACCGCGACTCGCTCAACGCGCACATGCCGCGCGTGCGCGACGCCTTCATCAGCTACCTCTCCGATCGCACGCTCGAAGAGCTCCAGGGCGCCGAGGGCCTCAGCCGCACCAAAGAGGCCCTGCAGGCGCGCCTGCGTGAGCTGGTTCCCGAGGCGCGGGTTCGCCAGCTCTACATCTCTGACTTCGTCGTCCAGTAACCGGAGACGATTCCATGGCCGGCGCGCTGCTCAACACCGACGAGATCAACGCCCTGATGACGGCCATTCAGGACGGCAAGGTCGCGCCAGAGGCGGGCCCGTCGACCCGCGACACGGCGACCAACTACGATCTCACCGGCCAGGACCGCATCATTCATCGGCAGATGCCGACCCTGGACGCGATCAACGAGCAGATCGCCACCATGTTCGGCATGGGCATCGCCGGCCGCACCCGCTTGGCCGTCCGCGTGACCTCGGGCCCCGCCTCGCAGCTGCGCTTCTCCGACTTCAACTCGCTGCTCGCGCCGCCGTCCACGGTGACGGTGATGTCGCTGGGCAAGGGCGGCTCTCAGGCCCTGCTGGTGCTCGAGCCCGGCCTCGCAGACGCGATGATCGCCGCGGCGCTGGGCGACAAGCGTGGCCGCACCGACGACGCCCCGGCGCCAGCGCCCGGTGCAGACGCGCGGCGCGACTTCACGATGGTGGAGCGAAACGTGCTCCGTCGGCTGATCGGCGTCTTCACCGACGCCATGCAGACGGCCTGGCTGCCGGTGCTGCCGTTCAAGCCCGAGGTGCTCCGCTTCGAGGCCGACCCCCGGCTGGCCGTCATCGCGCCGTCGAACGAGACCGCCGTGCTCTGCAGCTTCGAGCTCGAGGGCGCCATTCGTGGCGTCATTCAGCTCGCGCTGCCCTACACCGCGATCGAGCCGGCCCGGAAGGCGCTGATGTCGCCCCCGAAGCTCACCTCGGTCTCCGACACCGAGTTCGCGTCGGCGCTGCGCGACGAGATCAAGCAGGTCGAGGTGAGCGTCGTGGCGGTGCTCGGGAAGACGCGCATGACGCTCCAGAACCTCCTCGACCTCGAGCCGGGCCACGTCTTGACCCTGGGCACCAGCGAGGGCGCGTCGCTCTCTGTCTGCGTGCAGGGGAAAGAGAAGTTCACCGGCCAGCCGAAGGTCGTCGGCGGGGCCCTCGCCATCGAGCTCGACACCGGCGCGGTCGCCGAGGTGCGGCGCTCGTTCGACGGCGGCGAGTCGCAGAGCACCGAACACAAGCCCAGAGCAGCCTGAAGGAGTCGCCATGTCAGACGTCGCGCAGGAAATCTCCAGACAGTCAGAGAGCCACGACGTGTCCATTCGTCGGCTCGACTTGTTGCTCGACGTGCCGCTCGACGTCACGGTCGAGCTCGGGCGCTCGCGCATGTCGATTCAGGAGCTGCTGGGGTTGTCGCCCGGGAGCGTGATTCAGCTCGACAAGATCGCGGGCGAGCCGCTCGACATCATGGTGAACGACCGCCTGATCGCGCGCGGCGAGGCGGTGGTGATCAACGACAAGTTCGGCATTCGCATCACCGACATCGTCAGCACCGCCGAGCGCATCGCCCGCCTCCGCTGAAGCCGCCGTCTTCGTCACGCCTTCTTCATTCCCCGGGAGGGGACCCATGCACACCGCGCTCTTGTCGCTCCTGCTCGCGACCGCACCATCGACCGCCGAGGAGGGCTCCGCCGCCACACCGCCGCCGCCTGCCCCTCCTTCGGCGGCCGACTCGGTCGTCGCCGCCGCCTTCCAACACACCTCCATCGGCACGAAGGCGGCGCAGCTTCAGCCCGAGCAGCTCAGCGCGTGGCCCTCGCTGGCGGCGCCCGGTTTTGCGCTGGCGGGCCTCGGGGCGCTGGCCTTCGCGCTGACCAGGCGGCGCGCCAAGACCGCGCGCAGCATCACCCTGGTGGAGTCGGCGACGCTGGGCCCCAAGCGCTCGCTGGTGATCGCCGACGTGATGGGTGAGCGGCTGGTGCTGGGGGTGTCCGAGGCGGGCATCTCGGTGCTCTCGAGCCGCGCCGCGCCGCAGCCCGAGCCCGCTCCCTTCATCATTCCCATGGCCGAGCGGGCCCCGGCGCCGGCCTCGAGCGAGATGGGCTTCTTCGACCGCCTGCTGGGCCGCGTGCCCCAGGTGACGGCCTCGGCGAGCTTCGACGACACCCTGCGCGACTCGCTCGAGGATCAGGAGCTGCGCGCCAAGCTGTCGCTGGGCCAGCGGAGCGTCGTTCCGTGACCTGGCTGGTGCTCGGCGCGACCGACGCTCCCCTGCAGCTCTCGGTGGGCGGCGGCTCTTCGGCGGTGAAGCTGTTCCTCCTGCTGACGGTCCTGTCGTTCGCGACCGGCGCGCTGATCGCCATCACCAGCTTCACCCGCATCGTGATCGTGATGTCCTTCTTGCGGCAGGCCCTGGGCACGCCGCAGCTGCCGCCCAACCAGGTGGTGATGGCCCTGGCGCTCGCCCTGACGGCCTTCGTGATGGCGCCGACGTTCACCAAGGTGCACGCCGAGGCGGTCGGGCCGTACCTCGACGATCAGATCACCGGCAAAGAGGCGTACGACCGCGGCAGCGCGCCGGTGCTTCAGTTCCTGCTGCGCCAGACGCGCCCTGACGATCTGCGGCTGTTCTACGAGCTCTCGGGCAGCGAGCGCCCGGCGCGGGCCGACGAGGTGCCGATGACGATCGCGGTGCCGGCCTTCATGGTCTCGGAGCTCACCACCGCGTTTCGCATGGGCCTGTTCATCTTCATCCCCCTGCTGCTGGTCGATCTGCTCGTCTCGGCCATCTTGATGTCGCTGGGCCTGATGATGGTGCCGCCGACGCTGGTGTCGCTGCCGCTGAAGGTGGGCATCTTCCTGCTGGCCGACGGCTGGCACCTGCTGGTGCAGTCGCTGGTGAGGAGCTTCTCGTGAGCGCCGACGCCATGCCCGCGCTGTTTCGTGAGGGGCTGATGCTGCTGGGCGTGGTGGCGGGCCCGCTGTTCGGCGCGCTCTTGCTCGTCAGCCTCGTGGTGGGCGTGCTGCAGAGCGTGACCCAGGTGCAGGAGCCGGCCGTCGGCGCCGTGCCCCGGCTCGCCACCGTCATCCTCGTGGTCGCCTTCGGCGGCGGGTGGATGATGGAGCGCCTCTCGGGCTTCCTGCGGTCGGCCATCGAGCGCATCGCCGACCGGGGCTTCTGACGCCGTGGATCTCTCGCTGCCCGTGGTGCTGGGGTTCATGCTGGTGCTGACGCGCACCGCGTCGCTGCTGGGCGTGGCGCCGATCCTCGGGTCGCGGTCGGTGCCCATGCGCATCCGCGCGGCGTTGATCGGCGTGGTGGCCGTCGTCACCTGGCTGGCCGCGAGCATGCCGCGGGTGCCGGTGCCGGCCGACTTCGTGTCGCTCGCGGCGCTGGTGGCCAGCGAGGTGGCGCTGGGGCTGACCGCGGGGCTGTCGTCCAAGCTCCTCATCGACGCCGCCCAGTCGGGAGGCCAGGCCGCCGCCAACGCCATGGGCTTCGGCTTCGGCCAGATGATCAACCCGCACAGCAACTCCGAGTCGTCGACGATGGGCGAGCTCTTCATGGCCCTGGCCCTCGGGGCGGCGCTCGTCTTCAGGCTCCCCGAGGAGTGCATCGGCTGGCTGGTGCGCTCGGTGCGCGAGGTGCCTCCGGGCGGCACCGTCGACGTCACCAGCCTGGCCAGCGCGCTGACCCAGCAGCTCATCTTCGGCATCACGCTCTCGGTGCGGGTCGCCTTCCCGCTCTTCGCGTCGGCGATTCTTGGCTACGCCGCCCTGGCGGCCCTGGGCCGTACGGCGCCGCAGTTGTCGCTCCAGAGCCTGGGGTTCGCCGTGTCGATCGGCTGCGGCGTGCTGGCGGTCTTCTTCGTCGCCCCTGACGCGGCCCGCCTGTGCGCCGACGCCGCCACCCGCATCTTCACCCGGAGCTAACCGATGGCCGATGAACAGGCCGACCAGGATCAGCGCACCGAAGACGCTAGCGAGCGGCGGCTCCATCAGGCCTTCGAAGAGGGCGACATCGCCCTGCCTCGCGAGTTCGTGATGCTGGGCGGCTTCATCGCCGGCGCTCTCGTGCTCTCGAAGGTCGGCCCGTCGTTTCAGCGCGCGCTCACGGCCCTCGTCACCGACGTGGTGCGCCTGGCCCCCTCGGCCCCGTTCGCCACCCTGCCCTCGCTGGTGCTGCCGCTGGTGGTGCCGACGGCCGCCATCATGCTCACCGTCGCCTCGGTAGGCATCGCGCTCACCTTCACGCAGACCCGCGCTCACGTCTGGGACGACCGGGCCACGCCCGACTTCTCCCGGCTCTTCAGCCCTTCTCGCATCACCCACTTCGTGTCGAAGGACTTCGCGCAGGACCTGGTGATCAGCCTCGTCAAGCTCGTGGCAGTGGCTGGGGTTCTTTGGACCTCGTTCCGCGCCGAGTTCCTGACGCTCCATGGGCTGCTCCATGTGTCTGCGGCCGATCAGTTCACCGCCCTCTTCGCGCCGCTCTCGAAGGCGCTGTTCCGCGTGCTGACCGTCTTCGCCGTCTTCGCTGGTGCCGACTTTGCACTGACGCACTGGCGATACCGGAAGAAGCACATGATGACCCGCGACGAAGTCAAACGAGAGGTGAAGGAAGACGAGGGAGACCCTCAGATCCGCGGTGCGCGCAAGCGCAAGCACCGTGAGCTGTCGCGCCGCAACGCCATCGCCGAGACGAAGACCGCCGACGCGCTGATCGTCAACCCCACCCACATCGCCATCGCGGTGCGCTACCGCAAAGACGAAGACGCGGCGCCGCGGGTGGTGGCCAAGGGCAAGGGCGTGCTGGCCGAGGCCATGCGCGACGCCGCCCGCAGCAACGGCATTCCCATCGTCCAGGACATTCCGCTCGCGCGGTTGCTCTTCAAGAAGGTGAAGACCGGCGGCCAGGTGCCGAAAGAGACGTTCAAGGCCGTGGCCGCGGTGCTCGCCTTCGTCTACCGCATCACGGGGAAGACCCAGGCCGCGACCCATGAGGTCCGCCTGTGAGCGCTGCCGCCGCGCCCGCCCCCCGCATTCAGCCCGAGGGCCTCCTCGCGCTGGCGGTGCTCGGGGTGCTGGGCATCCTCGTCGTGCCGCTCCCCGCGCCGCTGCTCGACGCGCTGCTGGCCCTCAACGTCGCGCTGTCGGTGATGATGCTGCTGGTCTCGCTCGGCTTGACCAAGGCCGTCGAGTTCTCGGTCTTCCCCTCGCTGCTGCTCATCACCACGCTGTTCCGCCTCTCGCTCAACGTCGCCACCACGCGCCTCATCCTGCTCGACGGCGGCAAGGGCGCGGGCTCGGCGGGCCACGTCATCGAGGCCTTCGGGCGCTTCGCGGTCGGCGGCAGCCTGATCGTGGGCGCGGTGATCTTCCTCATCCTCCTGGTGGTGAACTTCGCGGTCATCACCAAGGGCTCTGGCCGCGTGTCCGAGGTCGCCGCGCGCTTCACCCTCGACGCGCTGCCCGGCAAGCAGATGTCGATCGACGCCGACCTCGCCGCCGGGGTGATCGACGAGAAGCAGGCGCGCGACCGTCGCCAGGCGCTCTCGCGCGAGACCGAGTTCTTCGGCGCGATGGACGGCGCCAGCAAGTTCGTGCGCGGCGACGCCATCGCCGGCCTGATCATCACCGCCATCAACATCATCGGCGGCCTCGTCGCCGGCCTGGCGCGCGACCACTTCTCGTTCAGCCAGGCCATCGACACCTACACGGTGCTCACCATCGGCGACGGGCTCATCACCCAGCTGCCCGCGCTGCTGGTCTCGACCGCCGCCGGTGTGCTGGTCACCCGCTCCGAGGGCGCAGATCTCGGCACCCAGGTCGGCGGGCAGATCTTCGGCAGTCCTCGCGCGCTCAAGTACTCCGCCATGGTGCTCGGCCTGCTCGCGCTGCTGCCGGGCCTGCCGACGCTGGCCTTCGGGCCGCTCGCCATCGGCGCCCTGGTGATGTCGCGCCGCGCCGAGAAGAACCAGGCGCTCGCGAAGCTCTCACCGAAGAAGCAGGACGAGGCGGCGAAGGGCGAGCAGCGCATGCAGGATCTGCTGGCCCTCGACACCCTCGAGCTCGAGGTCGGCTACACGCTGCTGCCCCTCATCGACGTCGAGAAGGGCGGCGAGCTGCCCGGCCGCGTGACGTCGCTGCGCAAGCAGCTCGCCACCGACATGGGCCTGGTGCTGCCCTCGGTGCACCTCAAGGACAACCTGCGCCTCGACGGCACCGAGTACCGCGTCAAGCTGCGCGGCATCGAGGTGGGCCGGGGCGTGGTGCAGGCCGGCCGCCTGATGTGCCTCGAGCCCAACGGCGGCACGCCCACCATCGACGGCCTGCCCGGCAAAGATCCCGCCTTCGGGCTGCCCGCCGTCTGGGTGCTGCCCGAGCAGCGCGCGGCGGCCGAGGCGCGTGGCTACACGCTGGTCGACGGCCCCTCGGTGGTCACCACGCACCTGTCGGAGCTCATTCGCCGCAACGCGCACGAGCTCATCGGCCGCCAGGAGGTGCAGGAGCTGCTGGGCACCTGCGCGAAAGAGGCGCCCAAGCTCGTGGAAGACACCGTGCCGGGCGTGGTCAGCCTGGGCGAGCTCGTGCGGGTGCTGCGCGGCCTGCTGCGCGAGGGCATCTCGGTGCGCGACCTGCGCACGATCCTCGAGGCGGTGGCCGACGCCGCGCCGCGGAGCAAAGACGCCCACTTCCTCGTCGAGCAGGTGCGCCGCCGCCTCGCCCGGCAGATCACCTCGCGCGTGGCCGAGCGGGGCACCGTGTACGCCCTCACCCTCGAGCGCCCGGCCGAAGAGGCGCTGCGCCAGGCGCTGGGCCAGAACGACGGCGAGCCCACCCTGGCACCCGACATCGACACCGCCAGGCGCCTCATCACCAGCCTCGAGACGCGCGCCTCGGCGCTGGTGGCCGCGGGCAAGAGCCCGGTCGTGCTGGCGCCGACCGACCTCCGCAAGCCCCTCTTCGACTTCGCGTCGCGCTTCGTGCCCGACCTCTGCGTCATCTCTGCCCGCGAGCTGGTGCCTGGCACCACCATCGAGCCCGCCGGGACCATCTCGTTGAACTCCTGAGGAGCCGACCGACATGAGCACCTTCCGCACCTTCCGCGCCCCCGACACCCGCTCCGCGCTCGCGATGGTGAAGGCCGCGCTCGGGCCTGAGGCGATCATCATCGCGACGCGCGAGGTGTCGAACGGCCTCTTCCGCCCCAAGGAGATCGAGGTGACGGCGGCCCTGCCCGAGCCCGGCCCCGTCTCGAAGGCCCTCGACAGCCAGCCCTGGGCGACCGCCCCGGCCGGCAAGGCGCCCTCGATTCCCCCTGCGATGACGCCCCGCCGCGCGCTCACCACCGAGCTGCCTGCCGCAGAGCCGCCCCGCGCCACGACCGCCCAGCTGCACTCGGCCGATCTGCAGCAGGCCATCAGCGCCGCGGCCGAGAGCCGGAGCGCTCCCGACCTCAACGACGAGCTGGTGCGCCTGCGCGGCGCCTTCGAGGCGATGCAGCGCGAGATGAAGACGCTGGCCCGCCAGCGCGTGGAGCGCGACACCAACCTGCCCGGCGCCGCCACCGATCTCTACGCGCACCTCATCAGCCAGGGCGTCGAGGACCAGCTGGCCGACGAGTGCGTGCGCCAGGCCGTCGAGCTCGCGAAGGACACGCGCCTCGAGAGCCTGTTGCCGGTGCTGCGCAGCGCGGTCTCGGAGCGCATCGTCGCCGGTCGCGCGCCGTGGCTGGCCGATCAGCGGCGCCGCACCATCGCGGTGGTGGGCCCCACCGGCGTCGGCAAGACCACCACCCTCGCCAAGATCGCCGCCCGGGCCATCATGGAGTCGAAGCAGAAGGTCGCCCTCATCACCATCGACACCTACCGCATCGGGGCCAGCGAGCAGGTGCTCCGCTACGGCGAGATCATGTCGGTGCCCACCTTCGTCGCGCGCGATCGCGTCGAGCTGAACCGGGCGCTGGAGCGCACCGCCGGCGCCGACCTCGTGCTGGTGGACACCGCGGGGCGGAGCATGAGCGAGGCCGTCGCCCGCCAGGCCGAGATGCTGCGCGCCGTCGAGGGCATGCAGCTGTTCCTGGTGGTGAGCGCCGGCACCGGCACGCGCGAGATGGCCGCGGCCGCCGACCGCTACCGCGCCATGCAGCCCGAGCGGCTGATCATCACGAAGACCGACGAGGCGGTGGGCACCGGCTCGCTGCTCTCGGCCTCGGTGCGCATCGGCCGCCCCATCGTCGCCGTCTCGAACGGGCAGCGGGTGCCCGAAGACATTCACGCGCTGTCGAGCACCGAGCTGGTCGACCTCGTCGTCGGAACCCCTGGCCGGGCCGACGGCGTGAAGGCGGGGGGCCGCTAACCCATGGACCAGGCGATCGGACTGAGAGAGCTGATGAAGGAACACAAGAAGACCCGCTCGAAGCTGCGCGTCATCGGCGTCACCAGCGGCAAGGGCGGCGTCGGCAAGTCGAACGTCGCCGCGAACCTGGCGGTCCTGGCCTCGCGCGCCGGCAACCGGGTGCTGGTGCTCGACGCCGATCTCGGGCTCGCCAACGTCGAGGTGCTCTTCGGCCTCAAGCCCCGCTACCACCTCGGCCACCTGCTCGACGGCGACGTGCCCGTGCGCGACATCATCGCCGAGGGCCCCGAGGGGGTGATGGTGCTGCCCGCGGGCCACGGCCTGCAGGCGCTCACCCGGCTCGACGAGGCCCAGCGGCTGCGCCTGGTGGCGGCGGTCGATCAGCTCGAGGAGGACTACGACATCATCTTCGTCGACTGCGGCGCTGGCATCGGCGACAACGTGTTGTTCTTCGTTGGCGCCGCGCAAGAGGCCCTGCTGGTGGTGAGCCCCGAGCCCACCTCGCTCACCGACGCCTACGCCACCCTCAAGGTCCTCTGCCAGGAAGGGCGCGCGCGCTACTTCAACGTCGTCGTCAACCAGGCCCCAAACGAGGCCGTCGCGAAGGACATCTTCGATCGCCTCTCGTCGGTAGTGAGCCGCTTCCTCGGGGCGAAGATGCGCTGGCTGGGCTGGCTGCCGCGCGACGAGAACGTTCACCGCGCGGTGATGTCGCAGAAGCCGCTGGTGGGGCTCTTCCCCAGCTCGCCCGCCACCCGCGCGCTCAACAGCGTCGCCGACACGCTCTTCAACGAGCCTCCGCCCATTCAGCTCGAGGGCGGCCTCAAGTTCCTGTGGAGCCGACTCCTGCGCGAGTCGAGCGTGCACTGACGAAAGGAGAGCCCATGCACCGCGCCGCCATTCGCTACGAGACGACCCAGCAGGCTCCCCCGCTCAACGAGAACGAGGTGGTTCAGCGGTACGCGTTCCTGATCGATCGCGTCGCCAGGCGCATCAGCGCGCGCACCGCCAACGCCGTTCAGCCCGGCGACCTCTGGTCCGTCGGGGCGCTCGGGCTCCTCGACGCCTGGCGCCGCTACGACGCCGACCGCGCGGTGAAGTTCGAGAGCTTCGCCGAGCACCGCATTCGCGGCGCGATGATCGACGAGCTGCGCGAGATGGACCACCTGCCCCGCCGGCTGCGCGCCGACACCGACAAGGTGCGCAAGGCCCGGCAGGCCCTGGGCGTCACCCTGGGCCGGGAGCCCACCCAGGAGGAGCTGGCCGACAAGCTCGGCGTGTCGATCGAGGAGGTGGACAACCTCGAGTCCCTCTCGCAGCCGGTGGTGCCGCTGACGCCCGAGCTCCCCCTCGCCAGCCTCGACGCCCGCCAGGATGAGCGCCTCGATCAGGCCCAGGTGGTGCGCGGGCTGACCGAGGCCATCAGCAAGCTGCCGCCGCGCCTGTCGCTGCTGCTGTCGCTGCACTACGTCGAGGGGCTCACCTACAAGGAGATCGCCCAGGCCCTCGAGGTGAGCGAGGCGCGGGTGTGCCAGCTCCACGGCGACGCGGTGAAGAAGCTGCGCGAGGCGATGACCCAGCGCGACGAGGGCTGAGCCCCGCGCCATCGAGGGCCGGGCATGAGCTGCCCTTCTGTGGGCGCCGGCGGTGACGCACGTCGTCACCTCGCGAGCGTTCTCGAACCGCCCCAAAGGGTGCTACGCCGCGCCGCGCATGAACACTGCGTTTCTCGCGCACCTCCAGTCGCAGCTCGACGACATCAAGGCGCAGGGCCTTCAGAAGTCGGAGCGGATCATCACCTCGCCTCAGCGCGCCACCATTCAGGTTCAGGGCGGCGGCGAGGTCGTGAACTTCTGCGCCAACAACTACCTCGGCCTCGCTGACGCGCCCGAGCTGATCGACGCGGCCAAACGCGCCTTCGACACCCACGGCTTCGGCATGGCGTCGGTGCGCTTCATCTGCGGCACCCAGGACGTCCACAAGGCGCTCGAGGCGCGGCTGTCGGCCTTCCTTGGCACCGAAGACACCATCCTCTTCTCGTCGTGCTGGGACGCCAACGGCGGCATCTTCGAGATCATCCTCGGAGAAGAGGACGCGGTGATCTCCGACGCCCTCAACCACGCCTCGATCATCGACGGCGTCCGGCTCTCGAAGGCCAGGCGCTTTCGGTACGCCAACAACGACCTCACCGAGCTCGAGGCGCGCCTCGAAGAGGCGAAGGCTGGCGGCGCGCGCTTCATGCTGATCGTCACCGACGGCGTCTTCTCGATGGACGGGGTGATCGCCGATCTCGCCGGCATCTGCGCGTTGGCGGAGCGGTACGGCGCCCTGGTGATGGTCGATGACTCGCACGCCGTGGGCTTCACTGGAGAGCACGGCCGCGGCTCCCACGAGCTCCGCGGCGTGATGGGGCGGGTCGACGTGTTGACCGGCACCCTGGGCAAGGCCCTCGGCGGCGCGTCGGGCGGCTACGTCTCGGGCCGGAGAGAGATCGTCCAGCTGCTGCGGCAGCGCGCGCGCCCGTACCTCTTCTCGAACTCCGTGATGCCGGCCATCGCGCACGCCACCATCGCCTGCCTCGATCTGCTCGAGAAGAGCGGAGGCCTCCGCGCCCGGCTGCGCGAGAACGCGGCCTACTTCCGCGCCGAGCTGACGAAGGCGGGCTTCAGGCTGTCGGGAGACGGGCACCCCATCATCCCCGTGATGATCGGAGACGCCGCGCTGGCCTCGCGCTTCGCCGACGAGCTCTTGAGAGAGGGCATCTACGTCGTGGGCTTCAGCTTCCCCGTGGTGCCCCGGGGCCAGGCCCGCATTCGCACGCAGATGTCTGCGGCCCACACCCGCGCGCAGCTCGACCGCGCGATCGCGGCG
Source organism: Myxococcus sp. (assembly GCA_014879945.1). Taxonomy (GTDB): domain Bacteria; phylum Myxococcota; class Myxococcia; order Myxococcales; family Myxococcaceae; genus Xiheimicrobium. The sequence continues at coordinate 43,121 of JACSRE010000242.1, forward strand.
TTCACCAAGGTCGGCAAGCAGCTGGGGGTCATTCGATGAAGGCGTTGGTGAAGGCGAAGAAGGAGCAGGGGCTGTGGCTCGAAGAGCTGCCCGTGCCGAAGTGCGGCCCCAACGACGTGCTGATCAAGGTGCGCCAGACGGGCATCTGCGGCACCGACATTCACATCTACAACTGGGACGAGTGGAGCCAGCGCACCATTCCCGTGCCGATGGGCATCGGGCACGAGTTCATGGGCGAGATCGCCGAGATGGGCAGCGAGGTCACCGGCTTCTCGAAGGGCGACCGCGTCTCGGCCGAGGGCCACATCACCTGCGGCGCGTGCCGCAACTGCCGCGCCGGCAAGCGCCACCTCTGCCGCAACACCATCGGCCTGGGCGTGCACCGCCAGGGCAGCTTCGCCGAGTTCGTCGCGCTCCCTGCCTTCAACGTCTTCAAGCTGCCCAACGAGATCCCCGATCACGTCGGCGCCTTCTTCGACCCGCTCGGCAACGCGGTGCACACCGCGCTCTCGTTCGATCTGGTGGGTGAAGACGTCTTGATCACCGGCGCCGGCCCCATCGGCGTCATGGCGGTGCCGATCTGCAAGCACATCGGCGCGCGGCACGTGGTGATCACCGACGTCAACGACTACCGCCTCGAGCTGGCGCGCAAGATGGGCGCCACGCGCGCGGTCAACGTCGCCAGGGAGTCGCTCGACGACGTCACGAAGGGGCTCGGCATGACCGAGGGCTTCGACGTCGGCCTCGAGATGAGCGGCAACGGCGCGGCCTTCAAGCAGATGTTCAAGGCGATGAACCACGGCGGGCGGGTGGCGATTCTGGGCATTCCCCCCACCGAGATCTCGATCGACTGGAGCCAGGTCATCTTCAAGGGCCTGGTGCTCAAGGGCGTCTACGGCCGAGAGATGTTCGAGACCTGGTACAAGATGACCGCGATGCTGCAGAGCGGCCTCGACGTGGCGCCGGTCGTCACCCACCACCTGCCCATCGGCGAGTTCAAGCAGGCCTTCGAGATCATGCGCACCGGCCAGAGCGGCAAGGTCGTGCTGGACTGGACGAAGTGACGCGATGAGCGCGAAGCGGAAGTTCCAGGCGGTGCCCGAAGCGTCGACCGTCGAGGCCGCCGAGATCGCCGCCGCGTCGGCCGCCTCGGGTCGCAAGCGGCCCGTCAGCCGCGGCGCCCCGAAGCGGAAGATCTTCCTCGCGCTCGCGGGCAACATCGGCGCCGGCAAGACGACCGCCGCCAAGATGGTGAGCCAGCAGTTCGGCTTCGAGCTCTTCGACGAGCCCGTCATCGATAACCGGTTCCTCAAGGACTACTACAAGGACATGAGGCGCTGGAGCTTCACGCTCCAGCTCGAGTTCCTGCTCCGCCGCGTCGAGCACCACGAACTCATTCACAAGGTGAACAAGAGCTGCATCCAGGACCGCACGCTCTACGAAGACCCCGAGATCTTCGCGAAGTACCTGCACGGCCTCGGCTTCATGACCGACGGCGAGCTGGAGCTGTACTTCGAGTACTTCCAGCGGACGACGCGCGCGTTGACCCACCCCGACAAGGTGATCTGCTTCGACGTGCCCAACGTGCAAGTGCTCCTCGACCGCATCAAGCAGCGCGGCCGCGAAGAGGAGAAGGGCATTCAGTCGCAGTTCTTGCGAGGGCTGTCGGGCTACTACGCGACGTTCCCCATGGTGCTGCAGGGGAAGTACGGCATCGACGTGCTCACCTTCGACGTGACGACGCTCGACATCCGCACCGGGAAGGGCCGCGAGCACTTCCTCGACGAGGTCTCGACCTTCCTGAACAAGTAGGCGCGATCAGCTGCGCTCGAGGCGGGGCAGCAGGTAGCCCAGCGAGCGCTCGAAGCGGTAGTTGATGCCCATGTGGCCGTCTTCGAACTCTTCGTGCACGTGATCGACGCCCCCGGCGCGGAACTCGTCGGCCAGCAGCCGCGCGCCCCACCGCAGGTTGAACTCGTCGCGGGTGCCGCAGTCGATGAAGATCGTCTTGAGCTTCTTGTAGACGTCGAGGTGCTTGGGCGCGAACCGCACCGGGTCGTGCACCAGCCAGCGGTTCCACACGTCGACGCGGAGCCGGCCGGTCTGCAGATCGATGGGCAGCTCCAGGCCCAGGGGCTCGCCGCGCCTGGGCGAATACGCCGCCGCCATGCAGAGCATGTTGATGACGGTGTGATCGTCGCCCCGCATCTTGGTGGCCAGGGAGCGGCTGACGAAGTCGCGGTACCAGGCCTCGACGCCGCCGGCCTTGAGCAACGGCCCGGCCGCCTGGGGCAGCTCGTGCAGGTAGCAGTACTCGAAGCAGGCGTCGCCCGAGTGCACCGCGATGTGGCCGAAGAGCTCGGGGTGAAACCGGCTGATCACCAGCGCGCCGTAGCCACCCGAGGACTTGCCGACGAGCGCCCGCGCGCCTCCCCTGGCCACGGTGCGGAAGGTGCGATCGACGAAGGCCACCAGATCGCGCGCCACGTAGTCGCGGTAGCGGCCCACGCCCTCGCTGTTGATCCACTGGCTGCCGCCCAGCGACGTCCACCCGTCGACGAAGACGCCGATGCAGGCGGGGAGCTCCTGCTGCGCGATGAGGAAGTCGAGGCGCTCAGGCACCGTTCGGGTGAAGGGCGAGGTGTTGAGCCACTGCAGGCCGTTGCCCGAGAAGCCGTGCAGGAAGTACACGACCGGGTAGCGCGCCTGCGGGTTCTCGGCGTACCCCGGCGGCAGGTACACGGGGATGGTGCGCGTCGATGGATCGTTGAGGGGGTTGCCCTCGAGCGAGCCCGCGAAGACCTGGAAGAGCTGAATCGACCCCTTCATCACTGCCCCTTCTTGCCGTCTGACTGCTTGCCGAACCGCTTCATCACTTCCTGCAGATCGAGCCACGCCACGCGCTTCTCGTCGGGCTGCCGCAGCAGGTACGCCGGGTGGAACGTCGGCATCAGGGCGATGCCCTGGTACTCGCGCCACTGGCCGCGGAGCCGGGTGATGGGCGTGCTGTCGCGCAAGAGCGTCTGCGAGGCGAACTTGCCCAGGGCCACGATCACCTTCGGCTGCAGCGACGCCAGCTGCGCCTTCAGGAAGGGCTCACAGGCCGCGATCTCGTCGGGCTCCGGGTTGCGGTTGTCGGGCGGCCGGCACTTCACGACGTTGCAGATGTAGACGTCGTCGCGAGAGAACTTCATCGCCTCGATCATCTTGGTCAGCAGCTGCCCGGCCTTGCCGACGAAGGGCACGCCCTGCCGATCTTCGTCCTCCCCGGGGCCCTCGCCGACGAAGACCAGCTCGGCCCGCGGGTTGCCGCTGCCGAAGACGATCGTCTTGCGCCCCGAGCACAGCTTACAGCGCTGGCAGTCGCCCAGCTCGCGGCGAATCTCGTCGAGGGGGCGCCTGGCGACGGGCGCTGCCGCGACGGCTGCCGCCGGCGCAGGGGGACGAGCCGCGGGCGTCGTCGCCGCCGGAGCGCGGGTGGCCACCGGCGCAGGGGCTGGCGCCCGGGCAGGCGCGGGCGTGGTCGCGGCGGCCTTCAGCGCCGCGCGGTCGGCGAGGATCACGCGCGAGCCATCGGCCTCTTGCCACGCGAGGTGCCTTCGGAGTTCCAGCGCCAGATCAATCAGCTCATCGGACATCTCGATCACCCTACCCTGCGCCTCTCGCCGTCGTGGCCGAAAAGCACGGCGTCACGCGCCCCTGGCGAGCACCGCGCCCCAGATCGACTTCGCGACGTCGCGCTTGGCGCCCTCGGCGCGGAGCCGCTCGCCCTTGGCGTCGAACACGACGACGCGGTTGGTGTCGGCCCCGAAGCCCGCGCCAGGAGCCGAGACGTCGTTGGCGACGATCAAATCGAGCCGCTTCTTCGCCAGCTTCTCACGCGCGTAGGCCTCGACCTCGTGCGTCTCGGCGGCGAAGCCCACCAGCACCGGGCGCGTCGCGTTGCCGTGCACCCTGGCCGAGGCCGTCGCGAGCACGTCGGGCGTTCGCACCAGCGTCACCTGCTCCGGCCCGTCGCCCTTCTTGGCCTTCACCGCGCCGATCGTCTGGGCCTTCCAGTCGCTGACGGCCGCGGCCGCGACGAAGACGTCGCAGCCCTCGACCCGGCTCATCACCGCCGCCAACATCTCGTCGGCCGAGGTGACGCGCACGAGGTCGAGGCCGCGAGGCACCGGCGTCTCGACCGGCCCGAGCACCACCGTGACGACGGCGCCCAGCGCGCGGGCAGCTTCGGCCATCGCCAGCCCCATCTTCCCGGTCGACGGGTTCGAGATGAAGCGCACCGGGTCGAGGGCCTCGCGCGTCGGGCCCGCAGTGACGAGCACCCGCTTGCCGGCGAGCGGACCATTGGCGGCGAGCGCGGTGGCGGCCCGCACGATCTCCCCCAGCTCGGCCAGGCGCCCCATGCCCACGTCCCCGTCGGCGAGCAGGCCCGAGGCCGGCCCGACTACGCGGTAACGCGGCTGGGCCAAGAGGGCGGCCAGGTTCGCCTGCGTCTCGGCGTGCTCCCACATCGCGGTGTTCATCGCCGGCGCGAGCAGCACCGGGCCCGGGAAGGCCAGCAGCGTGGTGGTGACGGCGTCGTTGCCGAGCCCGGCCCTGATGCGGGCGATCAGGTCGGCGGTCGCGGGCGCGATGACGAAGAGATCGGCCCACTTCGCCAGCTGCAGGTGCCCGTACTGTTGGTCCTGGCTCGAGTCGAAGGTGTCGGTGAAGACGGGGTTCCCGGTGAGGCTCTGCAGCGTCAGCGGGGTGACGAACTCGCAGGCGCCCTTCGTCATCGTGACGCGCACCTGGGCACCCGCGCGCTGGAGCTCTCGCGAGAGATCGCAGGCCTTGTAGGCGGCGATTCCCCCGCCCACGGCGAGCGCGATGTTCCGGCCGAGCAGAGGCTCCGTCATGGAGGGCTGACTACCTGCAACCGGCGCCGACCTCAAACCCGGCGCTACTCCAACCTTCCCGGCTCGACGGGCAACTCGTAGGGCGTGGGCATCGGCACCCGGCGCAGCCCCAGCTCGTCTCCGACCGACGCGAGGCTCGGCGGGTTGACGCTGACGGTGTTGGGGCCGCGTGAGAGCGTGACCGGCACCGACACCAGCTGGGTGCCGTAGGCGGCGTGCACGACGAAGCGGCCGCACTCCAGCCCACGCCCGACGAACGCGGCGGCGTCGAGGCCGAGCGCGACCGCGCCCGGCGGCACCGCCGTGGCGTCAAACTCCTCCAGGATCCCGGCAACAGGCGTCCAGTCGCTCGACTCAGGCACCAGCGTCACCATGGAGGGCAGCGGCCGCCCACGCACCTCGAGCTCGCAGGACTCCGCCGGGGCGCCGAGCTCGACGCGCTGGGCCCGCCCGGTGATCCGCACCGAGACGGACGAGCGCTGCGCGCGGGTGCCGAAGAGCCAGAGCCCCTGGGGCAGCGCGAGCGTGAAGCGCCCCTCGGCGTCGGTGTCGACCTGGACCTGCTCGTCGTTGACGCCGCGGGCGATGACCGCCGTCGTCAAGCCCCGGCCGCCCATGCCCCGCACGAGGCCCTCGACGCGCGTCGGAGGCGTCAGCACCACCTCGACGCGCTCCTGGCTGACAGCCACCTCGACGAGGGCGCCGAGATCGCCATGCCGGGCGGAGATCGAGACGCGCTGCAGCTCGCCCACCACCTCGGCCGCGAAGCGCCCCTCGGCGTCGCTGAGCACCTCGGCGTCGACGAACCCAGGCGACACCAGCCGCACCGAGGCCAGCGGTTGACGGCTCTCGTCCATCACCACGCCAGAGACGAGCGCCCCCTGCTTGAGCACCACGTCACCGACGTCCCTGCGGCCCTTCACCTCGACCTCGAGCGAGGCGCCGGGGAGGCTCTCGACGACGATTCGGCCCCGGGCGTTCACCATGACGTCGAAGCGCCCGTCGGCCGCCGAGAAGTCGACGCCGTTGACCATGAACGCCTGCACGGGGGCGCCCTGCTCGTCTACGACGCGGCCCGTCGTGTGCTCGCCCGAGACGGCCCGCAGCACCGTCTTCCTGGCGCCCGCGCGCGCCGTCGGTGGAGTGAGCGCGACCGCGCTCTCGTGCGCGATGTCGAGCGCCACCGAAGCGCCCGGCTCGAAGCCTGGCATCGAGAAGACGCCCCTCTCATCGGTCTCGGCGCTGCGACTGGCGTCGCCCTTCACGCTGATCAGCGCAAAGGGAAGGGGCGCACCGGTGGCGTCAACCACCGTGGCCTCGAGCGCGACCGAGGCCCGCATCCGCACCACCACCCGGCGCGTCTCTCCGCTTCGAACGTGGAGCTCCTCGTGGTGGCGCAGGAAGCGCTCACCGGCGAGCCCGTCGTCCACCTCGAGGCGGTATTCGCCGGGCACCAACTGCTCGAACTGGAGCTCGCCGTTCTCGGCCGTCTCTCCGAAGTCAGGCTCGGGGCTCTCGGCGCTGGCCAGCATGACGCGGGCGCCCTCGGCCGGCTTGCCGTCGCCGCCGATCACCGTGACGATCGCGGCGCCGAGCGGCTCGAGCGTCAACACGGCGTCGGGCCCCGGCACCTGCGCGGTGGCGCGCGCGAACTCTCCCTCGGGGCCGTTCGCTTCGATCAGCCAGGCCCCTTCTTCCTCGACGTGCAGCGAGAAGGTGCCGTCCTCCGCGGTCACCGCGCCGCCGGGGTCGCTGGGCGCGTCGTCGCGCACCTGCACCATCACCTCGGCGACGGGCTGCCCCTGCCCGTTCACCACCCGGCCGCGGAGCGTCGCCGCCTTCCTCAGCACCACCTCGAGATCGGTGTCCCCGGGGCGCAGCTCGACCGACTGGCTGCGCGTCCTGAAGCCGGGGGCGCTGACGCTCAGCACCGCCGGTCCCTCGCCGAGCGGGCCGAGCACCAGGCGGGCGCCCTCTTCTGCGGCTTCGGCGTCGACCGTCGTCGTCGGCGCGGTCAGCACTGCTGACGCCAGCGGCACGGGCATGCCGTCGTCGCTCACCACCGTGACCAGCAGGCGCCCCGCGCGCTTGACCTGCAGCGCCAACACCACCCGGCTGCCCTCGTCGAGCTGCCCCTCGGCCGCGCCCATCAGGCCGGGCTCGACGACCTCGGCCGAGGTGAAGCCCGATCGCTGCAGCTCGAAGCGCGCGCGCCCGTCACGCAAGAGCGTCTCGCGCGAGTGCCGCTTCACCAGCTTCACCCGAAACGCCCCCATCGAGGCCGGCGCGGTCACCTCGACCACGCCTGGCCGACTCATCACCACGGGGAGTTCGTCGCCCGCGTCTTCGAGGCTGATGACGACGGGGAAGTAGCCCTCGGCCTCGAACACCGCCACCAGCCCACCGGCGACCCGCGCGCGCAGGGTGCCTCGCGAGTCGGTGCGCTCCTCCAGGACCTCTCCAGTCGCCAGGTTGGCGATCGTCGCCCGCGACGGCACCGGGCGGCCTTCGCCGTCGAAGACGTTGAGCAGGGTCTCGCCGCCTGGCTGAACGTCGTCTGGCAGCTCGATCTCATCGCGGCCGAACGTCTCGACGCTTCGGAACGGCGGCGCGCCGGGCGCCTCGACGGTGAGCACCACCGTCCTGGGCCACGCCTGCGCTGCGAACGACGCCGCGCCGGTCTCGTCGGTCACCGCCTCTCCCAAAAGCCTCGGGCGAGCGTCGCCCGCCCGGAGCGACGCGGCGAGCTCGGTGAGGTGTTCGAAGTCGTCGCACTCGAGCAGCCCGTGCTGACCGGACGCCGACACGAGCAGCGACGACGTGAAGGCCCGCACCCGCGCGCCGACGACAGCGGCCCCCGTCGAGGTGATGAACCGGATGGTGCGCACCCGGGGTTCGGCGACCGGCGCCGCGACCGCCTCCGCAGAAGGCTCGTCGTCCTGCCAGAACCACTTCGAGCGGCTCGGGGCGCCGTGGTCGCGCGCCGCCTGCCCTTCGGCGTCGGCGCCCACCTCGGGCTGGCTCGTCTTCCACACGCCGAGCGCGACGCCCATCGCCAGACAGACCACCGCGACGACGGTGAGCGGGGCGCGCTTCATCGAACGAGGTTGACCTCGCCCTGGGCCGGCACGTCGGTGGGCACCACCACGGGTCCCGCCTCCGAGGCCGCGTGGAAGCTCGACCACACCAGCGAGTAGCGCCCAGGCGACAGGCCTGACAGCACCACGCGCTCCGAGTGCGGCTGAAACACCAGCTGGGCGTACGCGGCGCCCATCAGCTCCATCGGCGGGTTGCCCACCCGGCGCACCTCGCCGCGCACCAGCCACAGCGCCATGCCCACGTCGGGCTTCACGCGCACGACGACGGTGCCGGTGCCGGGCGCGGGCCCGAAGTCGAGCCGCGTCTGTGGGCCCGAGACGGCGACGATCACCGTGGGCGGGTCGGCCGAGACGCGGGGCACGCCGGGCCCGGTCATCGAGAAGCGGTAGGCGCCGGGCGCGACCTCGAGCGAGTAGGTGCCGTCGGCGTTCGTCACCACTGAGACGGGCTCGCTGCGATCGGTGTTGAGCCCGGCGATCTCGACCCCACCCGCCGGCCTGCCCTCGGCGAGCCACGCCGTTCCCGACAGCACCACGCCTGGCTTGAGCACCAGCTCGACCCCCGAGAACACCTCGCCCACCACCACCTTCGTCCCGGTGCGGCGGCCCTTCCTGGCGACCAGGTTGAACTCGTGCTGGTACGGCGGCTTCGAGAGGGAAAAGCGCCCGTCGGCCCCGGTCATCACCGACTGCTCACAGCTGTCACACGAGACGATGGCGTCGGCCACGCCGCCGCCGGTCTCGTCACGCACCACGCCGGTGACCCGCGGCGTCCGCTTGAGATCGAACTCGCCGAGGTCCGGCGTGTCGGGCCTGTCCGTGATCAACGGCTCGAAGCCCGGAGACTCGATGGTGAGGATCACGCGGCCGTCGCTGGTCGGCAGCGGGAGCTCGAACGAGCCGTCACTCGACGACACCTCATGGGCGTCGACGCGGAAGTGCTTGAGCGCCTGGCCAGCCCCCAACACGCGGCCGCGGAAGACGGGCTGCCGCTTCACCGTGACCTTGATGGCGGGCCCGCCGGCCGTCGCCACCGCGCGGTCGGCCTGATCGTACCCCCGCTGGGTCACCCGAACGCCGTACACGCCGTTCGGACGAAGCGGCCCGAGGGTGAAGTTCCCGGTAGCGTCAGTGGTGACGGGCTCGGTGCTGCGCGGCGCGACCGAGACCGCCACCCCGCTGACCGGCGCGCCCAGGGTGTCGACGACCTGGCCGGTGACGTTGGCGCCCTGCTTGAGCTCGGCGGTCACCTGGAGCAGCTGCCCCTCTTCGACCTTCACGCTCTGTCGATCGGACGGGAGGAAGTCCGGGTGGGTCGCCAGCAGGGTGTACCCGTTGGGCGGCATGCCCCGCATCAGCACCACCCCGTCGGCGCCCGAGACGCGATCGCTGCGGAAGTTGCCGTCATTGGTGAACATCACGACGCTGGCGCCTTCGATGCGGCGCCCGCCCTGGAGCACGGTGATCGCGCAGCCGGCCCGCGGCTCGAGCTGGAGCTCCACCCGGTCGTTCGGCGCCGACACCTTCACCTCGCCCCCGCCCCAGTCGGAGTGGTGGGCCTGCAGGGCGTAGAGCCCCGGTGACGGCACCGTCGCGCGGAAGCGGCCGTCGGGCCCGCTCACCGTCGAGTCGCCCAGGGGCGAGATCAACACCGAGACGCCCGGCGCGGCGCGGCCATACTCGTCGATCACCCTGCCGGCGAGCACCGTGCCGCGGGTGAGCGTGAGCTCGACCGGCGACTCTCCGCTCACCACCTTCGCCGGCACGGTGACGGCGCCAAACCCCTCGGCCGATGCGCGCACCTTGTAGTCGCCCTCTGCGACGGGCCCGAGCACCGCCAGCTCGCCGGTCTGGAGCTTCTTCTTGCTGATCGCCTCCCCCGTCGAAGAGAGGAGCTCGACGACGGGCTCGGGCACGGGCTGTTGCTGCTCGTCGAGCACCGTGACCGCCAGCCGCCCGCCCTTCTCGAGCACCAGGGTGAGCTGGGTGGTGGCCGCCGAGAGCGTCACGGCCTGCGGCGCGGCGGCGAGCTCTCCAGCCACGGCCGACGCCATCAACGCTCCGGGCGAGAGCCCCGTGATGATGGCCAGGCCCTCTCGCGCGAGGGCCTCCTTCATCAGGTGGTCGCCCGCCAGCTTCACCACGCCGACGATGGGCTTCCGGTCAGGGGTGACGAGGCGCACCTCGAGCGCGCGCGGCCGCACCAGGGTGAGGTTGACCGGGTCGGGCCCGGCTCGCGCCTCGGCGCGGAAGGCTGGCAGGAGCCCCGCCGCCGACGCGTGCACGTAGAACGGGCCCTCGCCCAGGGCCTCGAAGCTGAAGCGGCCTTCTCCATCGGCCTGCGCGGCGACGACCTCGGCGAGGCGACGTGAGATGGCGCGAACCGTGCCGGCGACGGGCTGACCGGTGTCGTCACGCAGCCGCCCCGTCAAGCTGCGCGGGCTGGGCAGGAAGAGCTCGACGGGGTCGCCCGGCGCGGCGCGCTCCTTCACGCCCAGGCCGTGCCCAGGCGCCCTGCCCCAGACGGTGAACGAGATGCCCGCGAGGTGCTCGAACCGGAAGCGGCCCTGCGCGTCACTGGTGGTCGTCGCCGCCGCCCGCTGTTCGCCCTGGCGCGCCTCGAGGAGCCCCGCGACCGTGCCCGCCGCCTCCCTCGACCGGCACGACAGCAGCAACTCGTTGCAGTGGCCGCAGTGCACCGAGGTGAGGCTCTGCTGCTCGGTCGCGGCCAGGAAGACGGTCGCCCCGGCGATCGCCTCACCGTCACCGCCTCGCACCACGCCCGCCAGGGTCAGCCCCTGGTTGTTGGCCGCGCGCACCTCGACGGGCTTGAACTCAGGCGCCAGCGCGCGCTCGGGCTGCGGCTCGTTGCCCACGGTCGGCTCAGGTGGCCTCGAGACGTACACGCCGACCACGATGCCGAGGAGCATGAGCGCAGCGAAGCCGAGGAGGACGCGACGCATGTGGAGTTCAGGAGCCTACTGCAGCCGATCCGCTAACACCGGCGACCGTGCAGACATCCTGAACCTTCGACCGGTTCCGCGGCCTTAGAAGTCGTAGCGGATCATCGCCGTGCCGCCGAACACCCGCGCCGAGTACGAGTACGAGGGCATGGTGTCGAACCGGGGCTTGGTGGCCTCTCGAGGGAGGATGAAGGTCACCTGCGCGGCGAGATCGATCTGAATGGGGTGCGCGAAGATCTCGAGCGGGTCGGGGAAGTTGAAGCCGATGCCCGTCGCCAGGCCCACCGCGTTGCCGTCGAGCAGGTTGCTGTTGGCGACGTTCTGAAGCGGCACCGGCGTCGGCCGATAGTAGCCACCGGCGCGCGCCGAGAAGCGATCGGACACGCGGTACTCGCCGCCCAGCCGAAGGCCCAGCGTGTTGACGAAGCCCGGCGGCGTCGCCGGTGAGTTGAGATCGAGCGCCTTGTCGATGCCGAGCGCGGCCAGGGTGGGCCCCGCGAGATCGACGGTCAACGAGACGTAGGGCGACGGGGCGGCGCTCCAGTGCTGGTACTCGCCGTCGAGGGTGAGGGTGAGCTCGTCCATCACGTCCCAGGCGGCGCCGAACGAGACCTGGTGGGGCGAGTAGTGCGACATGGCGTTGACCGAGAGGAGGAGCGTGCCGATGCCCTCGAGGTCCACCACCGCCGGAATGGTGACCGGCAGCATGATCTCGGAGCGGTACGTCGCCCCCAGGCGCAGCTGCTTCAGCGGCGTCACCAGCACCCCGAAGGTGGGCGCCACGCGCGTGGTGAGCGAGGCGTCGAGCTCCTTGACCTTCACGTTGCGCGAGAAGAGATCGACGCGGGCCGTCGCGCCGCCGCCGCCGCCCACCTTGCCCTGCAGGTTCGCCAGCACCGACACGCCCGGGCCGACGCTGAGCCAGTCGGTGATCTTGATGCCCGCCGCGAGGTGCAGCACGAAGCGCTCGAGGTTGCCGTTGTACCGGTACCAGTACGGCTGGGCCGCGTCGGGCGCGTTGACCCGCACGAAGACGCTGGTCGGCAGGTACAGCCCCACGCCGATGGCGACGCGGTTCTTCACCTTGCCCGCGAGCGGAAAGACGAAGCCGGTCGAGGTGCCGACGTTGTCGGCCGGAATGCACTGGGCGCAGTCGATGGGCTTGGAGAGATCCTTCGAGGTGATCTCGGGCACCAGCCGGTGGAACTGCACCGAGAAGCCGAAGTTGAGCTCGGGCCGGCGGGTCAGCAGCGCGGGGTTGTAGAAGCTCGCGGTGTAGTCGCTCGCCTCGGCGGTCATCGCCCCGCCCATGGCGGCCGCGCGGGGGCCGAAGCCGTAGAGGGGGTACGGGTCGGCCAGGGCCGAGACCGAGACGACACACGCCACCAGCGCGACGCGGGCCATTCGGAGCATCGGGGCACTCACTCTTCGGTGAAGGGATTGATGGCTTGCACCGCCGCGAGCTCCTGGCGGGCCTCGGACAGCTCGGAGTTCGTCTCGCGCAGGCGATCAGACAGCACCTGCACGAAGCTCCACAGGAGCTTCACCGCGAGGATCGACTCCTTCTTCATCAGCGCCATCAGGTCGGGCCGTGAGATCACCATCACCCGGGTGGGCTCGTGCGCGCGCACGGTGGCCGAGCGCGGCGCGTTGTCGATGAGGCCCATCTCGCCGAAGTGGCCGCCGGCGCGAAGCTCGGCGATCTCGACGCCACCCTTCTCGACGCCGACCCGCCCGCGAATGACGACGAACAGCTCTTCGCCGGGCTGCGCCTCGGTGACGATCTCCCGCCCCGCCGGGAAGGTGCGCGTGGTGGCGATCGACAGCACCGCCGTCTGCTCCTTGTAGGTGAGGTGCCTGAAGAGGGGGATCTTCTTGAGGGCCTCCATCCGCGACTGGGCCTCGACGACCTCTTCCTGCTCGCTGCCGACGTCACCGCGCACCGAGACGACGACGGTGGTGATGTTGTCCTTGCCGCCGCGCTCGTTGGCGAGGGCCACGAAGCGCTCGGGCTGCTCGGCCAGCGGCGTCGAGGTGACGAGCGCGCCGACCTCTTCGTCGCTCAGGTAGCCGTGGAGCCCGTCGGAGCAGAGGACGAAGACGTCGCCCGGCACCAGATCGACGATCAGGGTGTCCACCTGCACCGACTCCTGAATGCCGACGGCCCGCGTGATGACGTTGCGATACTGGCTGGTGGCCGCCTGATCCTTGGTGATGGTGCCGGCCTTGAGCTGCGCGGCGATCAGCGTGTGATCTTCGGTGAGCCGGTGGCACTGCCCGTTGCGCACCAGGTACACGCGGCTGTCGCCCACGTGGCCGATGACGCCCTTCGAGCCCGACACCACCATGCAGACGAAGGTGGTGCCCATGCCACGCTTGGTCGAGTCGCTGGTGGCCGTCCTGTAGATGTCGGCGCAGGCGCGCTGAACCGCGACCTCGACGAGCGACGACGCCGCCGCGCGGTTGGTCTGGGTGGGGTCGCGGGCCAGGTCCTTCAGGATGCCCTTGTTCGCCGCCAGGTGGGCCTTCACCACCTCGACGGAGCGCGCGCTGGCCACCTCGCCGGCCGCGTGCCCGCCCATGCCGTCGGCGACGATGTAGAGGCCCCCCGCGGGGTCCACCAGCATCGCGTCTTCGTTGTGCTGACGCTTGCGGCCGACGTCGGTCTTGCCGTGCGCTTCGGTGCTGATCACGAAGGGGATCCCTCGAAAGAGAAGACAGCGACTGTAAGAGCGGGGCCCCGGCCAGACAAGGTGAAAGGCGGCTGCCACCTGCCGTGCACAGGCACACCGCAGGGGGCGCGGCTCACTTCACCTCTGACACGTCCCACTTGAGGGTGCTCATCAGCCCCTTCGCGCGCTTCTTGACGTCGGCGTCGAGGAACGCCACGGCCTGCTCCATCTTGTCCATCAAGCGGAAGTGCTTTCGCTTGCTGACCTTGAGCTGGAAGAGCGCGTGGGTGAGCCACGGGAAGACCGCGGTGACGTCGGTGTGGCAGTACATCGAGCCCGTCTCGACCGCCTCGACCGAGACCTTACCCCAGGTGTGGCCTTCGCCGGCGGGGCAGCTCGAGAGCGCGCCGTTGTCCACCGGGTCGACGCAGAACTGCACGTCGATGTCGAAGCCGTGGGTCGGCACGTTGAGGATCTGGTCGAGCAGCGGCTCGCCCTGGAGCGTGTAGTTCTTGGGCACGCCGCCCCCGAGGATCCAGATGGCCAGCTTGCCGTCGAAGTGGTGGCGGCAATAGTGCTGCATCGCGGCCATCGAGTAGACGTCGTCGTTGATGTCGAGCTCGAACTTGAACGCCGGGCCCAGCAGCTTTCGGAGCTTCACCACGTTCAAGAAGATCGAGCCGTCCTGCACGGCGCCGGACCAGATGGGCACCGCGCGGCGGTAGCAGGTCGAGAGGAACGAGGGCTGCTCGACGCCGAGCTCCTGCTCGATGGCGTTGATGTGCTTGCCGAGCAGGTAGTGGAACTCGGGCGTCGTCATCTTCTTCTGGAAGTCGGGGCCCGAGATGATCGCCGAGAAGAGCCGATCGGTGTCGAGCAGCGCCTCTTCCCAGAAGCCGAGATCGTAGATGCGAATGACGCGCGCGAGGCGGTACTGCAGGTCGCCTGCGTTCGGGTTGATCTCACGGATCTGGTGCCGAATGATGCGGTGCGCGTCGTGGTACAGGTTGGCGCCGGTGGTGGTGACGGCGCTGATCACGCCCGACTCGACCAGGGGGATCAGGCAGCTCTGGTGCAGGCCGGCTGGCGTCATCGCGCCCGAGAGCGTGAGGAAGATCGACGCGTTCTCTTCCAGCGAGCGCTTCATCAGCTCGAAGGCGATGCGCTCCTGGCGGCCGACGTAGGCGCCGAAGGCGTGCTCGAGCAGCTCGAGGGCCGACTCTTTGCCCGTGATGGGCCGCGGGTTCACGTTGCGGGCGCCGTCGTACGCCTTTCGGAGCTTCGATTGCTGCTGGGTCTTGGTAGCCATGGGCGGCGCGGGTATACACGCAACCTTCCGGCCGACTCATTGGAGTTTTCGTGCGAATGCCCCGACTCTCATCTCTCGTTGTGACCGCGATCATCAGCGCGGCTGGCTGCAAGTGTGGCGGCCCCTCGATCACCACGCCCCGCCCTGACCTGCGCACCAACGACGCCAACGGCGCCACCGTCTCGGCCATCGACTTCACCGCCTGCCCGAGCAAAGACGAGATGGGCGGCACGGTGCGCGACGTGTTCCCCGACTCCGAGCCGGTCGTGCTCAGCAACCAGACGGGCAAGGCCCCCGCCAAGGCGAAGTTCACCTTCTCGGGCAACGACGCCGACGCCTTCCAGCTCCGCGTCAGCCAGGGCGACGGCGGCGCCTTCACGGTCGTCGCGACGCCCTACGAGCTCGACATCGGCACCGGTGAAGAGCTCACCTTCGAGGTGGCCTTCGCCCCGAAGAAGAAGGGTGCCCAGTCGGCCACCCTGACCATCGACGACCAGGACCCCGAGACGAAGACCGACCCGGTCGTCACCCTGATCGGCACCGGCCTCGACCTGCCCTCGCAGCCTACGCTCGAGACCGGCGTGCAGATGGAGGACGGCGGCTTCACGGTGTGTGAGCAGGGCTCGATCTTCACCGACTGCGAGCTCGGCTTCCCGCTGGTGCAGTTCGAGACCGCCGTCACCCGGAAGATCCGCATCAAGAACAAGGGCTGCCCCGCGCTGAAGGTCACCAGCATCAAGGTGGCGCTCGACACCATCGGCACCGAGTCGCCCGACTTCAAGCTCGTCAGCCCCGCGTCGCCGTCCACCGCCGCGCCCATCTCGCTCAACAAGGCCGACGGCACCGACGTCATCGAGGCCACCATCGAGTTCAAGCCGACCGACACCGGCCCGGGCAACGAGACCAAGAGCGGCTACATCATCGTCGACTCGAACGACCCGGTGAACATGGCGCCCATCTCGGCGCCTGGCGTGATGAGCCTCCGCGGTGAAGGCCTGCGCCCTGCCCTCTCGGCCACGCCCAGCTCATGCGACTACTCCCGCCAGTCCGACAACTGCGGCAACTCGCCGAAGATCGCCGACCGCGCGCGCTTCGTGGTGCGCAACGACGGCAACGCCCAGGTGCGCATCAGCGAGGTGAAGTTCAAGTCGAGCGGCCTGGCGACCAGCGGCCAGAACGGCCGCTTCAACCTGGTGACGAACCCGACCGGCATGACGATCAACCCGGGCCTCTCGCTCACCCTCGAGGTGACCCACAACGACATGCCGCTGTACGTGATCGACGAGCTGACCGTGAAGTCGGTCTTCGTCGCGGGCGACGTCCCGTCGGGTGACGTCTCGTTCGCCCTCTTCGGCGGCCGCCAGCCCTGCCTCGACACCGTCGACGAGGTGAACTTCAATAACCCGCAGACGCCGATGTCGGCCCAGTCGTTCTTCATCGGCAACACGCGCCGGCTGCCCGATGGCGGCACCGACTCGTCGCAGTGCGGCACGTTGGTGATCAACCAGGTCGGCATCGAGCAGAGCCAGTTCTTCTCGATCATCGATCCCAAGATCGCGCCCAACACCCAGGTGCCCGCCGGCATGCGCGTCGAGACGGCCATTCAGTACAACCGGCCCGCGTCGGGCGGCATGCAGGTCGGCAAGCTCAAGGTCATCTCGAACGACCCGTTCTTCGGGCCGCCCGCGGGCACCAAGGAGATCAACATCATCTCGGCGTCGCCCTTCGACCCACCGCCCCAGGGCGTGCTGAAGGGCTGCATCCCCGCGCAGATCAACGTCGACCCCAACTGCAGCATGGGCACGGAGTCGCAGATGACGGTGCAGCTCTCGATGATCACCCAGAACCCCAAGACCCTCATCGTCTCGGGCTTCGACAGCACCGACTCCGACGGCCAGACGATGGGCAAGCCGACCGAGTTCCGGTTCCAGCTGCTGCCGCCGTTCCCCCAGGGCGCCACCGCGATGTCGATCGCGCCCAACACCCGCAGCATGGCCGACCGGGCCGTCATCACCCTCAACGGCACGGGCCTGTACCGCGTCAGCATGACGGTGTGGGACAGCCGGGGCCAGCAGGGTCAGCCGGTGTCGCTCAACGTGAACGTCATCCCCTGAGGCGTGAAGGGGTTGTCGAGCGCTCGGCACGGTCGCCCTCACGGGTGATCGTGCCGAAGTCGTCTCAGGAGTTGGCGGGCGCCGTCTTCTTCTGCGCCTTGAGCACCGGCGACTCGTGGCGGAGGCTGCGCATGGCCAGCTTGTCGAGCCGCGTCGCGCGGTAGACCTCGAGCATGCGCTCCTGGCCCGTTCGCCAGACGCCGTACATCGTGCAGGCGCCAGTGAAGGCGCACCCGTCGTGATCGCTGGCCGTGCAGACGTTGACGTTCACCGGGCCTTCGAGGGCTTCGATGACGTCGAGGAAGGTGATGCTCGAGGCCGGCTGGGCCAACGCGTAGCCCCCGTGCGAGCCGCGGGTGGAGCGCACCAGCTTCGCCTTCACCAGGGTCTTCAAGATCTTCGCGAGGAAGTCGCCCGGGATGTCCATCTTCCGGCCGATCTCGCGGAACGAGGTCGTCATGCCGTCGGGCAGCGACGCGAGGTACACCATGGCGCGGGTGCCGTATTCCATCTTGCGCGAGATCTGGAACGCGTGAGCCATGGGCCTCCACTAGCACACCCGGGTGGTGCGGACGGACCGACGCCGCTAGAACGGACCGATGATCGATCTCCACTCGCACACCACCGCGAGCGACGGCCAGCACCCGCCCGCCGAGCAGATCGCCATGGCGGCGAAGGCGAAGATCACCGTGCTCGCGGTGACCGATCACGACACCGTCTCGGGGCTCGAGGCCTGCGAGGCCGCGGCGAAGGAGCACGGGCTGCGGCTGATCCCCGGCATCGAGATCTCGGCGCACCTCAACGGCCGCGAGGTGCACATCCTCGGGCACTTCGTCGATCGGCGCGTCGCGAAGCTGGCGTCGTTCGACGTCGAGCTGAAGGCGTTTCGCGAGAAGCGCATGCAGCTGATGGTCGACAAGCTCGCCGCGCTCGGGTTTCCGGTGACGTTCGAGGCGGTGAAGGCGATCGCTGGAGACGGACACCTCGCGCGGCCGCACCTCGCCCGCTGGCTGGTGAACCACAACTACTGCACCTCGACCCAGGAGGCCTTCAGCCGGTTCCTGGGAGACGGCAAGCCCGCGGCCGTCGCGCGCTTCGACATCACGCCGCAGCAGGCGATCGACCTCATCCACCAGGCGCACGGCACCGCCACCGTCGCGCACCCCGGCTCCTCGCGGGTCAACCGGTGGGAGCTCGAGCACCTCAAGGGCCTGGGGCTCGACGGCGTCGAGGTGCTGCACTCCGATCACCCGCCGTCGCAGCGCGAGCAGCTCCATGCCTGGGCGAAGGAGCTCGACCTGGTGCCCACCGCTGGCAGCGACTTTCACGGCGTGAAGGTGGCGCCCGATCGCCACTTCGGCGCCGTGGGCATGGACCCGGCGGAGTTCGCCAGGCTCGAGGCGCGACGACCGTGAGCTGATCGGCCTCAGGGCCTCGCGGCGAGCGTCACCTGCACCATCTCGACCCTGCCCTGGCGCCAGAGCCTCGCGGGCACCTGCTGGCCGACGTGATCGCTGCGCAGGTACGAGGTGAGATCGTCGAGCGTCTTCACTGTGTCGTCACCGAGGTGAAGCAGCGTGTCGCCGTACCGAATGCCCGCGGTGTCGGCCGGGCCGTCTTTCTCGACCTTCATGATGATGAGGCCGATCTCGTCGCCGGTCGTCTGCTGCACGTCGTCGGGCAACCGCACCGGCTGCATCTCGACGCCGAGGTAGCTGCGCCGCACCTGGCCGTGCGCCTCGAGCTGGGCGACTACCCGCTTCACCGCGCTCCCGGGGATGGTGAGGCTCGCGCGCTGGAGCAGCCCGGTGCTGGTGAGCCCGAGCACGGTGCCATCGACGCTCACCAGCGGCCCGCCCGAGAAGCCCGGGTGGTGCGCCGCGTCGGACTCGAGGTACCGATCGACGGTGCCGCCGCGCATGCCCTTGAACGGCGTCTTGCTGGCGGCGCTGATGATGCCGCTGGTGGCGCGCACGGTCTGTCCGGGCCGCGCGAGCTTGAGCACCACCTGGCCCACCTTCGCCGCGAGGCCCTCGTCGATCGCGACCGCCGGCAGCGCCTCCCGCACCTCGAGGAGCGCGAGGTCGGTGGACAGATCGCGCCCCTTCACCTTCGCCTGGTACGTGACGCCCTCGAGGCCGATCGTGAGCTCGTCGCGGAAGAGGCCGCGCGCGACCGTCACGACGCGGTGGGGAGAGATGACGAGCCCGCTGGTGGCCTGGCGGCGTCCACCCTCGACGCGCACCACGCTCTTTCCGACCGACTCGACGACCGACGACAACGCCTCGGACAACTCGATGGCACTGACAGGCATGCGTGCTTCCTCGGGAGCTTCGGGGGAGTGGAAACGACTCCCGGGAAG
The DNA here is from genome assembly GCA_014879945.1 of Myxococcus sp. Taxonomy (GTDB): domain Bacteria; phylum Myxococcota; class Myxococcia; order Myxococcales; family Myxococcaceae; genus Xiheimicrobium. The sequence continues at coordinate 62,540 of JACSRE010000242.1, forward strand.
CTACGCATGATGTCAGCCCTGCAAACCCGCTGAACGGCGTGGCTCCAGACCGTCCAGCGGGGGCCTACGCCCTCACAGGTTGATGAGGCCGCTCCGGGCCGCGCGCACGACCGCCTCCACCCGCTTCTGCGCGTCCATCTTCTGCAGGATCGAGTTCACGTGGAACTTCGCCGTGTGCTCGCTGATGGTGAGCTTCGCCGCGATCTGCTTGTTCGAGAGGCCCTCGGCCAGCAGGATCAGGACCTCGTGCTCGCGCGGCGTCAGGTTGTCGTCGACCACCTTGCCCGCCTCGACCGTGGTGACGTGGGCTGCGGCGCCGAGCCAGCCGGGCTCGGTGACGGTGAGGCCCTTCTGGACCGCCGCGATGGCGACCTCGAGCTTCGCCGCCGACGAATCGCGGGCGATGACGGCCTGCGCGCCGGCCGCCAGCGCTTCGGCGACCTGCTCCTTGAACGCGAGCGCCAACAGCGGGCGCTTGAGCTGCAGGTTCTTCATCTCGGCCAGCGCGTGGGCTGGGTTCCGGGTGACGTCGACGACGATCACGTCGGCCTGCGCGACGCGCGCAGCGATCTCGAGGTTGCTCTCGACCGGACTCAAGATGAAACGATCGGTCTGCTCGGCCAGAGACTCAACGAGGGCGTGGTCGGCCTGGACCACGACTCGCAACGGCATGATTTGGGGAGGTAGTCCGCGCATGTTGTCTCCACGAGTAACGCACCTTGCCTGTTCAGCAAGGACCGCCGCCGCCGCCCGCCCTGTCCCTCGACTCGCCTTCAGAGAGTGAAATGCTCGACGGGGCGGTTTGGTTTCTCTTCTGGCGGCGGTCTTCACACTTCTTCAACCAGTCGCCACCCCTGGTGATTCCCTGACGCCGGATCTTTCGGGGCGACGTCACTTCTCGTGGAGAACCTGAAGCGGGGCGCTTAGAGACCAGCAGGTGCTCGATCTGATCCTCGTCGGGGGAGGGCTGGCGAACGGCCTGCTGGCGTGGAGGCTGCTCCAGACGCGCCCCGAGGTGGCCTTCGTGGTGATCGAGGCGGGCCCGACGCTGGGCGGCAACCACACCTGGAGCTTTCACGGCACCGACGTCACCAGGTCGCAGCTCGAGTGGCTGTGGGTGTTGGCCTCGAAGAGCTGGCCCTCGCACGACGTCATCTTCAAGACCGGCGAGCGACGAATCGGCGGCGGTTACCACTCCATCCGCAGCGAGGAGTTCCACTGGAAGCTCGCGCAGCAACTGAAGGACCGGCTGCGGCTGAAGACGAAGGTCACCGCGCAGACCGCGACCAGCGTCACGCTCTCGACCGGCGAGACCCTCGAGGCGAAGGCGGTGATCGACGGGCGCGGGTTCTCGAGCGCGCCGGCGTGGCCATGCGGCTACCAGAAGTTCCTCGGCCTCGACGTCGAGCTCTCGGCACCGCACGGGCTCGAGGTGCCGCTGCTGATGGACGGGCGGGTGGAGCAGCACGGCGCGTTCCGCTTCGTCTACCTGCTGCCGTGGGACGCGAACCGGCTGCTGATCGAAGACACGTACTACGCCGACGACGCCACGCTCGATCTGCCGACGCTGCGGGCGCGCCTGACGGCGTACCTCTCGGAGCGCGGGTTGTCCGTGAAGGCCGTGCTTCGTGAAGAGAGCGCCGCGCTGCCGATCCCCCTGTCGGGTGAGGCGCCGGTCCTCGAGCGCCCGACGATCGGCGTCGCGGCGGGCCTGTTTCACGCCACCACCGGCTATTCCCTGCCCTTCGCGGTGTCGCTGGCCGACACGATCGCGGCGCTCCCGTCGTTCGAGGCGTCGGCGCTGACGGCGCTGCTCAACGAGATCGCCGCCGCGCACTGGGCCTCGCAGCGCTTCTTCCGGCTGCTCAACCGCATGCTCTTCCGCGGGGCGGAGCCCGACCAGCGCGTGCGCATCTTCGAGTCGTTCTATCGGCACGACGAGGAGCTGATCGCGCGCTTCTACGCCGGCCGCCTCACGCGCTTCGACATCGTGAAGGTCCTCGCGCGCGGCGCGCCGACCGTGCCTGGGCCGCGTGCGTTTCGGGCCGCGATGGGGGCCTGAGGTCAGCCGATCAGCGCCTCGTGGAGCGCCTTCGTCAGCGGCTTCACCGCGTCGCGGCTCGTCACCAGGGTCAGCTGCAGCGCCGAGCTCGCCATCGCGGTGACGGGCGCGTTGGTCGCCTTCGCGACGCTCAGCGCGCGGCGCAGCACCAGCGCGTCAGCGTGCAGCCCGGTGCCGACGCAGGTGACGGTGCCCAGCGCGTCGAGCACCGTCACGCCGGCGGGGAGCTTCGCGCGCAGCACCTCGGGCGCGTGCACGTCCTGCAGCGGCGCCAGCACCAGGGTGCGGCCGGCCAGATCGAAGGAGACGCTGCGGGGCTTGACCTGGTGGGTGTCGAGCAGCTCCAGCAGCGCGTCGGGCGGGCCGGCGACGCAGAACCCCCACACGTCCGCCTCGCAGGTGACGCCGCGCACCCTGCCCTGCGCCGAGGGCTGCGCCTCGATGCGCGTGCCGTTGCCGGCCGAGTGCGTCGACTTCGCGTGAATCACGATGCCGCGCTCACGGGCGAACTCGACGGCCTGCGCGTTGAGAACCCTGGCGCCGGCGGTGGCGAGCTCCTGCATCTCTTCAGGCGAGATCGAGTCGAGCTTCTTCGCCGAGGGCACCACGCGCGGGTCGGCCGAGAAGATGCCGTCGACGTCGGAGTAGATCTCGCAGTCGGCCTCGAGCGCCGCCGCGAGCGCGACCGCCGAGGTGTCGGAGCCGCCGCGCCCCAGGGTGGTGACCTCTTTGCTGCGTGAGACGCCCTGGTAACCAGCGACGATCACCACCTTGCCCTGCGCCAGCGCCTCTTCCAGCCGCGCCGGGCGGACCTCGACGATGCGCGCCTGGCTGTGCGTGTCGTCGGTGATGATGCCCGACTGGCTGCCGGTGAAGCTGATGGCCGGCACGTCGATGTGCTGCAGCGCCATCGACAGCAGCGCCATCGAGATGCGCTCGCCGCACGTCAAGAGCATGTCGAGCTCCCGCCGCGGCGGATCAGCGGTGACCTGCTTGGCGAGCGCGAGCAGCTCGTCGGTGGTGTCACCCATGGCCGAGACGACGACCACCACCTGCCAGCCCTCGTCGCGCCGCGCCTTCACCCGCTGCGCCACCTTGCGGATCTTCTCGACGTCGCTGACTGAGGAGCCTCCGAACTTCTGAACGACGATGCGGGCCATGTGGCCTCCGTGACGCGCGAGACGGGCGCGCTGTAGCGCAGTGCACCGGGCTCGCCAACGCAGCCTTTGGGGAATTGCGGCGCGCACAACCTTATAAAATCACTGAGATTTCTACGTTGACTTGGCTGATCGCCGACCGTTAAGTGCGCCCGCTTTCGAAGACGGAGGGACACCCCGCATGGCGATGATCGAGGTCGAGCGCCTCACCAAGAAGTACCGCGACCGGGTCGCGATCGACGCGCTCAGTTTCAGCATCGAGGCTGGGAAGATCGTCGGCTTCCTCGGGCCCAACGGCGCGGGCAAGTCGACGACGATGAAGATCCTCACCGGGTTCATGCCGGCGACCGAGGGCAAGGCGCGGGTGGCGGGCTTCGACGTGTTCGAGAAGCCGCTCGAGGCGAAGCGGCAGATCGGGTACCTGCCCGAGACGCCGCCGCTGTACCCCGAGCTGACCGTGCGCGGCTTCCTCAAGTTCGTCGCCGAGATCAAGGGCGTTCCCCGCAAGCAGGTGAAGAGCGAGATCGCGCGCGTCGCCGAAGGAACGGGCGTCACCAGTGAGCTCGACCGCCTCAACGCGGCGCTCTCGAAGGGCTACCGGCAGCGGGTGGGCATCGCGCAGGCGCTGATCGGCAACCCGAAGCTCCTCATCCTCGACGAGCCGACCGAGGGCCTCGACCCGCGGCAGCGCAACGAGGTGCTCCAGCTGATCAAGGGGCTCGCCGGGCAGCACACCGTGGTGCTCTCGACGCACATCCTCGCCGAGGTGAAGACCATCTGTGAGCAGGTGCTCATCATCCACCGCGGGAAGATCGTGGCCGATGACACGATGGCGGCGATCTCGGGCGGCCGAGAGAGCGGCCTCGAAGAGAAGTTCATCTCACTGACCGCCAACTGACCGGGAAAGGACCCTTCGATGCGCAACATCCTCGCGATCGCCAAGAAGGAGATGACGGTCTACCTGACCACCCCCTGGGCGTGGATCGTCTTCACCTTCGTCAGCTTCGTCTCGTCGTTCTTCTTCATCGGCTACCTGGTGCGCTTCAAGGAGGCGCATGAGCAGATCCGGCTCCAGGGCGGGTGGGCTCAGGCGACGCCCGACGAGCAGTTCCTCCGAAACCTCACCGACGGCGTGGTGATGCCGCTGTTCTCGACGATGCTGGTGGTGCTGATGTTCGTGGTGCCGTTCCTCTCGGCGCGCCTGTTCGCCGAGGAGCGGCGCCAGAAGACCTTCGAGCTGCTGATGACGTCGCCGCTGACCAGCGTCGAGATCGTGCTGGGCAAGTACCTGGGCGGCCTGGTGATCATCGGGGCGACCGTGGCCGTCACGATGATCTACCCGCTGGTGCTGACGATGTTCGGCTCGTCGTTCTCGGCGACCACCTCTGAGAAGACCGCCACGCTCGAGTGGGTCACCGTGATGCTGGGCTTCGGCGCGCTCGTCGTCTGGGGCGCCACCCTGCTCGCCATCGGCACCTTCGTCTCGTCGCTGACCGAGTCGGTGATCGCCGCCGGGCTCATCACCTTCGCGCTCTGTCTGATGTGGCTGGTGTTCCAGAGCGTGGCGCCCAACGCCGACGAGCCGTGGCGGAGCGTCATCGACCACCTCTCGATCGAGGCCCAGCTGCGCAACCCGCTGCGCGGCGTGTTCGACCTGAGGCCCGTGGTGTTCTTCTCGAGCGTGATCGCGACCTTCCTGGTGTTGACGCACCGGTCGGTCGAGTCGAGGCGGTGGGTCTGATGAAGACGCTCGGAAAAGTGGCCGGTGGCGTGGGCCTGCTCCTGACCCTCACGTCGGTCGTCACGCTCTTCGTCACCTCGGGGTCGTTCGTCGCGTTCGGCGTGAAGCTGGGCCTGGGGCTGGCGCTGCTGGTGCTGTGGGCGGCGACCAACTCCGAGAAGATCGCGACCTGGGCGCGGTCGGTCTTCTTCTTCTCGTCGTCGGCCGCGATCGGCGTCGTCTTCATCGCGCTGATGATCGGCGCCAACTTCATCGTCGCGCGCCGCAACAAGACGTGGGACCTGACCAACAAGAAGCTCTTCTCGCTCTCGCAGCAGACGCGCGACACGCTGAAGGACCTCAAGGCGCCGGTGAAGATCGTGATCTTCCTCACCCAGCCCTTGCCCGACAGCCTGGTCGATCTCTTCCAGCGCTTCACCAAAGAGACCGACAAGCTCACCTGGGAGGTGAAGGACCCGCGCAAGACGCCCGCGCTGGTCGCGAAGTACAAGATCCGCGACGAGGACTTCGCGGCGGTGCTGGTGCGCAACCCCGATCAACCCAACGAGAGCAGCACCACCGCCAACCTGCCGAAGCTCGCCAACGCCGAAGAGGGCGAGGAGGAGTTCACCAACGCCCTCATCCGCCTCGAGCAGGTCGGCGAGCTGCGGGTGTACTTCCTGGAAGGGCACGGAGAGACGCCGCTCGAGGCGGCGCGCGGGCAGCTCCCCCAGGGCGCGCAGTCGCAGACGCTCGCGCGGGTGAAGGCGGCGTTCACCGACGAGGGCTACGTCTGCGAGTCGCTCAACCTCGCCAAGACCAACGCCATCCCCCGAGACGCCTCGGTCGTCATCAGCGCCGGCGCGACCTCGGCCTACACCGAAGGCGAGAAGCGGCTGCTGGAGCAGTACCTCGACGAGGGCGGCCGCTTCGTCTACTTCGCCGAGGCCGACACCGAGCCGGGCCTCGACGCGCTGCTGGCGAAGTACGGCCTGCAGCTCGACAACGGCGTGATCGCCGACCCGCGCGTCGACCCGCGGCAGCCCTACTTCATCGTCGCGCCCTTCTATGGCGATCACCCGACCGTCGCGCCCCTCAAGGCGAAGAAGCTCAACCTGCTCTTCGACTCGGCGCGCGGCATCTCGGTGCTGCGTGAAGGCACCCTGCCCGGCGTGACGGCCCTCAGCACCGTGCTGACGACGCCCGAGGCCTGGCTCGAGACGAAGCCCGACGAGAACCCGAAGCTCGACCCCGGCGAGAAGGCAGGCCAGCTCGCGGTGGTGGCCGTCTCGACGCGTGACGTGAAGAGCGAGAACCAGCGCTTCGATCAAGCGCGCGTGGTGGCCTTCGGAGACTCCGACGTGTTGACCGGCCTCTTCGCCATCGAAGGGAACCGCAACCTGGTGCTGAACGTCATGGGCTGGGTGAGCAACCAGCCCAAGAAGCTCACCATTCGCCCACCCGACCGCGACATCTCGTCGCTCCAGGTCGACGCCGGCATGCTCAGCAACATCCGCCTGGTGGTGATGGACGTGCTGCCGATGTTGCTGATCGGCGTCGGCCTCACCGTGTGGCTGACGCGCCGCTCTCGTTGACGCTCGCCGGAGTCACCGCATGAACCAGATGCAGAAGACCCTCGTCGCGCTCGTCGGGCTGGTGGTCGTCGCCGCCGGCGTGGGGCTGTTCGCCTACAAGGGCGTCTACGAGAAAGACGAGAGAGCGGCTTCGAAGAAGGCCGATCAGGAGCGCCTCTTCGCGACCGGGGCCGAGCCAGGCCGCGGCCAGGACGCCGGGGCCGCGCGGATCGAGTTCACGAAGCTCACGGTGAGCGCCGGCTCAGACACCACGGTGCTCGAGCGCGCGCCCGGCGAGCCGTGGCGCATCACCTCGCCGGTCAAGGCGCGGGTCGACCCGCTGGTGATCGACGGGGTGGTGAGCCAACTGCAGACCGCGCGCTTCAAGACGACGCTCGAGGGCGAGGCCACCGACGCCGAGCTGAAGACCTACGGGCTCGATGCGCCTTCCTTCAGCGTCGTCGCCGAGGCCACCGTCGGAGGCCAGCCCCGCACCGTGAAGCTCGAGGGCGGCATCGAGAACCCCTTCGACGGCACCGTCTACATTCGTCGCGACGACAGCCGGGTCATCCACATGGCCGAAGGCGGCGTGCGCTGGTCGCTCGCCAAGACGACCTTCGATCTCCGCGAGAAGGACCTGTTCTCGATCGACGAGCCGAAGCTGCAGCGGCTCGCGTTCAAGTCGAAGTCGAACGACTGGGAGCTGGTGCGCGGCGACGACAAGCTCTGGCGGCTGACCCGCCCCGAGGCGACGCTGGCCGACACCGTCACGGTGCAGGCCGTGCTGGGCAGCATTCGGGGGGAGCGCGCCCTCGCTTTTCCTGCCGACGCCACCGACGCGGCCCTCAAGGCGCTGGGCTTCGACGCGCCGCTTGCCACCGCCACCTTCGCGCTCTCGTCGGGCGAGGTGAAGATCACCCTCGCGACGCCTCCCCTCGACGCGGGCTCGGCGTTCTACGCGCTCCGCGAAGACGCCGACGGCCGGGTGCTGGCGCAGGTGAACGCCACCGCCCGAACCGCGTTCGATCGCAACGCCATGGAGCTGCGCGACAAGTCGCTGATGCCGTTCGCGCGGCAGCTGGTGACGAAGATCGTGATCTCGACGCCGGGGAGCCCCGAGGTGGTGGCCGAGCGGGAGTCAGCAGATGCCAGCATCGAGAGCTGGCGCGTGACGTCACCGAAGTCGGGGCCCGCGAAGGGCTATCGCATCGCCTCCACGCTGTGGACGCTCTCGGCCATCAAGGCGGGCAGCGTGGTGTTCGACCAATCCGACGCGAAGGTGCTCGAGACCTACAGCCTCGACGCGAAGAGCGCGCGCACCATTCGGCTCTTCGGGCCCGGCAATGTCGAGCTGGCCGCGCTGGTGCTGGGCAAGGAGCTCGTCGGAAAGAGCGGGAGCTCGTACGCCATGGGGGCCCGCAAGGCGATCGTCGAGATCGACAGCTCGCGGTTCAACGAGCTGCCCTGGAGCGCCGACGATCTGATCGACGCGCCCTCGCCAGACGCAGGGCCCTGATTCAGCTCTTCGGGATCCTGGCCTGAATGGCCTTGAGCGACGCGGCGCCGAGCTCGGTGCTCTGGTACCCGTTGGCCGCGATCTGCGCGTTGATCTTCTCGATGCGCTCGCTGTTGGCCGGGTGGGTCGAGAGGAACGTCAGGAACGCCGGCGCCTCACCCTGCGCCTGGAGCTTCTGGAAGAAGCTGGCGAGGCCCTGCGGCGCGTAGCCGGTCGCGTTCGCGTACTTCGCGCCGTACCGGTCGGCCTCGAGCTCCATGTCGCGGCCGTACGCCATGATGGTGCCCTTGCCCACCAGCGCCGCCGCGAGGAGCGCCACGTCTGCCGGATCTTTGCCCAGCGCCATCGCGCTCACCGTCTCGAGCCCCTTGGCGGCGACCAGCTGCCGCGCCGAGTGCCGCGCCACCACGTGGCCCAGCTCGTGGCCCAGCACGCCCACCACCTCGGCCTCGTTCTCGGCGGCCAGCAGCAGGCCCGTGTAGACGTAGATGCGCCCCCCGGGCGTCGCGAAGGCGTTCACCGTCTTGGGGTCGTCGATCACGAAGTACTGCCACTTCACCCCGCCGCGGTCCTGCTCGGCCTGGGGCGTCAGCTTGTTCACCAGGCCGCCCACGTAGAAGCCCACGTCGGGGTTGTTGAGGAACTTCGTGTTCTCCTTCTTCAGCTCCTCGTGCACCTGAAAGCCGAGCTCGGTCTCCTGCGCGTCCGAGATCAGCGAGGCAGCCACGAGCTGCTCGGTCTGCGAGCGCTGCATCATGGTGCACGACGAGAGAACGGCGACGACGGCGAGCAGCGTAGAACGCATGGGCAACCCCTCCAGTGAAGTCAGTGGCAGCGGGATTAACCCGCCCCTCGCGCCCGGCGCACCCATTTCAGTGCCACGCAAACGACGCAAGCCTTCAGAACTCGACCCCGTTTTCCGTTTTCAGGGCCCGCCGTGTCCATGCCTGCGAACCCGGACACACCGGGCACACACTGACAGGGAGAGACACCAATGAAGCGACTGATGATGGCGGCAGCGGTGGTGGCGGGGTTGTCGATGCTGGGCTGCGGCGTGGACAAGGGCGAGCCGTTTCGAGAGGGCTTTCCGCAGCAAGAGACGGTGAAGCTCAACCTGCCCGAGAACAAGACGGCGCTCACCGGCGAGGGGCAGCGGCGCGACGGGCTCGAGGGGCAGATCGCCGAGTTCTACAAGCTGACGCGCGGGGTGACGACGCAGGTCAACGGCGCGGGCGCCGCCGTGCTGACGCTGGTGCAGAAGATCGCCGAGCACCGGCCGACCAGCGTGACGCAGAACGTGGCGGTCTGGGGCCCCCACACCGATGCGCTCTCGCCGAACACCTTCAAGTTCACCGTCACCATGACGGCGCAGAACGAGTTCACCTACCTCCTCGAGGCCAAGGGCAAGACCGAAGCCGACTCGAGGTACCGCGCCATCCTCTCTGGGTCGCACGTCTCGACCGGCCACAAGCTGGGCAGCGGCACCTTCCTCATCGACTTCGACAAGGCGAAAGAGCTGCCTGAGAACGACGGCAACGTCGGCGCCGCCACCTACGTGTACTCGAAGCTCACCGCGACGGCCGACGTGGCGATCGACGCCACCTTCCAGCGGGTGCGTGACGGCGAGACCGGCGGCCTGGTCGACGTGAACTACGGCTACCGCGAGCAGCCGGGCAACGGCGGCGAGTTCAAGTTCCGCATGAACAAGAACTGGGTCTCGGGCCCGGGCATCGAGGTGCTCACCGTCAAGAGCCGGTGGCAGCAGTCGGGCGCTGGCCGCAGCGACGCCCGCGCGACGGGCGGCGATCTGCCCGGCGTCGCCACCGCCTCGGAGTGCTGGGACTCGGGCTTCGCGTCGCGCTACCTCAACGCTTCGTTCGACCCCGGCCTCAACTACGGCCAGGAGTCGAGCTGCGCGTTCCCCACGGCCGAGTACGCGCCGTAACATCGACCCCATGAGCCGCCCGGCGTTCGAGGTCATCGAAGGTGGCAGGAGCGCCGGGCGACCGTGGCTGAAGCAGCTGTATTCGACGTACGGCGGCGCCGTGTACCAACGGTGCCGCTACCTGCTGAGAGACCCAGCCGCCGCCGAGGACGCCATGCAGGACGTGTTCGCCAGGGCGATGTTGAACGAGCCGGGCTTTCGCGGCGAGGCGTCGCCGCTGACGTGGCTGATGAAGATCGCCACCAACCACTGCCTCAACGTGCTGCGAGAGAAGCGCGCCGCCTGGCACGATCAGTACGAGTCGATGGAGCGCGTGAGGGGCGAAGCGCACGGCGGCCCCGGCACACTCGAGGCCCGCGATCTGGTGCGCCGGTGCCTGGCGCGGCTCGACGGCGAGACGCAGGCCGCCGTCATTCACTACTGGGTCGACGATCTGACGCTCGAAGAGGTCGCCGGGCTGTTGGGCCGCTCGGTGCCGACGATTCGAAAACGACTCAACGCGTTCACCGAGGCGACGGGCCAGGCGATGCGTGAAGGCGACGGAGGTCTCTCGTGAGCGCGACGGCAGTGAAGCACCCGGGCCAGCTGACCCTTCGCCGGCTGCACGCGGGTGAGGCCGTGGGCGATGAGGTGACGGCGCACGCGCAGCAGTGCGAGGCGTGCCGCGCGGCGCTGGCCTCGTTCGCGACCGAGCAGCAGCAGTTCGAGCAGCAGATCTCGTTCGACCGGTTCGCAGCGGGCGTGGAGCGGGCTGCGCGCGAGGCCGCGAAGCCAGGCGCGCCCCGTCGCCACTGGCCGCAGGTCGTGCTGGCGCTCGCCGCGAGCCTGGGCCTGATCGCCGGCGCGCAGCTGGTGCTCTCCCAAGTCGAACCCGAGGGGTCCTTCAACCGGGTCAAGGGCGGCGCGTCGGTCTCGGTGGTGGTCGCCGGCTCGGGCCCGCAGCGCGCGGCCTCGCCAGACGGCGCGGTCGCCGAGGCCCTGGCCGCCGGCGAGCGGGTGCGCGTCGGCATCGCGCCGGGGCCGTGGAAGTACGCGCTGGTGGTGAGCATCGACGACGCGGGCGAGATCACCCCCATCTACGTCGACAACGGCCGCAGCCTCACGATCGGGGCCGGGCAGGAGACCCAGTGGCTCCCCGAGAGCCTGGAGTTCACCGGCAAGGGCCTGGAGCGGGTGGTGGTGCTCCTCTCGGCCGCGCCCCTCACCCTCGACCAGGTCGCCGCGCCGCTGCGGCTGGCCTTCGACGACGCGCGCGGCGATCTCACGAAGCTCGGCAGTCTCCCGTTGCCTGGAGAGCAGTTCCACCGCACGTTCCTCAAGCCGTGACCTCTTCCCTGCCACCGTCGCCGATCGCGCGTCAGCTGCTGCTGGCGTGCCTGGTCGCGTCGAGCGCGGGAGCCCAGGAAGCCCCGACCGGGCCGCTGCGCCGGTTCGCCCTCTTCGTCGGCAACAACGAAGGCGGCGAGGGCACCCGGCCGCTCCTCTACGCCGCCGACGACGCCAGGCGCATGCACGAGGTGATGGTGCGGCTCGGCGGCACCGCGCCGGCCGACGCGCTGCTGCTGCTCAACGACTCCGCGGACGACGTGCTGACCGCGCTGTCCGAGCTCGAGCGCCGCGCCCGCGACGCCCGCGCGCGCGGCGATCGCACCTCGCTGTTCTTCTACTACTCGGGGCACGCCAAAGAGGGCGCGCTCCGGCTGGGCGTGACGAAGCTGCCCATGGAGTCGGTGAAGGCGCGCCTGGCGCAGGGGCCCACCGACATGCGCGTGGCGGTGTTCGACGCCTGCCGCTCGGGCGCGCTCACCCGCACCAAGGGCGTGCGGAAGGCGCCGGCGTTCGAGGTCGAGACCGACGCCACCCGCGCCGCGAAGGGCCTGGTGATCCTCACCTCGAGCGCGTCCGACGAAGACTCTCAGGAGTCTGACGCGATCGGCGCGAGCTACTTCTCGTACCACCTGGCCAGCGGGCTGTTGGGCAGCGCCGATCAGAGCGGCGACGGCCGGGTGAGCCTCGCCGAGGCGTACGCCTACGCCTACGAGCGCACGGTGGCCTCGACGGCCGACAGCGCCGCGGGCGCGCAGCACCCCACCTTCAGCTTCGATCTCGCGGGCAACGGCGACCTGATGCTGACCGACGTGGCGCAGCGCAACGAGGGCCTCCGCATTCCGGCGAGCGCGCCGCCCGGCACCTACTTCCTCATCGACAAGCGGGGCGTGGTGGTCGCGGAGCTGGTCAAGAGCGAGGCCGAGCGCATGATCGCGCTCCCGGCGGGTGCGTACACCGTCAAGCGCCGCCTCACCGATCGGCTCCGGGTCGGCGAGGTGAACGTCAGCGACGGGCAGATCACCACCCTCGACGAGGGCGCCTTGCGGAACGCGAAGTTCTCTGACGACCCGGTGAAGGGCACCGGCCTGACGACGGTGTACTCGCGCCACTGGAGCATCTCGGCGACCGGGCAGTACCAGGCGATCTTCGACGCGCCGACGAACGCGGGCGGGCTGTTCCCCTCGGCGCCGATGGTGGGCGGCGAGGCCACCGTGCACAACTTCTTCGGCCGCGGCTTCGCCTGGAGCTTCGACGGCCAGTACGGCTGGTCGGCGGGCGTGGTGAACAGCGCGCGCCTGGGCACGCCGGCCGGCTATCGCTACTCGCTCGTCACCGTGGGCAGCTCGCTCTTCTACGAGTGGAACGAAGAGGGCACGTGGGTGCCCTTCCTCGGCGCGCGCCTGGGCTTGAGCCTGATGAACCGCGAGTTCGAGGAGCCGCTCTTCCCGCGCCAGAGCTTCACCACCATGAGCCCGGGCGTGGTGGCCGGCCTCAAGTACCGCCTGGGCCGGAGCTTCGGGCTCGTGGCCCGCGGCCGCGTGCACTACCTGCTCTACAACGTCGACGAGACCCGCAGCCTGGGCTTCGCCGAGGTGGGGCTGCTGCTCAACTACGAGTTCCGGGACTGACGCCATGAGACACCTTCTCCTCCTCCTCTGCGTGCTGGACGTCACCGCGTGCGGCGGCTCCTGGTCGAACCGCGATCTCGAGTTCGTCGCGGCGCTGCCGTCGCGCGCAGCCCTGGCCTCGAACCTCCCCACCTCGGGCAGCAGCGCCCAGCCGCTGTCGTCTCGTCGAGATGGGCTCAACGCCGGAGAGCCCTCGCAGGCGTACGCCGACACCAGGAAGGCGAACGCCGACTTCAACGGGCTCCTCGACTTCTTCCTCGGGGTGCTCGACTCGGTGCGCGCGGTGCCGCCCACCAGCCGCTCGGGAGAGTCGCGCACCTGGGGCCCGTTCGTCGCGAAGGACAACCCGGGCTTCGAGTTTCAGCTGATCATCGCCCTCGTCAGCACCGACCCGCGTGACACCTACGCGTGGAAGCTCCAGGCCCGGCGGCTCGGCACGCCCACCTTCTTCGACGTGGTGAAGGGGGCCTTCCAGGCCTCGGCCGAGACGGTGCGCAAGGGCATGGGGCAGATCGAGGTGCCGGTGAAGGACTTCCGCGACCAGCTGCAGGTGGACAGCACCTTCAAGGGCATCGACTCGATCAGCCTGGGCTACTTCACCGCCGGCTTCCCGACGACCTCGACGCTGGCGTTCACCTTCACCCCCGGCAACACGAGCGGGTTCTCGTCGCTCGGGTACGCCGCCAGGCGCGCCGAAGACGGCTCCGGCGCGATGGGGTTCTCGCTGAAGTCGGCCGACGCGAACATCAGCCGGCTCGATCTGGTGAGCAAGTGGCGCGCGGACGGCGCGGGGGTGACGGTCTCGACGGTGGGCGAAGGCAACTACCGAGGGGCGACGCGCGTAGAGTGCTGGAACACGGCCTTCAAGGTGACGTACTTCAAGGAGAGCTGGCCCGGCGGCCAGGAGTCGGGCGCTCAGGCCGACTGCGTGTCGGTCGAAGGGCTGTGATTGAGCCGCTTCGCCACCACGATCGTCACCGCCGCCAACCCCAGGCCCGCCAGCACGTCGACGACGTAGTGGTAGCGCAGGTACACGCACGCCAGCGGCATCGACGCGACGATCGGCAGCACCCACCAGAAGAGCCGCCTGACGTGCCGCCACGCCGCCCAGCCCAACAACACCGTGCAGCAGGTGTGCATGCTGGGGAAGCAGTCCCAGGTGATGCGGGTGGCGTCCATCATCGCCTCCTTCACCGAGGCGAGCAGGTAGAGATCGAGCGAGACGTCGAAGCTGCGCGTCAGCACCGGGCCCTTCACGGGCACCAGCGAGTACGAGACGTAGCCGACGAGGAGGGCCGCGCCGAGGGCGAAGGCCGCCTCTCGCAGCGCGGGCCGGCCGCCGAACATGAAGACCGCCCCGAGCACCAACGGGAACAGCACCGCGTAGAACGAGTACGCGAAGGCCAGCCACTCGGACAGCGGCCGCCAGATGACTGACTCCAGCAGCTCGAGCGGATCGTGGCCGAGGAAGAGCGCTCGATCGATCGAGGCCATCAGCGTGTCGCGCTCCTCACCCAGCTTTCCGCCGACGACTGCGTCCATCCACGCGTAGGCCGAGAGGATGAAGAGGAGCGGCGCCCAGTCGCGCAGCGTCGAGAAGAACGCGCCCCCCTGCCCTCGCAGGAACCGTCGCAGGTCGAACGCGTCGTGGCGTTTGAGCTCCAGGCCCACCGCCAGCCAGAGCAGCAACGTCGGCAGGCCCACGCCCACCACCCGCAGGAAGACCGTCGCCACCATGGGAATGAGCTGGGCCGTGCGGGCCTTCGAGAGCTCGGCCCAGAGCGTCGGGGTCGAGAACGCCAGGAGCGCCGCGATCACCAGGGGGAGCGCCGCGAACAGGAAAGCCCGGGCGTGCGCCCGCTGGCGCCGCTGCGCCCCTTCACGCCACGGCAGCGCCGCCAGCTCCCGCGCCAGCGACACCGCGCCCACCAGCCCGAGCGCGAAGAACACCGACACCGTGCGCAGGCCCGCCAGCTGGCGGTACTCGAGGAAGACGGCCGGCCCCACTCGCACCAGCACGAAGGCGCTGAAGGCGAGCACCGCCCACTCGATTGGTCGAAGCGCGCGCATCACCGGTCGCGCTGTCGTAGCCGATGCAGGAGCCTCCGACGACTTTCCATCGACGGCGCGGTGCAGACGGTGTTCGCTCGCGCCCGATGCGGCGCCTGGGCTTCCTCATGTTCGTGGTCTCCGGCGCGGCCGGGCTGGTGTTCGAGGTGGCGCTCCAGCGCTCGTTGACCCGCGCCTTCGGGGTGTCGGCGCTGGCGACCTCGACGGTGCTGGCCGCGTGGATGGCGGGGCTGGCGCTGGGCGCCCTGCTCTTTGGGCGGCTGGCCGACCGAACGAAGTCTCCGCTGCGGCTCTACGCCTGGCTCGAGGTGGGCATCGCGCTGTGCGCCGCGGCCATGCCCTTCGTGGTGCCGCTGGCGATCGACGGCTTCGCGTCACTGGCGCGCGGGCGCACGCTCGACGACCCCCTGGTGCGCATCGGGCTCTTCGTGATGGCCTTCGGCATCACCCTGGTGCCGACGCTGCTGATGGGCGGCACCCTGCCGCCGGTCGCGCGGGCGCTGGCCTCGAAGAGCGAGCTGGCCCGCGGCGACGGCGAGATCGCGCGGCTCTACACGGCGAACGTCCTGGGCGCGGCCATCGGCGCGACGCTGGGCTCCTACGTCTTCCTCCCCGGCATCGGGCTGTCGGCCTCGATGTGGCTGGGCGCGGCCTTCAACGTCGGCGCTGCGGCGCTGGGCTTCTGGCTGGCGACGCGGGTGCCGGTCCCCCCCGCGGTCGAGCCCACCTCGACGGCGGCGCGGGCGCCCTTCTCGCTCCTGGCGCTCGCAGCCTGGAGCGGCCTGGCCACCTTCGTCGCCGAGGTCACCTGGTTCCACCTGCTGGGCGCGGTCATCGGCACCAGCGCCTACGCCTTCGGCTTGATGCTCGCGCTCTTCCTGGTCGCGTTGACGCTCGGCTCGGCGTGGGTGGCGCGGCAGCCCGAGGCGAAGGTCGACCCGGCGATGCTGGGCAAGGTGCAGGCGGTGATCGCGCTGTCGATGGTGGTGACGCTCCCGCTCTGGGACAAGTCGAGCGCGCTCTTCGTGGTGGCGGGCAACTTCGTCTCGAGCTTCGCGGGGCGAGAGGTGGTGCGCGCGGTGGTGGCGGCCCAGCTCATCGTCATCCCCGCGGCGGTGTTGGGCACCGTCTACCCCCTCACCCTTCGCCTCGGGGCGCGCACCGGGAGCATCGGCCAGTCGATCGGCGGGCTGGCGGCGGCGAACACCCTCGGCGCGATCGCCGGCTCCCTGCTGACCGGCTACGTGCTGCTCCCGGCGCTCGGCTCGCGCGGCACCATCCTGGTGGTGGTGGGCGGCTGCGTCGGGCTGGCGCTGCTGCTGGCCGACACGCGCGCGCGGCTGATGGCGGGCGCGGCGGCGGTGCTCGCCCTCGTGCTGCCGGCGTGGAGCCTCTCGTCGCTGGCGTCGGGCGCGAACGTCTACTTCACCGAGACGCCGTACTACCACTCGCAGGTGGAGTGGGCCCGCGAGTCGGTCAGCTCGGGCATCACCAGCGTGGTGCGCCACCCGAAGTCGCAGAAGCTCACCCTCCTCACCAACGGCAAGTTCCAGGGCAACGAGAGCGGCGAGGTGCAGGCCCAGCGGGCCTACGCCCAGGTGCCGCTGCTGGCGATTCGCAACTTCGGGCGCGGGCTGTTGATCGGCGTCGGCACCGGCTGCTCCCTGGGCACGCTCGCGGCGCACCCGTTCGAGTCCATCGACGCGGTGGAGCTCTCCAGCGACATCCTCGAGGCGGCGCGCACGTACTTCGGCTCGGTGAACGAAGGCGTCTTGAGCGGCAACCCGAAGGTGAAGGTGCACCTCGCCGACGGGCGGAACTTCCTGCTCCTCTCGGAGCAGCAGTACGACTTCGTCACGCTCCAGCTCTCGAGCATCTGGTTCGCGGGCACGGCCGATCTCTACAACCGCGACTTCTATGCGCTGCTCAAGCGCCGGCTGGCGAAGGGCGCGGTGGTGCAGCAGTGGGTGCAGCTGCACCACATGACGCGGCGCGATCTCGCGGTGATCGCCGCGACGCTGAAGAGCGAGTTTCCCCACGTGATGTTGTTCTTCCGCGGCAACCAGGGGCTCCTGCTGGCCTCGATGGAGCCGTTCGTCTTCGACGCGAAGGAGCTCGACCGGCGCGGCGCGCTCTTGCGTGGCACGGTGGCGACGCGCGACCTGCCGGCCGAAGACCTGCTGGTGCTGACCGGCAACGTGCTGCTCGACGAGGCAGGCGTGGAGCGCTTCGTCGAAGAGGAGGCCCGTCGATGGGGGCGCAGCGGCGCGCAGCTGATCTCGACCGACGACAACCTCTACCTCGAGTTCTCCACGCCCCGCGCGAACGCCGACGAGTCGCTGATGCAAGAGGCGCTGGTGGAGTCGCTGGGCGAGCTGCGGGCGGCGTCGCTCCCGCTGACGGGCCTGGACACCGATGAGGAGCGGCTTCGCGCCCAGGTGGCGTTCTTGATCGGGCGAGGCCGGCTGGACGACGCCCGCGCGCTGCTGCCGTCACCGGCTCCCCCGGCGTTGGAGGGGTTGTCGGCCTGGCTGGCCGCGCAGCCGGCACCGTCAACGAACTGACGTCACCCGGCCCTGCGGTACCAGAGCAGCGAGGCCACCTCGTCGAGCGCCTTGTCCTCGGTGCGCTCGGCCTCGCGGCGCTGCTCGTCACGGCGCGTCTCGGCCACCCGGCGCACCACCTCGGCCTGCTGGTGGGCAGAGGTGTACACGACGCGCACCTTCGAGACCTCGGCCTGCACGCGCTCTGCTTCCTTCTGGGCGCGGCGGGCGTCGGCGAGGGCGCGCACGTGGGCGCTCTCGGCCAGCTCCCACGTCGCCGCGTCGCCCGGCTTCCGCTGATCCTTCAACGCGGCCAGCCTGAGGGCCTCGGCGCGCTCCAACGCCACCTTCGCCTGGTTCTCGGCCTCCACCACCTTCAGCAGCGCCTTCTCTTCGGCGCGCTCCCTCACCTGAACCACCGCATCGAGTCGCGTACGCATCGCCGGCCGGTGATTGCAGGCCGCGCGCCCTTCTCAACCGGCTGATTCGTCGACGTCGCCCGTGGGTCAACGCCGCCCACCCGGGTGAGGCTGACCTGTCAGCAACCCGACAAGCCGGCAGCTCCTGCCCGGCAGAAACAGCCCGCAGGCGGCCGCGGCCGGCAGGGCCCGCCGAGCGCTGGTGGCACACGCGCTGCTCAGGGTGCCTGCAGGAGCGTCACATGTCCGACGGAATCTACGTGAGCATGAATGGAGCGGCGGCCCGCATGGCGCAGCTCGAGTCCGTCTCGGACAACCTCGCCAACATCAACACGCCTGGCTTCAAGGCCGAGCGGCCCGCGTTCGAGGCCTTCCTGGCGAGGGCGGCCGGGGCCGACTCGCCGCAGGTCTACACCTCGGCGGTGCAGACCAACCTCGACCTCTCGACCGGGGCGGTGGTGCACTCCGGAGACCCGATGGACGTGCTGCCCTCGGGCAAGGCGTTCCTCGCGGTGAAGCTGGGAGACGGCCTCGCCTTCACCCGCAACGGCCGCGTGCAGCTCGACGCCAGCGGCGCGCTCAAGGTGAACGGACAGCCGGTGGTCGACGTGGACGGGCAGCCCATCATCGCGCCGCCCCAGACGGCGGTGCGGGTTGAGCCCAACGGCACCGTCTACGCCAACAACAACCGCATCGCGCAGCTGGGCCTCTTCGAGCTCCACGGCAACGTCGACCGCGTCTCGCCGACGCTGCTGCGGCCCCAGTCGCCCGAGGCCGTCACCACCTCGAGCGAGACCCTGAAGCTGGGCCAATTCGAGATCGGCAACTCGAGCGCGCTCGAGGCCGCGGTGCAGATGGTCTCGGCCCAGCGCAGCTTCGACACCTCGATGCAGGCGCTGCAGACGTACCGACGGCTCGATGAAAAGGCCGTCGAACTCGGTCGTATCCGCTGAAGGAGAACCACTCGTGATCCGCTCTCTCTACACCGCCGCGACCGGCATGGACGCGCAGCAGACCAAGATGGACACCATCGCCAACAACCTGGCGAACGCAAGCACCACGGGGTTCAAGAAGTCGCGCGCCGACTTCGAAGACCTGATGAGCGAGACCATTCGCGCGCCCCAGCAGATCGACCCCCGGGGCGGCACCCAGCCCGCGCCGCTCCAGGTCGGCATGGGGGTTCGCACGGTGTCCACGACCCGCAGCTTCTCGCAGGGCGAGGCGGTGCAGACCGGCAACCCGCTCGACGTGGCGATCGAGGGCACGGGCTTCTTCCGCATCCAGCGCCCCAACGGCGAGTACGCCTACACGCGCGCCGGCGCCTTCCGCGTCGACGCCGACGGCCGCCTCGTCACGCAGCGCGGCGAGCTGGTCGACCCGCAGATCACCGTGCCCAAAGAGGCCCAGGGCATCACCATCGCGACCGACGGCACCGTCTCGGCGCAGGTGCCGGGCCGGGTCGACGCGACCGAGCTGGGGCGCCTGGAGCTGTCGATGTTCCAGAACCCGGCGGGCCTCGAGGCCATCGGCGGCAACCTCTTCGTCGAGACCGCCTCGAGCGGGAACCCGACCTTCGCGCGACCGGGTGAGCAGGGCCTGGGCGCGCTGAGCCAGGGCTTCCTCGAGACCTCGAACGTGAAGGCCGTCGAAGAGATGGTGGCGATGATCTCGACCCAGCGCTCGTACGAGCTGAACTCGAAGGTCATCCAGACCGCCGATCAGATGCTCCAGCGCCTCACCAACGTGCGGTGACGCCATGATCGCGCTCCTTGCCCTGACGCTGGCTGCCGTGCCGACGCCGCTGAGCGACGCGCTCGCCCTCGCGGCGCCCGAGGGCACGCGCGTCGAGATCACCGCCTGGAGCGCGCCGGCGTGCCAGGCCACCCACTTCGAGCCCCAGCCGATCGACGGCTCGGGGCGCGTAGCGGTGCGGGCGAGCGGGCGCGGTTGCGCCGTCTGGGGCTGGGCGACGGTGCGCGTCTTCACCACCCAGGCGGTGGCGACGAGAGACCTCGAGGCCGGCGCGTCGCTCGAGGGCGCGGTTCGCCTCGAGGAGCGCGAGTGGCTGCGCGGAGCTCAGGCGGCGCCACGGCTCGAGGGGGCCACGGCCAGCCGTCGGCTCCGCGCCGGCGTGGTGCTGCGCGACACGGACCTGCGCTTCGGCCCGGCGCCGGGCACGCAGGTCACCGTTCGCCTCACCGTCAACGCCATCAGCATCGAGCAGCGCGGCACCATCATCGCGTGCGGCCAGCGGGTATGTGCCTCGCTGTCGACGGGCAAGCGGGTCGCGGGCGTGTTCCGCGACGGCGTGCTCGTCACCAACCTCGAGGGGGGAACATGAGCCGCGCCCTGGCTGCCCTCGCCCTGCTCGCCCTCTCTGCGTGCAGCGTGCCGCACATCGACGCCTACGTCCCCCGGCAGCGTAACTACGACGTGGTGACGCCGAAGAGCGCCACCGCCGAGGCCGACAACTCGGGCGGGCTGTGGAGGCCCGACGCGAAGAACGCGGCCCTCTACTCCGACTACCGCGCCTTCCGGGAGCAGGACCTGGTGGTGGTGCGCGTCGAAGAGATGGCCGACGCGCGTCGGAGCGCCGACACCCGGCTCAACCGGGACAGCGAGATGACGCTGGCGCTCCAGGCCTTCCTCCGGGCCGCGGGCACCACGGTGAACGCCGGGCCCCAGCTCGACGGCACGGTGAGCGCCAAGACGGGCTCCGACTTCAACGCCGACGGGCGCACCGGCCGCACCGAGCGCCTCACCGCCACCGTGCCCGCCATCGTCAAGAAGGTGCTGCCCAACGGTAACCTCTTCATCGAGGGCCACCGCGTGGTGCTGGTCAACAGCGAGGAGCAGCATTTCTACATCTCGGGCGTGGTGCGGCCGATCGACATCACCCAGGACAACTCGGTGCGCAGCTCCTACGTCGCCGACGCCGAGATCGAGTTCACCGGGCGCGGCGTGCTCTCGGACAACCAGAAGCCGGGCCTGCTGACCCGCTTCTTCAACTGGATCTGGCCCCTGTGATGCGAACGCTCGCGCTGCTCATCGTCATCGCCTCGTCGTCGGCCCTCGCGGGCAAGGCGCGCCTGAAGGAGCTCACCGACGTCCAGGGCTTTCGTGAGAACGCGCTGGTCGGCTACGGGCTCGTCGTCGGCCTCACCAACACCGGCGACACCGAGCAGGTGCTCTTCACCATGCAGTCGATGTCGGGCCTGTTGGGCCGGCTCGGCGTGCGCATCGACCCCCGCGACATTCGCTCGCGCAACGTGGCGGCGGTGATGGTCACGGGCAAGCTGCCCACCTTCTCGCGCACCGGCGCGACGATCGACGTCACCGTCAGCGCCATGGGCAACGCGCGCTCGCTCCAGGGCGGCACCCTGCTCTTCACGCCGCTCGCCGGCGCCGACGGCGTCGTCTACGCGGTCGGCCAGGGCCCGGTGCAGGTGGGCGGCTTCGACGTGCAGGCGGCCTACGCGTCGGTGCGCAAGAACAGCCCGGCCAGCGGCACGGTGCCGGGCGGCGCCACCGTCGAGAAGTCCGTCGTCCCCAACCTGGGCACGGGCCCGCTGACGCTGCGGCTGCGGCGCCCCGACTTCACCAACGCCTCGCGCATCGCGGCGGGGGTGAACGCCGCGCTGGGAGGCGCCGGCGCGAAGGCTCTCGACGCGGCGGCCGTGGAGGTCGCCGTGCCCGCGGGCCAGAGCCCGACCGAGCTGCTCGCCCAGCTCGAGGCCATCGAGATCGAGGCCGACAGCCGCGCCAAGGTGGTGGTGAGCGAGCGCACCGGCACGGTGGTGCTGGGTGAGACGGTGCGGCTGCGCCCGGCGGCGGTCGCGCATGGCGGCCTGCGGGTCTCGATTCAGACGTCGTTCGGCGTGTCGCAGCCTGGCGCCTTCGCGACCGGCGGCCAGACGGTGGTGGCCCCGAGCCAGGCCGTCGACGCGAAGGAGGACGAGAAGTCGGCGGTGAAGGTGCCCAAGGCCAGCACGGTGGACGAGCTGGTGACGGCGCTCAACGCGATCGGCGCGCCGCCGCGCGATCTCATCGCCATCCTCCAGGCCCTCAAGGCCGCGGGCGCGCTCGACGCCGACATCGAGGTGCTCTGATGAAGATCGACGAGGCGGCGATTCAGCTCGAGAGCGTGTTGGTCAAGCAGCTGCTCCACAGCTCGGGCGTCTTCAAGGGCACCGACTCGGCGGGCAGCGCCCACGCCTTCGATCTGTTCGCCGAGTCGTTGGCAGACGCCGTCGCCAAGAGCGGCGGCATGGGGCTGGCGAAGCTGATGACGGCGGGGCAACCCGACGCGGCGCGGCCTCCTGAGCCCTCGCACCACGAGGCGGCCGGCCAGGGGTTCAGCAAGATCTCCTCGGGCTTCGGCCAGCGAATCGACCCCATTCACCACCAGGCGTCGATGCACACCGGCGTCGACCTCCCCGCCACCGAAGGAACGCCCATTCCCGCGGCCAGGGCCGGGACGGTGGTGTTCGCAGGTGAGCGTGGAGGCTACGGGAACGCCGTGGAGCTCCAGCATGACGACGGGACAACCACCTTGTACGCCCACGCGAGCGAGGTGCTGGTGACCCGGGGCCAATTCGTACCCGCTGGCCAGCCGGTCGCGACGGTTGGCCAAACGGGCAGAAGTACAGGCCCTCACCTCCACCTCGAGGTGCGACAGGGTGGTCACGCGATCGATCCGCTGCGGGCCCTTAAGACCTACCGGCTTGGTGCCGATGACTTGAGCGGAGAGACCCCATGAAAGTTTCCGACCAGAAGACCGGGCAGATCGTTCCGCTTTCAGCGCAGCGCACCGCCACTGCACCCGAGCCGGCCGTCGCAGCCGGTCCGGCAGAGAAGGTCTCGGTCACGAAGTCCACCGAGGTCGATCTGACGGCCGCGCAGAGCGTCGCCTCGAGCGGCCGCGCGCAGCGGCTGCAAGAGGTCATCAACGCCGTGAAGAGCGGGCAGTACTACCCGTCGCCGCAGCAGATCGCCAACCAGCTCGTCTCGCAGGCCGAGATCGAAGCGAAGTTGCGCAGCCTGTTGAAGTGACGCGCGCGGAAGGCGCCACATGCCATTGGAAGCAGCCATCTCGCTGTCGCTGCAACTTCGAGACGCTCTCGCGGCCGAGGTGAAGCGGTCGCGCACCGCGCGCGGCGTGCTGAAGGCGATGCAGGTCGAGGCGCTGCTGCTGCAGGCCTCGGAGCGCGACGCCTTCAACCAGACGTCCGGTCAGCTGTCCGACGCCATCGCCCAGGCCCTCGGAGAGGTCGCCGCGGCGCACGATCAGCGCGACGTCACCCTGGAGCAGCTCATCGCGTGGTACCCGTTCGAGGCTGCGCAGCTCGGCGCCGTCTTCGGCGAGGTGCGCGCGCTCACCAACGCCCTCAAGGAGCTCGACCTCTTCAACCAGGCGCTCGCCGAGCGCGCCCTCACCTTCGTCCGCGCGTACGTCTCGCACCTCGCGCCCCGCCCTGCGGCCTACGGCCGGCGCGGCGCGCTGGTCGCCACCGAGGCCTCGACCCACTCGGAGCACGCATGAGCGGCCTCCTCTCGGTCCTCCGCCAGGGCGCGATGAGCCTGCAGGCCCAACAGGCCTACTCGTCGACCGTCGCGCACAACCTCTCGAACGTGAACACGGCGGGCTTCTCGAGGCAGCGCGCCGAGCTGGCCGCGGTGAGCCCCGCCGATCAGATCGGCAACTCGTTCATCGGGCGTGGCGCGGTGCTGCAGTCGATCACCCAGGCCCGCGACCGCTTCGTCGAGCAGCAGATGCCGATCGCCGCGGGCATGGAGCGCCAGTCGACCACCGAGGCGCAGCTCCTCCAGGGCGTGAGCGCGCTCAACCCCGACGCCGGCCTCACCGACGCCCTCTCGAACTTCTACGGCCAGCTGCGGGCCCTGGCGCAGAACCCGGCCAGCGCCAACATTCGCGAGGCCGCGGCGGCCGCCGCCACCCGCCTGGCCATCAGCTTCAACCAGACCGCCACGGCGCTCGACAGCGCGCGCGCCGGCGTCGACTCGCGGCTCTCGGGGCAGCTGCCCGAGCTGAACGAGGCGCTGCAGCAGGTGGCCAGGCTGAACTCGCAGATCCGCCAGGCCTCGATCAACGGCGGCCGGCCCAACGATCTGCTCGACGCCCGGCAGCGCCTGGTGGACCGCGTGTCCGAGCTCACCGGCGCCCGGCCCATTCCCAACGACGCCGGCGACGCCAACCTCACGCTGCCCTCGGGCGTCTCGCTCGTGCAGGGTGACCGCGCGAGCGCGCTGTCGGCCCTGCCCGATCTCTCGAACGGGGGCCGGCTCGCGCTGTGGATCACCCCGCCGGGAGCGACGACGGCCGGGCTGCTCGGCCAGCCCCCCGGAGGCGAGCTCGGCGGAATGCTTGCTGCGCGTGACGGGGCGTTGCGCACGGCCCAGACGCGCGTCGACCAGCTCGCCTTCGACTTCGGCAACGCCATCAACGCCGTGTCGCAGACCGGCTTCGCGCTCGACGGCTCCACGGGCCGCGCGCTGTTCACCGTCGCCGCCACCGCCACGGGCGCCGCCCGGACCATCTCGGTCGACGCGGCCATCGCGGCCAACGTCTCGCTGCTCCCAGCCGCCGGCGCCGCGGGCGCCCCAGGCGACGGCACCATCGCGCAGGCCCTCATCAACACCGAGTCCCAGCTCCTCAGCTCGGGGCGGAGCGCCGAGGCCGAGCTGGCGAGCATCACCGCCGGCTACGGCGCCACCACCTCGCGGGTGATGGCGAAGAGCGAGGGCGATCAGGCGGTGCTGACGAACCTGACCGCGCTCCGCCAGTCGGTCTCGGGCGTCTCGATCGACGAGGAGCTGGTCAACATGCAGCGCTCGCAGCGGGCCTACGAGGCCGTCAGCCGCGTCATCAAGACGGCCGACCAGATGCTCGAGACGTTGTTGTCGTTGCGTTGAGGGGAGCAGACCGATGCGAGTCACCGACGGCTACATGTACGACCTGGCGAACCGCCGGTTGATGCGCTCCCGGAGCGAGAGCGTCGTCAGCGGCGATCAGGTGTCTTCGGGCAAGCGCGTGCAGGCCCCGTGGGACGACGCGGCCGCCGCGGGCCTCATCACCACCTTCGCGCAGGGCAAGGTGCGCCAGACGGCCCTGATGACGGCGGCCAACCGCGCCAGTGAAGAGCTCGGGGTGGTCGATGGCGCCTTTGACCACGCGATCACCAACCTCACCCGCGCGCGCGAGCTGGCGGTGCAGCTCTCCAACGACACCTACAGCGCCGCCGACCGCGCCAACGCGGCCGCCGAGGTGACCCAGATCTTCGGCTCGCTGGTTTCGCAGCTGAACCTGCGGTTCGGCGATCGGTACGTCTTCGGGGGCACGCGCGACCAGACGCCCCCCTTCGCCGCCAACGGGGCCTACCTGGGCGACACCAACATCCGCCGGGTCGAGATCGCGCCTGGCGTGCTCCAGGACGCGTCGATTCGCGCCGACGCGGCCTTCACGGGCGCGGGCGGCGGCGTCGACGTGCTGACCTCGCTGACGAGCTTCGCCACGGCCTTGAGCACCAACGACACCACCGGAATCCGCGCGGCGATTCAGGCCCTCGCCGACGGCACCTCGCAGCTGACGGCCGCTCACTCGCGGGTCGGGGCGATGATGAACGTCTTCGACACCGCCTCGAGCACCGCGCGGCTCAACGCCGACGCGGCGACCGACGCCCGCTCCGGCCTCGAAGACATCGACATCTTCGACGCCAGCAGTCGCTTCGCGGCGGCCGAGCGCGCGCTCGAGGCGACCATGTCGGCGTCGGCCCGATCGTTCAAACTCTCGCTGCTCGACAGGCTCTAGCCACCAGGTGTCGTGATGAGTCGGTCGAGGGCAACCCGAGCCCCCACGCACCACCCGCTGGCGCCCTTCTTCAGGCGCCGGCTCGCGCACCTGCTGCGGCTGATGACGCCCGCCGAGCGCGCGCTGGTGCGGCTGATGCCCGTGCTGCTGGGCGGGCGGTTTCGGCGGCCTGGCTACGACAAGGAGCCGCCCGGCGTGGTGCGGATGCCGCGCCGCCGCCGCTGGGGCCTGGCCTGCGAGGCGGTCGATCTGCCGCCCCCGCTCGGCTTCACCGCCTCGCGGCCCCTGGTGCGCTCGGTGATCGTCTCGCCGCAGGCCCACGGCTGGGACGTGTTCATCATCGCGCCGGCGGCGTCAGGACACGATGAGCACCGACGCCTCGACGAGCGCGTGCAGGTGGTTCGACAGCTCTGCGACCGACGAGCCCCGACGCTCAACGTGATCGTCACCGCCGGCCCTCTGAGCGCCGAGCAGCTGTTCTTCGGGGGCCTGGCGGCGGGCGAGGTGCCAGAGCTCCCCACGGACGCGGCCTTCGACCCGGCCCAGGTCGTTCGGCAGGCGCCCAGCCCGCTCTCCCGCG
Organism: Myxococcus sp.; assembly: GCA_014879945.1. GTDB lineage: Bacteria > Myxococcota > Myxococcia > Myxococcales > Myxococcaceae > Xiheimicrobium. The sequence continues at coordinate 88,911 of JACSRE010000242.1, forward strand.
CGCTGGCGTTGACGCTCGCGCCACAGCAGCCGTTCTCGCGGCTGATGCCTGGCATGGCCCTGGCGTCGCCCGAGCGGTTCGCCGCGGCGGCGTCGAGCGACGACCGCCTGTTTCCACTGGTGCAGCAGCTCTCCATCGAGCCCGGCATCGTCGAGCTCGAGCTGGCCTCGCGCGTCATTCGGCACGCGGCGCGCCGGCAGTGGCGTGGGCTGACGGGCGCGGCGCGAAGGGAGATCGGGGCCGAGCTGAAGCGCTCGGTGATGGGGGCGCGCATCGTGCCCGCGCTGAGGCCCATGCTCGAGCGGCTGATCGATCGCTGCGCACCGTCAGAGGTGCAGGACGGGAACACCTGGCGGCTGCAGCTCGACGATCACACCATCCTCTCGGCGCCGACCCTCGACGCGCTGCGGGCGCGCGCCTTGACCGAGTCGCCGCGGCTCTGTGTGGCCCAGGGAGAATGGCGGCGGGCGCGCGCGCTGATCGAGAACCGAACCCCGCGGACGCTGCTGGTGATCGAGCCCGGGTTCATCAAGCACCTGGCGCTGACGGTGGGCCCGACCGGGCGGCTGCGCGCCCGCAGGCTGACGACCGAGGCCTGCCTCCGGCTGGCGCTCTCGCTGCGCTGCGAGAGGCGGGGCGTCGAGGTGTCGGTGCGGCCTGGCGCGAGCCCGCTGGTGGTCTCGCGGCTCTCGCAGATCGCCTCGGCCGAGGTGCCTCCGGGCGCGGCGTTCGGCGTCGAGCGCGGCTCCCGCCTGTTGCTGGCGATGGGGCGGCAGATTCGCGACCTGTCCTTCCTCACCGCGATGTCCCGCCCGAGGGCGATGACGCTGCTCCCCGAGCACGCGGAGTGGACTCCGGCGCTCAGGGCGCCGCGCGCGCTGGGTGGCCGGCCGACCGTGCGGTGCACCCTCTTCGCCAACGAGCAGAGCGCCCGTGCCCTCTTCGTGGACCAGGCGCAGGCGCTGCTCGTCGAGACGCTGAAGCAGAGCGAGATGTCAGCGTGGATCGCCGACACCCGTGCGCTCCTCGAGAAGGCCGGCTACGCGCTCGATCTCTCGATCAGCCCCTCGCTTGAGCCGCTGGCCGGCCGGGTGCCGTCGCAAGACGTCGAGCCGGTCGAGCTGGCCGTCGAGGTCGACGCCGAGGGGCGCACCACCATCACCCTCGGCGACGAGTCCTTCGGCGCCAATCAACCGCTGGGCTGGAGGGCGCTGGCCGAGACGGTGTTCTCGCACTGGCCGCCGGGGGTGCGCGGGCGCGTCGTGGTCGTCTCGATCGCCTCGAAGCGCCAGGCGCCTGGCGGCACGGCCCTGGAGTCGTTGGCGTTGCGGGCGCGGGTGCTGCGTCGCCTGTCGGCCCACCTCGACTCCCTCGCTCGCCACCTCGAGGCTGCTTAAGGCCGGGCCGGGCCGTGCCGAATCACTCTGTGAGAGCGGCAAGAACCCCCCGCCTCACCAACCAAACAACTCAGGAGAGGCAATGTCTTTCACCATCCGCAGCAACATCGCATCGCTCAACGCCCAGCGTAACCTGTTCAACACCAACGCCATGCAGGGTGACAGCTTCAGCAAGCTGTCGAGCGGCTTCCGCATCACCAAGGCCGGCGACGACGCGGCGGGCCTCGGCATCAGCAACAACCTTCAGGCCCAGGTGCGCAGCTTCAACCAGGCCAACCGCAACGCGCAGGACGCGCAGTCGCTCATCCAGGCGGCGGAAGGCGGCCTGAACCAGACGACCGAGCTGCTGACCCGCATGCGTGAGCTCGCGATGCAGTCGGCCTCGTCAGGCGTCGGCAACACGGAGCGCGGCTACATCCAGACCGAGAACTCGGCGCTCATCACGGAAATCACGCGCATCGCGAACGCCGCTGAGTACAACGGCACCGCGCTGCTGAACTCGGCCACCTCGCTCACCTTCCAGGTCGGCATCCGCGACGTGGCCGCCAACGACCGCATCGCCGTCACCACGGTTGACGCCACCGCCGCGACCCTCGGCGTCGACGCGCTCGACTTCTCGACCCAGGCCGGCTCGCAGGCCGCGCTGGCCACCATCGACGCGGCGCTGAACACCGTGTCGAGCTCGCGCGCCACCTTCGGCGCCGCCGGCAACCGGCTCGCGTCGGTGGTGCAGACGATTCAGTCCTCGTCCGAGTCGCTGGCCGCCGCGAACAGCCGCATCCGCGACGTCGACGTGGCCGAAGAGACCAGCAAGCTCGCCCGCACCCAGGTGATGCAGCAGGCCGGCGTCTCGGTGCTCGCGCAGGCCAACCAGTCGCCGCAGGTCGCCCTCAAGCTCCTCGGCTAATTCTGCCGGGCCGAGCTGGAGCCCCGGTGCCCCGGGGCTCTCCTCGGGCGACGACGACCAAGACCGCTTCGTCGCGCAGAGCCCCAGAGACCTCGGGGCTCTCGTCGTTTTCGGGCCCCTGCGAACGGCCCTTGCAGGAGCCCGCGTGAACCTCTCACGCGTCACAGATGCGACAGGAGCAGACCATGACGACCACCCCCAGCTTCAGGGCCTCTGGACTCTCCTCGGGGCTCGACACCACCTCGATCGTCAACGAGCTGGTGCGCATCGAGGGCCGCACCGTCGACCTCGCGAAGAGCCAGCAGAGCGCGTACCGCTCGCAGGTCTCTGCGGTTGGAGAGATCATCTCGAAGCTGAGCGCGCTGCGCACGGCGGTGTCGGGGCTGTCGACCTCGGGCATTCTCGGCGTGACGGCCGAGGGCACCACGACGGGCTTCAGCGCGAGCCCCAGCTCGAGCGCGGCGAGCGGGCGGTACTCGGTGCAGGTCGATCAGCTCGCCCAGGCGGCGCGCATGCGGAGCGCGGCCTTCACCTCGGCCTCGAGCGAGCTGCGCGGCGGCACGCTCGACATCGCGATCGACGGCACCACCACCAGCGTCACCATCGACGATGGCATGACGCTCACGCAGGCGGCAGACCGGCTCAACCGCTCGGGGCTGGCGCTGAGCGCGACGGTGCTCGAGACGAACGGGCAGGCGTACCTGAGCATCACCCGGCGAGACACGGGCTTCGAGCCCGGCCAGGCCCCCTCGAGCGCGCTCACCATCACCGAGAACTCGACCGGCTCGCTGGGCCAGCCGCTGGGCGCCGTCACGGTGCAGAGCGCGGCCAACTCGAGGGTGACGGTCGACGGCCTGCAGTTCGAGCGGCGCAGCAACGTGGTGGGCGACGTGGTGCCGGGCACGACCCTCACCCTGAAGAAGACGACCGCGTCGCCTGAGGATCTGCTGCTGTCGACGAGCGCGCCCGAGACCCAGAAGACGCTCCAGAAGTTCATCGACAGCTACAACGACGTGATGAAGCTGGTGCGCAAGAACACCGCCATCGCCGAGCTCACCGATCGCACCAAGACGCTGGGCGGCGACCCCGCGATCCGCAGCCTGCAGACGGCGCTCCAGAGCCTGGTCGTCAGTGAGGCGAACCCCGGCAGCGCGGTGCGCACCCTGGCCGACGTCGGGGTGGTGACCGGCAGCGACGGCACGCTGAGCATCAACACGACGAGGCTCGAGAAGGCCATCGCCACCGACGCCGGCGCCGTCAACGCCCTCTTCCAGGCGGCCACCACGGGTATTGCCGCGGCGACGAGCTCGCTGGTCGATCGCTACACCAACGGCTCCGACAGCATTCTGGTGGCGCGCCAGAGCGGCATCAACCGATCGATCCGAACGATGGACGATCGCATCAATGATCTGCAGCGGCGTGTCGATGCTTATCGGGAGAAGTTGGTGAAGCAGTTCACCGCCATGGAAAAGGTCGTCGGCGGCTTCAAGAGCATCGGTAATTTCCTCACCTCGCTCGAGAAACGGGAATCACAATGAACGCGGCGCGGGCGTACGCCAGACAGTCGAGCGAGACGGCATCGAAGGAGCGGCTGATGGTGCTCCTGTTCGAGGCGGCGCTCCGGCACATGCGGGTGGCGGCAGGCCACCTCGAGGCGAAGCAGCCCTCGGCGGCGTTGCCCCTGCTCACCAAGGCCTCCGACATCGTCACCGAGCTCGCCGGCTCGCTCGACACCCAGGCCTCGCCCGAGCTGGGAGAGACGCTCGGCCACATCTACCTCTTCGTCGCCCAGCGGCTCGCGACCGCAGCCTTCTCGAAAGACGCCGCCACCGTCCGCGAAGCCGAGCGGGCGTTCGCGCCGGTGGTCGAGGGGTTTCAGCAGGCGGTGGCCAGCCTGGGCGGAGAGGCCCGGTGAAGCCCGCCCACGATCACCTGGTGGCGAAGCTCGAGGCCATGCGGGCCTCGCTCGACGCCGGCGACGCCGAGGCGGTCGCGCTGATGATGGATGACGCCGTGGCGTCGTTCGGGCGCACCATCGACCCCTTCGGCGACCCCCGGGTGACGGCGCTCTTCCAGGAGTGTCAGGAGAAGGCCACGCGCCTGCTGGCGAGCCTGCATCGCTCGGTCGACTCGCACGCGACGTCTCGGCGCGCGGCGACGGCGTACGGGAGCGAGCGGTGAACGCCACCGTCAGCATCGCCCTGATCGTGCGCGACGAGGCCGAGATGGTTCCCGGCTTCCTCGAGTCGGTGCGCGGGCTGTGGGACGAGCTGATCGTGGTCGACACCGGCTCGACCGACGGCACGCCCGAGCTGTTCGCCTCGGCTGGCGCCCGCATCTTCCATCACCAGTGGACCGACGACTTCGCGGCGGCGCGCAACGTCGCGCTCGAGCAGACCACCTGCGACTGGGTGTTGGTGCTCGACGCCGACGAGCGGGTGTCGCCCGAGTTCATCAGGGCCTTCCTCTCGAAGTGCGATGACGAGGCCGTCGGCGCCCTGGCGCTGAAGATCTCGAGCGTCATGCCATACGGGCACCGGCGAGAGGCCTGGGTGCTCCGGGCGTTTCGGCGCGACGACGAAGTGAAGTACCGCCACGCGGTGCGCGAAGACTGCTCGAGCGGGGTCGCGCGCATGTTGGCCCGCACCCAGCGCGGCATCGAGCGGGTGGAGGCCCCCATCAACCACCTGGGCTACGTACGCACCCGGGACGCCGCGAGCGCGAAGAAGCAGCGGGAGCTCGAGCTGCTCGAGAAGCGCCTCGCCGCCGACCCGAACGACCTCTACAGCCACCTCAAGGTGTTGGAGCTGGCGCGCTTCTGGCGCGACAGCGTGCTGTGGAATGAGGCGGCGAAGCGCGCCGTCGCCAGACTCGACGAGGCCGGGTCCGACGCGGTGCACGGGAGGTCCTGGGGTGGCGAGCTGATCGCGCTCATCGCCGAGGGCCTCTTCCGCGCCGACGGCGAGGCTGGGCTCTTGTTCCTCGAGCGCTGGGAGCCGTTCCTGGTGCCTGGCGCGCCCTTCTTCTTCCGCCGCGCCCAGCACGAAGAGGCGCGCGGCGACCTCGTGGCGGCCTCCCGTGACTTCTCGCGCTGCCTCGAGCTGGGGGAGCTGCTCGGCGACCAACTGTTGACCGGCGTTCGGCCTCGCCTGGGCCTGGCGCGCCTGGCGCTGATGAGCGGGCGGCCGCGTGAGGCGCTCCAGCACGTCGACGAAGCGCTCGAGGTGCAGCCCCGAGATCCCGAGGCGTTGGTCGCCGCCGCAGCGCTGCGGCTCCAGCTCGACGGCGCCGAGCACCTCGCTGCGTGGGTGGCCGCGCACGAGGTACGCCACGGCGCCTCGCCCGAGGTGGCCTGGGCAGTCGGGGATGCTGCGCTCACCCTGGGCAAGGTGGCGTCCGCGATCGCGCCGCTCCGACGAGCTGCGGGCGTGCCTCCCGCTGGCCCGGCCGCGCTGCGGCTCGCGCAAGCGCTCCTGGCCGACGGGCAGCTCCAGGCCGCGGAGACCCTGACGCGCTCGCTCCTCAAGGCAGAACCCGAGGCCGGGCTGGGTGTGCTGGTCTTCGACCTGCTCTCTGGGCAGGACACCGAGCTCGAGCTCGAGCTGACCCCCGAGACCGCGAGCGCGTCGATGCGGCACTGGGTCGACGCGCTGCTGCGCTCCGGCAACGTCGAGTGGCTCACCACGCTCCAGCGCAACTCGGCGGCGGTCGGCGAGGCGTTTCCCTGGCTGAACGACTACCTGCGCCGCGCCAGCTGAGGCTCACTTCCCGCACAGCGCAGCCACGGCGGCGCGAGCGTCGCCAAGGAGCGCCACGAACGCCCAGATCACCAACGGCACCGCGAGCACCTCGTCGTGCACGCCCCAGAGGAGCTCCGGCCGCACGTTGGGGCTGAGCCCGACGATGAGCGCCCACGCGAGCGAGAGCAGCGGGCCGAGCCCGAGCTTCCTGCCAGCGGCGACGAGGCCCGCGAGGCTCGCCGAGAACGCCGTCGCCTGAACCAGCAGCAGCGCGAGCGGCGGCGCGACCCCGAGCCACGCCAGCGCCCCCGGCACGTACAAGCACGGGCGCGAAGTGGTGGAGCAGGAAGTTGATCGGCGCTGGCCCGAGCAGCGAGGTGGTGGGGACTCCGGTCGTCGCGACGCCGTGAACGCACTGCGTGAACAGCGCGAAGTCCACCCCCATGCGGCCGGCGAGCACCCGGCTCCAGCCGTGGGCGAAGGAGACGAGAGGCAGCGCGATCGGCAGGCCCGCGAAGGCCGCCGTGGCCCATCCCTGGGGGGGGGCCGGGCCACGCCTCCGGCTCACCACCACGCCCAGCACGACGACGCCCCCCAGCAGTACGCGCGAGAGATCCTCCGCGAAGAAGCCGAGGCCCCAGACGAGGCAGGCGGACACCGCCCCTGCGCAGAGGAGGCGATTCATCGCTCGAACCAGGCCGCTTCGCCGACGGTTTCGACCGCGCGAAAGCCCGCCGCCAACAGCGTCTGGCGGGCGGGCTCGAAGGGCTCCAGCAGGATCGCCCGGTCGATCGACTCGTCGGCGATCGCGCGCGCGAAGCAGGCGTCCGTGCCGTCTGCCGTGCACCACCGGTGTGACGTCGTGGGCCGGGCATCGTCCTCAAACCGCATCAGGTTGGAGCCGCCGGCGAAGAAGCTCCCGCCCGTACCCCAGAGGCCCGCCTGCACGATGAGCAGCCCCGAGCCCTCGCGCTGCGCGCGCGCAGTCAGCCGAATCAGCTCCGAGCCCCTGGGCCGCAGGCCGTCGGGCACGAGCGCCGCGCTCAGGAGCGTCACCAGCAGCACCGTCGAGCCGATGACGACCGGCCGGAGACTGAGCCTCGACGCCACCCAGATGAAGGACGGCGCGGCCACCATCAGGAGCACGAGCGTCGCCGGGTAGAGGAAGCGCTCCTCCTTGTGCGGCACGGCGATGATCGACAAGAGGTAGCCGCTCGACGCGAGCAGCGGCAGCGCTGCGCGGAGCTCGGCCCGCCAGCGCCAGGCAATCACGCTCGGCACGACCGCGAAGACCCCGAACGCGGGGAGGTACGCCCACCAGGGGCTGCGCCCGAAGCCGCCGGCCTTGCCCTTGAGGAGGTTGAAGTCGGTGTACTCGAGCAGCGAGTGCCACCAGCCGCCCAGGTGCGGGGCCTCGAGCGTCTGGCCCCAGGTGAGCGCGTCCAGCGCGCCGAGCGCCAGCGCGACGCCTCCCCCGCCGAGGACGAGCGGCAGCAACCACCTCGAGCGCTTCACCGCCAGCCAGACCAACGTCACCACGATGAACGGCGCGGACCCGTAGCGCGCCACCTCGGCGAGCCCGAAGAGCGCCCCGCTGACGAGCGCGGCGCGCCGACCTTCGACGTCGGCGGCCTCGAGGCGCTCGAAGGCGATCACGAGGAAGGCAGCCGAGAGCGACTCACTCAGCGTTCGGCAGGCGAAGAGCAGGACGACGGGCGACGCGCCCACGAGGGCGATGGACCAACGCGCCAGCGGCGCCCCGAGCCGCCGTGAGGCGAAGCGAGACACCGCCTGCAGCGCCGCGAAGTGAAGCGCCAACGATGGAAGCGCGATCAGCCCGCGTCGCGCCCACACGTCGTCGAGGCCCAGCACGGCCCCCAGCCGCAGCAGGCCCGCCAGCACGCCGGGGAACGCCCAGTTCCGCAGGCCGACGTCCCACTCCCAGGCCTTGACGCCGAACCCGAACGCCAACCGGTTCGCCGGCTCGAGCGCCTGGAAGATCTCGTCGGGGTGAATGAGCCCGGGCTGAAGCACGAAGCACGCGCCCGCGAGGAGCACCAGGGCGCTGACCGCGAGGTTCCGCAGCACCGAGGCTCCTGGCGGCGCCTACTTCCGCCGGTTCTTCTTCTTGTTCTCTTTCTCGCGCTTGCGCTTCTCCTTCAGCGCCTTGCGCTCGGCGTCCGACTGCTTCCCGGCGGCCGGGCCCATCGAGTACCCCTGCAGCCGCGCCTGCGCGAGCTGGGCCTTCGACATCGGCGGCGTGTAGCCCGCGGGCAGGCCGGGCATCTGGGGCATCTGCATGCCGCCCATTCCGCCCATGCCCATCGCCTGCTGCATCATCGGGTCCTTGGCGAACAGGCTGCCCAGGTTCATGTCCTTCAGCTTCGACATCTGCGCGAGCTGCTTGAACCCGGGGATGTTGCCGAGCAGGCCCGGGTTCTCGCCGATCGAGCCCATCATCTGCTGCATCATGGTGAACTTCTGGAGCAGCTCCGCGACGTCTTGCGGCTTGCGCCCCGAGCCCTTCGCGATGCGATCGATGCGCGACTGCTTGATCACCGAGGGCGTCTTGCGCTCCTGCTCGGTCATCGAGTTGTAGAGCGCCTCGATCTTGTCGAGCTCCTTCTCGTCGGGGTTCATCTGCTCGGTCATGTCGCCGAACAGGGGGAACTTCTCGAGCAGGTCCTTCAGCGGGCCCATCTTCCGCACCGTGCGGATCTGCTCGACGAAGTCCCTCATGCTGAAGTTGCCCGAGAGGAGCTTCTTCGCGTCTTCTTCGGCCTTCTTCTCGTCGACGACGCCCTCGAAGTCCTTCATCAGGCCGACGATGTCGCCGAAGCCGAGGATGCGGCTGGCGAGGCCGTCGGGCCTGAACTCCTCGAGCTTGTCCATGCCCTCGCCCATGCCGAGGAACTTGATGGGCTTGCCGGTGACCTCTTTGATCGACAAGGCCGCGCCGCCGCGGGCGTCACCGTCGAGCTTGGTGAGGATGAAGCCGTCGATGCCTATGCGCTTGTTGAAGGCGTCAGCGGTGCGGACGGAGTCCTGGCCGATCATCGCGTCGCAGACCAACAGCGTCGAGTCGGGCGAGACGTTCGCCTTGATCGCCTCGAGCTCGGCCATCAGCGCGTCGTCGATCGCCAGGCGGCCGGCGGTGTCGATGATCACCGTGTCGAGCTTCTCGGCGCGCGCCTTCTCGTAGGCCTTCTTCGCGAGCTCCGGCGGCGTGAGGCCTGCTTCGTGAAAGACGGGAATGTCGAGCTGCGCGCCCAGCACCTTGAGCTGATCGACGGCGGCGGGCCGGTAGATGTCGGCGGCGACCAGGAGCAGCTTGCGGCCGTCCTTCTTCAGCTTGTTGGCGATCTTGCCGGTGGTGGTCGTCTTGCCCGAGCCCTGGAGGCCGACCATCATGATGCCGCTGACCTGGCCTTTGGCCTTGAGCGCGATGGTGGTGTCGACCGGCCCCATCAGGGCCTCGAGCTCGTCGTGGCAGATCTTCACGAAGTGATCGCCCGGGGCGACCTTCACCTTGCGGCCCTGCTTGTCGGTGGTCGAGGTCTGCACCGTCTCGCCGACGGCCTTCTCGCGAACCCGCGCGACGAACTTCTTCACCACGTCGAAGGCGACGTCGGCCTCGAGCAGCGCGACGCGAATGTCGCGCAGCGACTCATCGACGACCTCTGGGGTCAGCTCGGCCTTGCCCAACAGGCGGTTGCGTGCAGCTTTGAATCCCTTCGAGACGGTCTCAAGCATGGGGCGTGCGGTATACCCACATGGCACGAGTGGCGAAACTGGTAGACGCAGCGGACTTAAAATCTGCAGGCCGGAAGGCCGTACGGGTTCAAGCCCCGTCTCGTGCAAAGCGCCCCCTTTCGGTGGGGTAGGCGCTGACCTGTCGGCCCTCGGCGACCCGGAGCGAACAAGACCCAATGTTGCCCGGCGCGCGCTGCCGTTAGGCCTTCGTCGTGGCCTCCAAGTCCGTCGCGACCTTCATCTCCCGCCCCTCGCCCACGCCGCTGAACCCGCGCGGCCTGCCCACCGAGGGCCCGCGGGAGACCCTGCCCATCGCCTTCGAAGACGACGTCGCGACCGCGCGCTTCGCCGACATGGAGGCCTTCGCCCGCCTCTGGGCCCACGCCGTCACCGACGGCGCGCTCAAGGTGCCCTCGCCGATCGAGAAGCGCTTCGACTCGCCCGTCGGGTGCACGCTGGTGATCGGCGACGATCGGTTCCCGGCGCAGCGGCTGCGAATCGTCGACGACTCGCGCGCGGTCGTCGAGCTGATGCCCTCGCCTGCCCTGCTGACCTGCATCGCGCGGCACGCTCGCGAGCACCACGCGGGCCGGCCCGTGCAGCAGCCCGCGGGCGTCGCGCGGAAGGCCGAGCGCTTCGAGACCGCCCTCGACGTGCAGTTCGCCGACGTGCCGCACCTGGCCGCGCGCTACGCCGCCGACATCTCGCGCGGAGGGATGTTCGTCGCGTGCAAGCCCCAGCCAGAGCTTCACCAGAAGTTGCCCCTGCGCATGCGGCTGCCCACGGGCCAGCAGCTCGAGATCCCCGTGGTGGTGGTGCACCGCATCACCAGCGGGGCCGAGCCCGGGGTCGGCGTGCAGTTCGTCGGCACCGGCGAGGCCGTGCACGCCGCCATCCAGGAGCTGCTGCAGTCGTACGAGCGGCGGCGCCCCAGGGTGTTGGTGATCGACGACGAGGCGATCTGGCGCACCACCATCGCGCGCGCGCTCGAGCCCATGGGCGTTGACGTGGTGACCGCCAATGACGGGCGCGAGGGCCTCAACAAGCTGACCGATCTGCTCTTCGATCTCGATCTGGTGGTGCTCGATCTGCACATGCCGCACATCGACGGGCGCGGCCTGCTCGAGCGGGTGCGCCGTCACGGCAACGAGACCGGCCTGCGCTTGTTCCTCTTCTCTGCCGCCGGGCCCGACGAGCTGCGCGCGCTGGGCGAAGAGGCGCTCGCCAACGCCATCTTCTCGAAGCTCGACCCCATCGACGTGCTGATGAAGCGGCTGGCCCACGAGCTGGGCAAGCCGCCCCCCGATCTCCGCTGATCAGAGCGCCGTCGAGCGGAACAGCACGAACACCTGCCCGGTGGTGTTGGTGTTGATCGCGTAGAGGGTGTTGCCGACCAGCGTCACCTGGTTCGCCGAGGGCGGGTACATGCCGGCCAGCAGCGGCAGGGGCACCTCGAGCTGGCGAATGCCCGCGCCGCCGAACGAGGTGTCGACCGCGCCCGCCGCCGAGAACCGGGCCACCGAGGCGAACATGCCGACGGCCTGGGTGACGATCACGATGCGCCCGTCGGACATCACCTCGAGGCCGAAGGTCGAGGTCTGTTGGTTGTCGAAGGGCGCCATCACGACGCCGCCCGTGCCGAAGGCGGCGTCGAGCTGGCCGTCGGCGGTGTAGCGAACCAGCTTGATCGTCCACGAAGCCAAGGAGCCGTCGCGGACCGAGCCCGACAGGAGCAGCGCGCCGCTGGGCAGCGCCTTGAAGCTGTTGGCGAAGCCGCCGGGGCTGGTGGCGACGCCGGCGGTGCCGAACGTGGCGTCGAGCGCGCCGTCGTCCTGGTAGCGGGCCACGATGAAGTCGTCGCCGCCGCCCACCAGCACCTTCAGCCCCTGAAAGACGATGCCGCGCGCGTCTTCGTTCTTGCCGAAGTCAGCCTGAACGCCCATCGCTCCACCGAACGAGGGGTCGAACGCGCCGTCGGCCGAGAAGCGCGCGATGCCGAAGTTGGTTCCGTTGGTGCCGGGCATGCCGCGGGTGACGAAGCCCGCCGCGTAGAGCTTGCCGTCGCTGCGGGCGGCGAGCGCGTGGGCCGGGCCTCCGAAGCCCAGCACGACCTGCGCGCGCCCCTCCGTCCCGAAGGTGGGATCGACCACGCCGTCGGCCGAGAACCGGGCGAGCCCAAAGAAGCCCGACATGTCACCTTGCGACTGCACCGTTCCGCCGACGACGATCTTGTCGCCCTGCAGCAGCAGCGCGTACGCCGTGTCGGTCTTCTGCTCGATGACGAAGCCCGCGTCGGCGACCACCGGGTTGATGTAGGGGGGCCACGAGAGCGTCACCTTGCCGTTGGCGCCGAACGAGGTGTCGACCCCGCCGTCAGCAAAGAGGCGGCCCACCTGAAAGTCGCTGTCGCCGCCACCCTTGAGATCTCCGCCCGCCACGAGGAACTTGCCGTGCTGCGCGAGCACGGCGTTCCCGGTGCCCGTCAGCCGCGTAGGCGTCGCGCCGCCGTCGACGACCGCCCCTGCGTCGGTGGTCGGCCCGCCGTCGGTGCTGGAAGCGCCGGGGTCGCAGGCAGTGAGCGTGAACAGCGTCAGGAGGGCGAGGCGCATGGTGGCTCCAGGTTCTGCAAGCTCGCCACCACCCGGAAAGCGGTGCGAGTTCGCGGGGGTCGGCGGGAGCGGGTGTAACAGACTGCGGTCGCTGTGACCGGCTCGGTCACGGCGTCAGGGCGCGGGGCCGATCAGCAGGAACCCGCCCTCGAGCGCGCGCGACGGGTACTTCGCCTGCCACTCCTGCACCGCCGCGAGGAAGACGTGGGGCTCGTAGGGCAGCAGATCCATGCCCGGGTGCACCAGCGACACCGCGCCTCTGCGGCGCAAGCACTCGAGATCGGACAGCGGCTCGAGCTTTCGCGAGTAGCCCAGGTGCGGGAGCAGCGACGTCTGCACGCACACCACGGGCGCCGCGCTCGCCTGCGTCCACGCGCGCTGCAGCTGCCGATGGACCTCGGGCTGCACCGGCACGGCTCTCGGGTACGCGCTCCCCAGGCTGGTGAAGAGGCCGAACGCGACCAACACCGCCCCCTCCCCCCACTTCGCCGCGCGCGACGAGCGCCAGACGGCCCACACGTCGAGCACCCCGAAGGCCGCGAAGGCCAGCAACGGCAGCGCGTAGTAGCCGCCGAACTCCCGCATCATCTCGTAGTTCGCCGCGCCCAACAGCAGCACCGTCGGCAGCAGCCCGCCCACCGCGCGCACGGAACGAAACGGGAGCAACAGCAGCGGCACGAAGAAGGCCCACCAGCGTGAGGCGGCCACCTTCGCGACCACCAGCCAGGGGTGCGTCAGCATCGCCCACACGATCGTCTTCGGGGTGGTGCCGAAGTCGCTCCAGAACGACCAGTACGTCGGCTGCGTGCGCCCGGTGAGCCGGGGCTGCAGCAGGCCGACGTAGAGCGCCAACCACCCGAGCGAGACGACGGTGATCGCCAGGGCCTGCCGCCAACGCCAGCGCTCGACGGCCGTCGCCGCGATCACGAAGCCCAGGAGGAAGAGCACGGAGTCCTCCTTGGTGCACAGCAGCGCCACCAGCGAGAGGCCGACGATCTCGTCGTTGCGCTCGACCCACCCCACCAGGAACCAGAGCGTCAGCAGCGGCAACAACAGCTCGGGCCGGAACCCGCCGTGGAGCGACCGCCCCATCCACGCGTTCGACACCCAGAGCAGCACCGCCGCCAGCTCCAGCGCCCCGTGGGGCCCACCGCACGCCAGCCGCACCAGCCGCCGCAGGGGAAAGACGCCGAGCCAGACCACCAGCGGCCCGCTCACCACCAGCCACAGCGGTGACTCGAGCAGCTCGTGCAGCGGCACCCAGAGCAGGAGGATGAAGCTCGAGTGCACACCGAAGTGGTTCACGTCGTAGATCGGCGAGTAGCCGAACCGGCCGTGGTGCGTGCTCTGGAGCATCCAGTCGAAGATGCTGAAGTCGACGCCGTTGACCCGGAAGGCGAAGAACCAGGTCAGCCCCACCGCCTGCAGCCAGACGAAGCTCGCGCCCAGCAGCCAGCGCCACGCGCGGGGATCAGGCGCCAGGGTGAAGTCCGCAGGGCGCTTCCACCACCCGACGACCAGCAACGCCGAGATCGCCAGCTGCGGGTAGTGGAACGAGGCCGCGTCGCCCACCAGCGGGCCGAGCGCCGCCGCCGCCACCATGGCCACGGCCGCCACCACGCACAGCCTGGAAGGTGAGAGCCACCGCGAGTCCACGGGCACCGGTCGTCACCTGAAACGCCCACGAGGGCAAGCGTGGGCTGCACCGCGACGCCTGAGCGGTTACGTAGGGCCGCATGAAGCCCGTCACCGTCTACACCACCGACTACTGCCCCTACTGCCGCCAGGCCGAGCGCTTCTTCACCGAGAAGCAGGTGCCGTTTCAGAGCATCGACGTCACCCACGACGACGCCATGCGCGCGAAGCTGGTCGAGCTCAGCGGCCAGCGAACGGTGCCCCAGATCTTCATCGGCGAACGGTCGATCGGCGGGTACTCCGACCTGGTGGCGTTGCACCAAAAAGGGGCACTCATGCCCCTGCTCGAGGGGTGAGCCAAGGCCCCGAAGCGTCGTTCAAGACGCTGATTTTACGACGTTTTCAGGCATTAGGAGATGTCACATCCAAGGGGTGTCGACCGGCCGATCAACCATGTTACTCAGAGGGTGAGTGCCGGCCCGTTCGCGGTCCTCCCGACACAAGATTCGTGGTGCTCTCTGGGGCCCCGAGGACGTGCTCGAGTGAGGAAAGCGGAACAGGCCGGCACTCGGTTTTTTTTCGGGAGGCGGAATGAAGCGCGGGCTCGTCGTGGCGGCGGCGATGGCGTGGGTGTGTGGGTGTTCGGGGCTCTCGAAGGTGGTGAAGGCGCCACCCCAGCCGCTCGAGCTGACCACGGTGTTCGTCTACCCGGTCGCCCTCAGCGGCGCCGAGAAGTCGGCGGCCCGCGTCTTCGAGCTGTCGCAGCGCAGCCTCGATCGCGCGGTGGCAGAGGCCGGGGACAAGCTCGCGTTCTACGGGCCCACCGAGTTCAAGGTGACCAAGCCCGAGGTGGACAACGCGTGGGTGGCCAGCGACGCCATCCCCGTGCTGCTGAAGGCCGGCTCGCGGCCCGAGCAGGGCGCGGTGCTGCGGGTGTCGATCGAGCGCCGGGTCGCCAGCTCGTCGATGCAGACCGAGTCAACGAAGGGACAGCGCCAGGGCGCGACCGCGTCTGAAGAGACGACCTGGCTGGTGCGCGGCGAGCTGCTGCACCCGTCGTCTTCCACTGCGCTCATCGAGCTGTCGGGCCAGGTGACGGTCGACCCGTTCCAGGTGCCCCCGCCCGAGGCCGAGTGGGACCCTGCGCCGCAGTTGACCGGGCTGCTGGAGACGATCGTCGCGGGCGTCGCGCGTCACGCCGCCGGTCACGCGGTCAGCCGCCCGGTCAGCGCCGCCAGCGCGGTGGTGTTCGCCGCCACGCCGGCGTCGGCCCAGTGGCTGGGCGCCGAAGAGGACGGCGGCGATGCGCTCCAGCGCGAGATCGTGCTGCAGAACCGGGCCCGCCTGATGGCGCCGGGGGTGACCGAGCTTCAGGCGGTGGCGTTGGCGAAGCGCCCGCCTGGCGCGGCGGTGGTGGTGGGCGACGGGAAGCTCCAGCCGGGTGACGTGGTGCTCACCGTCGACGGCGCGCCTGCCCTGCCCCACGCGCTGGCCCGGGTGCGCTTCAAGGGCGCGCCAGCGGAGCTCGAGGTCAAGCGCGCGACCGGCGCGACCGAGCCGCTGGTCTGGCCGTGAGTCAGTTGAGGAGCGTCGGCTTGCCGGTCGGGTTGGCGACGCCCAGCCCGAGCCGCGCCCGCATGAACTTCTCGATCACCGTCAGCAGCCCGTCGAAGGTGTCGCGCATCGCCCAGGCCTGGTGATCGACGTCCATCAGCCCGCCGGCGCGCTTGAGGCCGTCTCGGAGCGCCGTCTGCACGCCGGGGCAGTCAGAGCGGGTGTCGATCAGCTGCCGCGCCGCGTGCTGGTAGAGCCGGAAGCACTTCTCGATGTCGCCGTCGTTGTAGGCGGGCGCGCCCTGCTCAATCGCCGACGCGATGGCGCGCGTGGTGGCCTCGAGCCCCGCGAGGTTCGAGCCGTCGAGCAAGGTGAGCGGGTGCTGCGGCACCTGGCGTGACGGGCCTCGGCGGGGCCGGCTCAACGAGGTGAGCGGGAGCTGTTGGTTCAGCGGCATCAACGGCTCGACGTGCTTCCACGGCACGCCCAGCGCCACCACCCCGTCGTCGCTCTCGGCCATCGTCACCACGCCGAGCACCGCTCCGTCGGCGCCGACCAGCGGGCTGCCCGAGGCGTCAGGGGGAATCGGGCCTTCGAGCGTGTAGACGGTCAGGCCCGGGCCCACCACCTGCGCAGGGCCCAGCGTGGCCTCGACCCACCGCAGGCGATCTTCGCTGGCCACCAGGCCGAAGACGAAGATGGTCTGGCCCTCGGTCGAGAGCTTCACCCCGCCCGGCCGCACCGGCGACGCGTCGAGCAGGCCGACGTCGAGCACCGCGAGATCGCGCTTCAGATCGACCGCGCACACCGCCTGCACCGGCAGCGTTCGCCCGTCGGCCAGGTGCGCGGTGATCTCCTTCTCGTTCGCCACCACGTGGAAGTTGGTGACGATGCGCCCGTTGGGCGCGACGAACCCCAGGCCGTAGGCGCGCTCGAGCTCGAGCACCACCACTGCGCTGGCAGCGTCGAGGGGGATCATCGGCACTGGCTCCTCTCGAGGTGAGGCATCGACCACTCCACGCACGACGCGGCCTCGTGCGATACCCGCGCCATGCCCGAACCACGCCCGTGGAACCTGCTCCGGACCCGCGCTGAGAAGGACTTTCGCATCTTCACGGCCCAAACGCTCGACGTCACCGCCCCACTGGATGGAGCCGAGTACGTCCGCACGGTGCTCCGATGTCCTGACTGGGTCAACGTGATCGCGCTCACCACCGAACAGCGCGTCGTCCTGGTGCGGCAGTTCCGCTTCGGCACCTGGTCGAACACCCTCGAGATCCCCGGCGGCATGGTGGACCCAGAAGAACGAGACCCCCAGGCCGCGGCCCTGCGCGAGCTGGAAGAGGAGACCGGGTACGTTCCAGGCGCAGTGGAATGGCTGGGCACCTCGCTTCCGAACCCGGCCATCCAGACCAACCGGCTGCACTCCTACCTCGCCCGCGACTGCCGAAAGGTGCACGACGGCCACCAGGACGGCAGCGAAGACATCGAGGTGGTGCTCGCCGAGCGCGAGGCCATCGGGGCGCTGGTGAAGCGCGGTGAGATCTCACACGCGCTGGTGCTGGCGGCGTTCCTCTTCGACGCCCTGGGCCCGGGCGCGCTGCTCAGTCGGCGCTGAGCTTGAACAGCTTCACGGTGCCGGTGTCACCCGCGGCGACCCAGGCGCCGTCAGGAGACAGCGCCACCTTCACCTGCTGCTGAACGGGGAACGTCTTGACGATCGTGCCCTGGGTGAGATCCCACACCCGCACTACGCGATCGGCCGCCGAGGTCACCAGCCGCTTGCCGTCGTTCGAGATCACCACCGAGACCAGCTCGTTGGTCTGCCGCTTCTCGGGCATCAGCGCGTCGGGCGCGGGCGGCGTCAGCGTGCTCGTCACCTTGCCCGTCTTGCGGTCCCACACCCGAACCTCAGGCGCGCTCGGGCTCCAGGTCACGAGCGTCGAGCCGTCGCGTGAGACCACCACCACCGGTGACTGCGTGTCGGTCGACACCGGCTGTCGCAGCTTGCCGCTCTTGAGCTCGACCGTCTTGAAGAAGTGATCGGAGGTCGCCACGATCGCCTCTTTCCCGTCAGGCAGCATGCCCACCGAGTTGGCGCGCAGGCTGTAGAGCTTCTTGCCGTCCTTGAGCGAGTACAGGCCCCCGTTGCCGTTGAAGCCGGTCACCATCAACCGCGCGCCGGCGGGGTCGAAGGCCACCTGCGAGAGCGTGTCGGGGTGCACCAGGGTCTGGGCGACGGTGCCGGCCGGCAGCTCGATCACCCGCACCTCGAAGGACGAGTCGGCGATGGCCAGGCGCTTGCCGTCGGCCGAGAAGACGATCGAGATGGGCTGCTCGCGGGAACCCTCGATGGTCTGGAGCACCGCGCCGGTCTCGAGGCTCCACAGGCGCACGGTCTTGTCGCGGCTGCCCGAAGCGATCGTCTTGCCATCGGGGCTGAACGCCACCGCCGTCACCACGTCGGTGTGCCCGCGAAGGACGGCGGGGCTCCCCGGCACGAGGGGATCGACGGGGATCGCGGCCAGCGCGAGCGAGAGCAACAGAGCCGTCACGTCTTCCTCCTCGACTTCAACTTCGCCTGGGCCTGATCGGCCCGCGTCCACACGCCAGAGCGACCGCCGCTCTTGTGCTCGAGCTGCACCGCCTCGATGACCATGCCGCGGTCGGTGGACTTCAACATGTCGTAGACCGTGAGCGCCGCCGCCGAGACCGCCGTGAGCGCCTCCATCTCGACGCCGGTACGCTCCACTGTCTTCACGGTGACCTTGATGTCCACCCCCACCGACCCGACCGAGAGGTCGACCTCGACCCCCGAGAGGCTGATGGGGTGGCAGAGGGGCACGAGGTCGGGCGTCTTCTTCGCGCCCATGATCGCCGCCACCCGCGCCGCAGCCAGCACGTCACCCTTCTCGACGGTGCGCTCTCGAATCGCGGTCAGCGCCTGGCTCGACATGCGCAGCCGGCCCCGCGCCACTGCGACCCGCTCCGTCTTCGCCTTCGCGCCCACGTCCACCATCTTCATCGGTGCTCCTTCGAGGAGGCCCAACGCCCGGGGCACGATGAACACCAAACGCGCCCCGGACAAAAGGGCGCTGAAAACAGGGCAGAAAACACCCTGTTTCCGAACCTTTGGGAGTCGACGCGAGGCGACTTAGCGGGCGGCGGGGGCTTCCCAGCCGCAGCGCTGGCCCTTGTTCTGCTCGGCCAGCCACGCCTGGAGGGGCGCGAAGTAGTCGACGAGGGCCGAGGCATCCATCTCGCGCTGGCCCGTCATCACCTCGAGCGCGTCGGGCCAGGGCTTCGACGCGCCGAGCTCGAGCATGGCCTTGAGCTTCGCGCCTGCGGCCTTGTTGCCATAGACGCTGCAGGTGTGGAGCGGCCCCTGGTGGCCCGCCGCCTGGCACATCGCGCGGTGGAACTGGAACTGGAGGATGCGCGCGAGGAAGTACCGCATGTACGGGACGTTCGCGGGGATGTGGTACTTCGCGCCCGGGTCGAAGAAGTCTTCGCCGCGCGCGCCCTTCGCCGGCGCGATGCCCTGGTACTTCAGCCGCAGCGCCCACCAGTGCTGGTTGTATTGCGCAGGCGGCACGCGGCCGCTGAACACGTCCCACCGCCACTGATCGATCATTCGGCCGAACGGCAGGAAGGCGATCTTCTCGAGCGCGTCCTTCATCTGCACGTTGATGACGCCCTTGTCGTCTTTGGGCAGCGTGGTGATGAGGCCGAGGTCCTTCAGGTACTGCGGCGTGATCGACAGGGTCAGCGCGTCGCCGATGGCCTCGTGGAAGCCGTCGTTGGCGCCCTGCTGGAAGAGCACCGGCTTCTGCCAGTACTGCATGAAGTAGTAGTTGTGCCCCAGCTCGTGGTGGACGGTGATCAGGTCCTCCTCGTCGAGTTTCACGCACATCTTGATGCGCAGGTCGTTCGAGAAGGTCACGTCCCACGCGCTGGCGTGACAGACCACCTCACGGTCCTGCGGCTTCTTGAACTGGCTGCGCTCCCAGAAGGTGGCCGGGAGCGGGTCGAAGCCGAGCGAGGTGAAGAACTTCTCGCCGATGCGCACCAGGCCGACCTCGTCGAGCTTCCTGGCCTTCTGGAGCTTCTGCAGGCCCGCCGTCACGTCGAGGCTGGGCTGGCCGGCGTAGGGCTCGACCATCGGGTAGACGTTCGACCACTCCTGCGCCCACATGTTGCCCAGGAGGTGCGCGGGGATCGGGCCCGAGGCCGAGACCTTGTCGGCGCCGTACTTCTTCGAGAGCTTGCCGCGCACGTAGCAGTGGAGCTGATCGTAGAGCGGCTTGACCTGGTTCCACAGGCGGTCGGTCTCGGTCTCGAACTGCGCGGGCGTCATGTCGTACGAGCTGCGCCACAGCTCTCCGAGATCCTTCGAGCCGATCTCCTTCGCGCCCTGGTTCGAGAGCTCGACGAGCCGGGTGTAGAGGGGCCGCATCTCCTTCGAGGTCTCGTGCCAGCCGCGCCAGGCCTCGTACTGCTCGTCGTAGCTGGGGGCCTTCTTCTCAGAGACCTTCTGGAGCACCGCCGAGAGCGCGCTCAGATCTTTGCAGCGCTTCTTGTCGGCCTCGGCGTCTTTGCCGGGCGCGTAGCCCTCACCGCACCACTTGCCCTTGCCGTAGAGGCCCTCGAGCTTCGCGGCGGTGTTCGCCAGCTCGGTGCGCAGCGCCGCGTCTGACGGCGCGGGGAGCGACTGCGAGGTCGACAGCAGCAGCAGCAGGCGCTCGGTCTCGGGGTCGAGCTTGGTGCCCTTGTACGCCTGGGCCTTCTTGATGGCCTGGCCGAGGTAGGCCATGGCGTCTTCGTTCATCGCCGCCGCGTTCCGCTCGGTGTCGTCGGTGATGTAGGTCGCCTTGATCCACTCGGCCGTCGAGCTGCGCACCCACAGGCGCTTCAGATCGACCTCGACGGTGGCGGCGAACGCCTTCGCCTCGGCCGCCTTCTTCGCGTCGACCTTCTTCTCTTCGGCCTTCTTCTCTTCGGCCTTCGCGACCGGAGCCGGTTGACGGTTGGGGGGCGGCATGTTGCCGGCCACCAGGGCGCACAGCGTCAGGATGGGGAGCATGCCGCCGCTCTATGGCAGCTTGGCGAGCGAATCGAGGGCCACGGTGTGCTCGACCAGCTTCCCCGGCGCGACCTCGATGGTGACCGTTCGCACGGTGCCGTCGGCCTCTTTCAACTGGAAGGTGTGGCTGCCCGCCGGCACCCACGAGACGAGGGGCGTCTGGCCGATGGCCTGCCCCATGAAGACGACCGACACCGGGCGGTCGCTGCTCAGCGAGAGCCGCCCCAGCGCGCCGCCCTCGGGCTTCTTCATGGTGGCGTAGAGGAACACGCCGCCGCCCGCGCCAAGGATCAGCGCCAGCAGCGCGGCGATGACGACCGGAGCGCGCGAGGGCTCGCTGCGTCGCCCGGCGGCCCGCCTCGCCGGGTCGGTCGAGACGCTCTGAAGCTCGCGCAGCGACTTGCGCTGCCCCTCGAACACCCGGGTGCTCTCCTCTTTGCCGTCAAGGTCGCCAAAGAGCTCGTCGTTCAAGCTCGCCTGCGGCGGGGGCGTGCCCTGGCGCGCCTTGGTCGGCGACGACGGCGTGGCGGGCTTCGCGGGCTGGGGCACCGGCGTCACCTGACGGCCGGGGCTCCCGGGCACGGTGGGCAGCCCGAGCCTCGAGGCCTTCGGCTCGACCGGCATCGGCGGGGCCCGTGCGCTCACCACCTCCGGAGCCTCACCCGTCGGCCCGGCCTGCTCGCGCTCGCTCATGATCTTCCGCGCCTGGTTGCGCAGCTCGGCGACGGCAGGGCCTGACTCGATCAGCGTTCGCACCGGAGAGTCGCCCAGCGCAGGCCCCGGGGTCGGCCCCAGCGGGCGCTGCACCATCACCGTGCGCCCTTCAGAGGGCTCCTGCATCGCGGCGTGCTGATCGGTCGAGCCCGCCACCTCGCGGGGCACGCGCGTGAGCAGCTTCTCCATGTTGCGCAGGCGCTCGGCGAAGCGCTCCTTCACCATCTCGGCGCAGCGCTCCTTCGCCCAGGCGGTCGAGCCGGCGGCGAGTGACAGCTCACGAATCAGATCGACGGCCGACTGGTAGCGCTTGTCGCGGTTGCGCTCGAGCGCCTTCATCACCACCGTGTCGAGCGCCCTGGGCACGCGCCGGTTCACCTTCGACGGCAGCGGAATCTCGGACTCGTACACCGCCGCCATCTCGGCGCCCGCGTTCCCACGCAGGAAGAGGCGTTGGCCGGTCAGCAGCTCGTGAAAGATGATGCCGAGCGAGAAGAGATCGCTGCGCGGATCGAGATCTTTGCCCACCGCCTGCTCCGGCGACATGTACGCGGTGGTGCCGCGCACCATGCCCGCCACGGTGCGCCGCTGCGCGCCCATCGCCCGCGCGATGCCGAAGTCGAGCATCTTCGTGGCGCCGTCGAAGCCCGTCATGATGTTCCGGGGCGTGACGTCGCGGTGCACGATCGGCTGCGCCTGCCCGCGAGCGTCTTTGTGCAGGTGCGCGTGCGCCAGCCCTTGCGCGGCCTCACGAACCGCAGCCAGCGCGAAGCCCAACGGCACCGGCTCGCTCTGCTTCGTCCACGCCTCGACGATCTCTTCGAGGTTCGCGCCCTGAATGAACTCGATCACCATCAGCACGTCTTCGCCGGCGCGCTCGAGATCGACGACCTGCGCGACGTTGGCGTGCGAGAGCGTGGCGGTGACGCGGGCCTCGTCGAGCAGCATCTGCAGCGCGACGGGGTCTTCGCGCTGCTCCGGCAGAATGTTCTTCAGCACCACCGGACGATTGGCAAAAGGCCCCGTACGGGCAAAGCCGAGGAAGATCTCCGCCATGCCTCCAACGGCCAGGCGGCAGAGCACCTCGTACTTCCCGTAGCTTCGACCCGTGAATTCGTCGGGAGCCAGCTTCATCGGCCCCCTGACTCTACTCTCCTGCGCCGCCTGAGGAAGAAGACGAGCACCGCCAGGTGGGCAGCGCCCGCGCCGGCCTCACACCCCGACCTCATCGTCACCGGCCTGGGCGGCTCGCCACAGGCTGCAACATGTTCGGGTGGAAGGCCCAGCTCCGAGCGCTCCACCGGCCAGCGGGCCTCACACCGCGAGGCCGACGGCGACCCGGCTGGACAGGCGATGGGCCCCGAGATGCGATCCCACGTCAGCAGCGGCTCCACGGGCGCGCCTGCGATGGCCAGCGAATAGCCGTCGGTCTGGGGCCGGCCGCACACCAGCGTCTGCGCCCCCACCCGGCTCACGCACGCCCGCTCCTTCGGGCTGGGGAGCAGCGAGAACGACAGCCCCTCGGGCGAGGCGAACACACGGTCACCCACCGAGACCCACCAGTGATCGCCGTCCTGCGCGAGGCTCGTCACCCTTCCCTCGGCCTGCAACACGACCGAGAAGGTGCGGCCGGCGTCGAGGCTCCGCAGCAGCGTCGAGCGCACCGGCGTCACCGCGTCGTCGGTCACCGACGCGAAGATCAGCTCGGGGTCGGTCGCAGAGACGCCGTGCACCGTGAAGACGCTGCCGGGCGCCAGGAGCTGCGGGACGTCGAGGTGGGTGAACGTCTGGGCGCCGTCGTCGCTGATCGACAGGCGCGCGCGGCGGGGCTCGAAGTACCAGCTCGAGGCGTAGACGCGCTGGGGCCGAGACGGCGCGACCTTCACCGCGCTGAAGAAAGCGAGCGCTTCGCGCAGCGGCGTCCACCTGAAGGTGCGGCCGTCGTCCTCCGAGACCGCCAGGCCGTTGGTGGCGCCGAATTTCCCGGTGGCGACGTAGAGCCTCCCGTCGGAGAACGCGAAGTCGGCGGGCCCGGCCTCTTGAAAGAAGGGCTCCCTGGTGAAGGAGCAGCCCCGATCGCGGCTCACCGAGAGGCCCGAGAGCGCGCCGGCGAAGAGGGTGCCCGAGGGCGCGACGAACCACACCGGCTGCTCCCGGGCGCCCAGCTCGAGCTGATCGGGGCAGACCCACTGCCAGGTGCAGCGGTCCTCGGTGACGAGCAGGCCGAAGGTGGTGCTGGCGACCAGGCCGCCGGGCGCGAACGGGCTGGCCGACACGCTCAAGGTCTGCGGCGGCGTCCCGTGGGCCAGGGCGCCCTGCCCAACCAGCACGAGGACGAGCGTGACCGCGTTACGCACGCCGCCGACTCTGCACCAGATCTTCGATCTGCTGCACCACCTCGGACAGCGGGAGCTCGGTGGAGTCGATCTGCACGGCGTCGGCGGCCGGCTTGAGCGGCGCCACCTCACGCTGCGAGTCCTCTTTGTCGCGCCGGTTCTGCTCGTCGAGCACCTGATCGATCGGCTTCTCGGTGCCCTTCTGGAAGAGCTCCTCGAAGCGCCGGTGGGCGCGGATCTCGGGGTTGGCGAAGAGGAAGACCTTCACGTCGGCGTCGGGGAAGACGACGGTGCCGATGTCGCGCCCCTCGAGGATCGCGCCGTGCGTGGCCGAGAGCGCCAGCCGCCGCTGCACCTCGAGCAGGTGGTTGCGCACCACGGGCCGGCTCGACACCGACGAGGCCGCCAGCGAGATCTCGGGCGTGCGAATGGCCTCTGACACGTCTTCGCCTTCGATGAAGACGCGGTTGATCTCGCCCTCGACGTGAAACGAGACCGTGAGCTTGCCCAGCAGCCCCTCGAGCCTGGCGTCATCGTCGAGCGCGATGCCCTGGCGGCGGGCCTCGAGCGCCACGCAGCGGTAGATCGCGCCGGTGTCGACGAGGGTGAAGTCAAGCCGCCTGGCGAGGATCTTCGAGACGGTCGACTTGCCCGCGCCGGCAGGGCCGTCGATGGCGACGATGAGCGGCCGCGTCATCTCGCTACTTCCCCGAGAAGACGCCGAGCGCGCGGAACTTGTCGTAGCGATCGTCGACGAGCTGATCAGGCTTGAGTTTGGTGAGCTCGCGCAGGTGCTTCTTGAGGGCCGCGCCCAGCGACTCGGCGGCCTGGGCCGGGTTGCGGTGCGCGCCGCCGGCGGGCTCGACGATCACCTCGTCCACCACCCCCAGCGCCTTCAGATCGGTCGCCACCAGCTTGAGCGCCTCGGCGGCCTTGTCGGCGCGGGTGGCGTCGCGGAAGAGAATCGAGGCGCAGCCCTCGGGCGAGATCACCGAGTAGATGCTGTACTGCATCATCAGCACGCGGTTGCCGACGCCGATGGCCAGCGCGCCGCCCGAGCCGCCCTCGCCGATCACCGTGCTGATCACCGGCACCGGCAGGCCGGCCATGACCTCGAGGTTGGTGGCGATGGCCTCGGCCTGACCGCGCTCCTCGGCGCCGATGCCGGGGTACGCGCCGGGGGTGTCGACGAAGGTGAGGATGGGCCGGTTGAAGCGGGCCGCCAGCTCGAAGAGGCGCTTGGCCTTCCGGTAGCCCTCGGGCCGCGGCATGCCGAAGTTGCGCAGCATGTTCTCTTTGGTGCTGCGGCCCTTCTGGTGGCCCATCACCATCACCGGCACGCCGTCGAAGCGCGCGAAGCCGCCGATCAGCGACGGGTCTTCTCCGAACAGCCGATCGCCCGCGAGCTCGCAGTAGTCGGTGAAGAGGAAGTTCACGTAGTCCAGGAAGTACGGGCGCGCGTTGTGCCGCGAGAGCTGAACGATCTGCCAGCGCGAGAGCTCGTTGAAGATCTCCTCCTGGAGCTTCTTCGCCTTCTTCTCGAGCCGGCCGATCTCGACCGTCATGTCGACGGCGCCGGAGCGCGAGATGCTGCGCAGATCACCGATCTTCTTCTCGAGCTCCAGCAGGGGGCGCTCGAAGTCGAGGGAGTGGGCGGGGCTGGCCATGGTGCGTTCGATTTCGCGCGGAACGGCGCCTTCGGCAAGCGCTCGTTGACGAGACCTCGAACGACGAAGCGCCGGCCCTCCTGCGTGGAGGACCGGCGCCCGTTGGGGTTGCAGACGGCTCAGGCGAAGCTCAGGCCTTCATGCCCTTGCGCTTCATGGCTTCCTGGAGCGTGGTGCCGAGCTCCGAGGGCGACGCGGCCATCACGTAGCCGGCGGCGCTCATGGCCTTCACCTTCTCGGCGGCGGTGCCCTTGCCCCCGGCGATGATCGCGCCGGCGTGGCCCATGCGCTTGCCCGGAGGCGCGCTGGCGCCCGCGATGAAGCCGGCGATGGGCTTCTTGAAGTTCGCCTGCACCCAGGCCGCGGCCTCTTCTTCCGCGCTGCCGCCGATCTCGCCGATCATGATCACCGCGTCGGTCTCGGGGTCGTCGTTGAAGAGCTTGAGCACGTCGATGAAGTTGGTGCCGTTGACGGGGTCGCCGCCGATGCCGACGGCGGTGGACTGCCCGAGGCCGAGGCTGGTGAGCTGAAACACCGCCTCGTAGGTGAGCGTGCCGGAGCGCGACACCACGCCGATGCGGCCGGGCTTGTGGATGTGGCCGGGCATGATGCCGATCTTGCACTTGCCGCCGGGGGTGATGACGCCGGGGCAGTTCGGGCCGATGAGGCGCGTGCCGGTGCCCTGGAGGTAGCGCTTGGCCTTCACCATGTCGTTCACCGGAATGCCCTCGGTGATGGTGATGACGAGCGGCATCTTGGCCTCGGCCGCTTCCATGATCGAGTCGGCGGCGAACGGCGGCGGCACGAAGACGACCGAGGCGTTGGCGCCGGTGGCCTTCATGGCCTGCTCGACGGTGTCGAAGATGGGCACCTTGCCCTCGAACAGCTGGCCACCCTTGCCGGGCGTGACGCCGGCGACGAGGTTGGTGCCGTACTCCATGCACTGCTTGGCGTGGAACGAGCCGGCCGAGCCGGTGATGCCCTGAACGAGGAGGCGGGTCTCTGCGTTGACGAGAATGCTCATGGTCGAAAGTCCTTTCAGCTCTTCAGCGCGGCGACGGCCTTCTCGGCCGCCTGGCGGAGGTTGTCTGCTGGCGTGATCTTCAGGCCAGAGTTCGCGAGAATCTTCTTCCCCAGCTCGACGTTGGTGCCCTCGAGGCGCACCACCAGGGGGATCTTCAGCTGCACCTCTTTGGCCGCCGCGACGATGCCCTCGGCGATGACGTCGCACTTCATGATGCCGCCGAAGATGTTCACCAGCACCGCCTTCACGGCGGGATCGGCGAGGATCAGCTTGAACGCGGCCGTCACCTTCTCTTTCGTCGCGCCGCCGCCCACGTCGAGGAAGTTGGCCGGCTCCCCGCCGACGAGCTTGATGGTGTCCATCGTCGCCATGGCGAGGCCGGCGCCGTTCACCATGCAGCCGATGTTGCCCGACAGCGCGATGTAGGCGAGGTCGAACTCCTTGGCCTTGGCCTCGCGCTCGTCCTCTTCGGCGATGTCGCGCATCTCGACGACTTCCTTCTGACGGTAGAGCGCGTTGTCGTCGAAGGTCATCTTCGAGTCGAGGGCGAGAATCGAGCCGTCCTTCAGGCGCACCAGCGGGTTGATCTCGGCGAGCGCGGCGTCGGTCTCCATGTACGCGCGGTAGAGCGCGGTGCAGAACTTCACGAAGGCGTTGACCGAGTCGCCCGAGAGGCCGAGGCCGTAGGCGAGCTTGCGGCCCTGGAACGGCTGGAAGCCGACGGCCGGGTCGACGGCCTCGCGCAGGATCTTCTCGGGGTGCTTCTCGGCGACCTCTTCGATCTCCACGCCGCCCTCGGTCGAGGCCATGAAGGTGATGCGGCTGGTGGCGCGGTCGAGGGTGACGCCGAGGTAGAACTCCTTGTCGATGTCGAGGCCCTCCTCGATGTACAGCGTCTGCACCTTCTGGCCCTCGGGCCCGGTCTGCACGGTCTTGAGCATCATGCCGAGGATCTGCGAGGCGATCGTCCGGGCCTCGGCGGGGCTCTTGGCGAGCTTCACGCCGCCGCCCTTGCCGCGACCGCCGGCGTGGATCTGCGCCTTGACGACGGTGACCTTGGTGCCGAGCTCCTTCGCGGCCTTCTCGGCGTCGTCGGCCGAGCGCACCACGATGCCGCGCGGCACGGGGACTCCGTACTTCTTGAAGATCTGCTTGCCCTGATACTCGTGGATTTTCATGTCGACTCCTGGCCGTGATGTGGGGCTCGTGAAACGCGCGCGTTCGTACCGGCGAAACGGACGAATGTCTGCAAGTTCGTGGGCCGTCGCGCCTTCCGGCGGCCGCTGCTTTCGAAGACACTGGGCCGATGAACTTCTCAGCGAGTGAGTTTACGCGCGCGCTCACGGGCGCTCGCGATGCGCTCGACCGGCTGCTCGTACACGCCGACGCGCTCGCGGAGCAGGGCGACGCGCTGGGCTCGTTGATCAGCCTCCAGGCGAGCCCGAACAAGGCCGACAGCCTGCTGGAGCTCGAGCTCACCACGAAGCTCCAGAGGTCGTTCGGTCTCGCGACGCGCGACCTCCAGGCGATGTCGTTCGAATGGCGGCTGGGCTTCGTCGACACCCTCACCGTCACGGCGCAACGATCGGACGAACGAAACGCGCCCGCGCTGGGGCAGGTGTTGGCCAGCCCGGCGTGCCGGTTCCTCCGCCACCTGAAGATCCAGACCACGCGTGATGCGTCGTGGCTGGCCGAGGTCCCCGGGTTGGACGGGCTCGAGCTGCTGACCCGCCTCACCTGTACGCACGGCCTGGCCACGTTCGGGCAGGTGAGCAAGCGGCTGACGCGCCTGCGCCATCTCACGTTGGGCACGACCCGATTGAAGGCGCGGGCGCTGAAACTGCCGCTCCACGGGCTCGAGCTCATCAACGACACGGGAGGACCGAGCCCGGCCGCCGCCGATCTGCACGCGCTCTTCGCGGCTCCACCCTGGACCGAGCTCGAGCACCTCAAGCTGCAGGACGTGCAGCTCGACGTGACGCAGGTGCTCGAGAACAACCCCCTCACCTCACTCGACCTGAGCGACGCGGGAGCGCTCGAGGCGCTCGCCCAGTCGCCGCACCTCTCGAAGCTCAAGAAGCTCACCATCAGGAGCTTCGATGGGCTCGGCCCGCTGCTGGCGTGTCGTGCGCGGCTGGCGGGCGCCTCGCTTCACCTCGTGCGCGGCACCTGTGCTCCGGCTGAGCTGAACGCGCTGCGCGCCAGCTTGAAGCAGGTGACCTGGGCAGATCTGCACGGGCCCGTCGGTGAAGGCGGCTTCGCGATGAAGCTGCGCTGAGCACGCCACGGCTGGCGTTGGGCCGACCGCACCCAGACCGCTTTCACCGCGGTCGAAACGACCGCGAGACCACCGCGCTGAGCACCTGACTGGCGCCCGCGACCGCGAAGACGGCGCTGTATGCCGCCGGCCGGTCGAAGCCTGACGACAACGCGATGGCGGCCACTGCTCCGGCGACGAGGTTGCCGACGAACATGCCGAAGGTGCCCGCGGCGTTCATCAGCCCCATCGCAGACGCCCGCGCCTCAACGGGCACCGCGCGGCTCACCAGCGACAGGCTCGGCCCGTAGATCGCCGCCGAGGCCACGCCGCCCACCGCCAGCACCACCGGAATCCACCTCGCGTCGAGCGCCAGCAGCGAGAAGAACATCATGCCGTACACCATCGCGCCCGCCGAGATCAGCGTGTACCGGTTCACCCGGTCCCCTACCCTCGTCAGCGGCAACGTCGCGAGCGCGAACGTCACCAGGAAGATCGTGAACCACCGGCTCACCGTGCCGTCGGGCACCTGGAGCACGTGAAAGGCGAACAGCTGGAGCGTCACGGTGAAGGCGCCCACCGAGAAGCGCTCGAGCCCCACCACCACCACCGGCAGCCGCACGCCCGCGCTCTTCCACACCGCGCGCCCCGACATGGCCGACGACAGGCCATCGGGGAGCACCACCAACGACGAGAGGCCCGCGAGCACGCCCACGCCGCCGCCCACCAGCAGTGGGAGCGCCGGATCGTTCCGCCCGAGGATCGCGCCGAGCGGAATGCCCACCACCAGCGCCATGATCACCGCGCTCCCGACCAGGCCGGTCGCCGCCGAGCCCCCGTGGCGCCCACGCGCCGCGCCCATGAGGATCGACACCGCGCCCACGCTCGCCGCGCCCTGCACGAAGCGCAGCCCCAGCATCACCGCCAGCGGCGGCTTCAGCGCCACCAGGGCGATCATCACCCCGTCGAGCACCGCCAGGCCGCCCGCCAACACCCGCCGGCGGCCCAGGCGGTCGGCCCACACCGCCAACGCCGGCCCCACCAGACACGCGCCCAGCAGGTTCACCGCCATGAAGGCGTGAAACACCCACTCCTGCCCGGGCCACCCCGAGGCCACCAGCGGGCGAATGACGGGGATCACCACCGTCGCCGGCATCATCGCCGCCATCACCGTCAGCGCGATGGGCGTCGCGAAGCGCACCTCGCGCCGCAGCGAGACCGGCGCGGGGCACTCGAGCGGCTTGCCGTCCGTGCCCAGCTCGCTGGTGCCTGCCTCACCGCCCATGGCTTCTCATATGGGGCAAGACCCCTCGCGACAACCCGCTGTGCATCACCAGCGCTCACAGGTCGGGGTGATTTTGCTGTTGCTCGGCCCGCGCTCCATGGAAGAGGAGCGTGGCTGATGCTCGCGGCCGTGGGTATGAACTCCTCGGTCAATCGTTTGGGAATCAAAGGAGACGTGCATGTCCGATGCGGCGGAGCTGAAAGCGGGCCAGGGAGAAGACCTCGTGGGCTCGCTCGTGAAGTTCGCGATGAGCTCGGTGGGGTCGAAGGTCGTCATGGCCGCCACCGGCCTGGGGCTGTGGGTCTTCATCATGGGCCACCTCGCCGGCAACCTGCTCGCCTTCGTGGGCCGTGACGCGTTCAACGCCTACGCCGCGACGCTCAAGGGCAACCCGGTGCTGCTGTGGGGCGCGCGGTCGGCGCTCTTCCTGGCCATTCCCCTGCACTTCTACTTCGCCGTGCGCAGCACCGCCCTCAACAAGGCCGCGCGCCCGGTCGCCTACGCCTACGAGAACAAGACGCCGGCCTCGATGGCCTCGAAGACGATGATCCTCTCGGGGCTCGTGATCGCCGCCTTCTTCGCCTACCACATCGCCCACTTCACCCTGCGCGTGGTCAGCGTCACCGACAGCCTGGGGCCCGGCGGCGCCTTCAGCCCCTACGACATGCTGATTCAGGGCTTCAAGAACCCGCTGATCGCCGGCTTCTACATCGTCGGCCAGCTGCTGTTGGCCTCGCACCTCTCGCACGGCATCTACTCGCTGTTCCAGCACCTCGGCCTCTGGGGCAAGCGCTGGACGCCGTGGCTCAAGAACATGTCGGTCGTCGTGGGCTACGGCCTGTGCGCGGCCTTCATCAGCATTCCCGTCGCCGTCCTCGCAGGAATCATCAAGCCATGAACCTCGACAGCAAGAGCCCCACCGGACCCATCGAGCAGCGCTGGACCAAGCACCGCTTCGACATGAAGCTGGTGAACCCGGCCAACAAGCGCAAGTACAAGATCATCGTCGTCGGCACCGGCCTCGCCGGCGCGTCGGCGGCCGCCACCCTGGCGGAGCTCGGCTACGGGGTCGACGCCTTCTGCTTCCAGGACAGCCCCCGGCGCGCGCACTCCATCGCGGCCCAGGGCGGCATCAACGCGGCCAAGAACTACCGCAACGACGGCGACTCGGCCTTCCGCCTCTTCTACGACACCGTGAAGGGTGGCGAGTGGCGCGCGCGTGAGTCGAACGTCTACCGGCTCGCCGAAGTCAGCGTGAACATCATCGACCAGTGCGTCGCGCAGGGCGTGCCCTTCGCCCGTGAGTACGGCGGCCTGCTCGACAACCGCTCCTTCGGCGGCGCGCAGGTGTCACGCACCTTCTACGCGCGCGGCCAGACCGGCCAGCAGCTGCTCATCGGCGCCTACCAGACGCTCGAGCGGCAGGTCGGGCTCGGCAACGTGAAGATGCACACCCGCCACGAGATGCTCGACCTGGTGGTGGTTGACGGCCACGCGCGCGGCATCGTCACGCGCGATCTCGTCGACGGGAAGATCGAGGCCTGGGCGGCCGACGCGGTGGTGCTCGCCACCGGCGGCTACGGCAACGTCTTCTACCTCTCGACCAACGCCAAGGGCTGCAACGTCACCGCCGCCTACCGCGCGCACAAGAAGGGCGCCGGCTTCGCCAACCCCTGCTTCACCCAGATTCACCCCACCTGCATTCCGGTGTCGGGCGACTACCAGTCGAAGCTGACGCTGATGTCCGAGAGCCTCCGCAACGACGGCCGGGTGTGGGTGCCCAAGAAGGCCGGAGACACCCGCGCGCCCGATCAGGTGCCCGAGGCCGAGCGCGACTACATCCTCGAGCGCAAGTACCCCAGCTACGGCAACCTCGCGCCCCGCGACGTCTCGAGCCGCGCCGCCAAAGAGGCCTGTGACGCCGGCAAGGGCGTGGGCCCCGGAGGCCGCGGCGTGTACCTGGACTTCGCCGACGCCATCAAGCGCATCGGCCAGCCGAAGATCGCCGAGCGCTACGGCAACCTCTTCGACATGTACGCCACCATCACGGGCGAGAACCCGTACCAGCGGCCCATGCGCATCTACCCCGCCGTGCACTACACGATGGGCGGCCTCTGGGTGGACTACAACCTGATGTCCACGGTGCCGGGCCTGCACGTGATCGGCGAGGCCAACTTCTCGGAGCACGGCGCCAACCGCCTCGGCGCCTCGGCCCTCATGCAGGGCCTGGCCGACGGCTACTTCGTCTTGCCGTACACCATCGGCCACTACCTCGCGAACGCCAAGCAGCCCAAGGTGACGACCGATCACCCCGAGTTCAAGAAGGCGCTCGACGACGCCAACGGCAGGTTGAACAAGCTCCTGTCGATCAAGGGCAAGCGCACCGCCGACAGCTTCCACCGCGAGCTGGGCACGCTCATGTGGGAGAAGTGCGGCATGGCCCGCAACGCCAAGGGCCTCGCCGAGCTGATCGAGCGCATTCCCGCGCTGCGCGAGGAGTTCTGGAGCAACGTCAACGTCACCGGCACCAACGATCACCTCAACATCGAGCTCGAGCGCGCCGGCCGCGTCGCCGACTTCCTCGAGTTCGGTGAGCTGATGGCCCGCGACGCGCTCGACCGCGACGAGTCGTGCGGCGGCCACTTCCGTGAGGAGCACCAGGACGACGAGGGCGAGTGCGTGCGCAACGACGACGCGTACATGCACGTCAGCGTCTGGGAGCATCAGGGGGTCGGCAAGGCGCCGGCTCGCCACAAGGAGCCGCTGAAGTTCGAGTACGTGCACCCTGCGAAGCGGAGCTACAAGTGAGCAACGAGAAACTGATGAAGCTGAAGCTGCACGTGTGGCGCCAGCCGAACAAGAACGCGCCCGGCCAGATGAAGGAGTACCTGGCCGACGACGTGAACCCGCACATGTCGTTCCTCGAGATGCTCGACGTGGTGAACAACAGGCTCGTCGAGAAGGGCGAGGAGCCCATCGCCTTCGATCACGACTGCCGCGAGGGCATCTGCGGCATGTGCTCGATGGTGATCAACGGCAAGCCGCACGGCGGCCACAAGGGCGTCACCGCGTGCCAGCTGCACATGCGCCACTTCAACGACGGCGATGAGATCTACATCGAGCCGTGGCGGGCCAGCGCCTTCCCGGTGGTGAAGGACCTGGTGGTCGACCGCAGCGCCTTCGATCGCATCATCGCCTCGGGCGGCTTCGTGTCGGTCAGCACCGGCGGCACGCCCGACGCCAACGCCCTGCCCGTGCCCAAGGTCAACGCCGACCTCGCGATGGACGCGGCGGCCTGCATCGGCTGCGGCGCCTGCGTGGCGGCCTGCAAGAACGCCTCGGCGATGCTCTTCGTCTCGGCGAAGGTCTCGCACCTGGCGCACCTGCCCCAGGGCCAGCCCGAGCGGTACGAGCGGGTGCAGAACATGGCCCGCCAGATGGACGCCGAGGGCTTCGGCACCTGCACCAACCTCTCGCAGTGCGAGGCGGCGTGCCCCAAGCTGATCCCCACGCGGGTGATCGCCGAGTTCAACCGCGATCTGATCAAGGCCAACCTCAAGGGCAGCTGACGGCCGCAGACACCTTGCACATCGAAGGGGCGCGACGGGTTTACACCGCATGCGCCCCTTGCTCGTCGCCACGCTGACCCTCGCCCTGTTTGCCTGCCCGAGACCCGAAGCCGAAGTCGGCCCGCAAGGGCCGGCCGGCGAACGTGGGGCCATGGGCGAGCGCGGCCCCGAGGGCGCGCGCGGCGCTCCAGGTGAGGTTGGCCTGGTGGGCCCCGCTGGTCCACAGGGGCCGGCCGGCGTGGACGGCGCGCGCGGC
Source organism: Myxococcus sp. (assembly GCA_014879945.1). GTDB lineage: Bacteria > Myxococcota > Myxococcia > Myxococcales > Myxococcaceae > Xiheimicrobium. Next base: position 122,697 of record JACSRE010000242.1, read on the forward strand.
GACGTGGGCCCGACAGGCCCGACCGGCCCGCAGGGCGCACAAGGACCGCAGGGGCCTGCGGGGCCGGCGGGACCGCAAGGGCTCCAGGGCCCGGCCGGCGCGGTGCTGGTGATCGACGGCGGCGTGGTGACCGGCCCGGCAGGCGCGAGCGTGGTCGTCACGCCCATCGCGCCGGGCACCGCCCCCTGCACCACCGGCGGGGTGCGCATCACCCAGCTCAGCGACGGCGGCATCAGCAACGTCTGCAACGGCGCGGTGGGCCCCATCGGGCTGCAGGGCATCGCGGGGCCGCAGGGGCCCGTCGGCGCGACGGGCGCCTCGATCTCCGCGTCGGCGCTGAGCCCGTTGAGCCCCCAGTGCCCCACCGGTGGCGTGCTGGTGTGGTTGCCCGACGGCGGCGCGCTCCCCGTCTGCAACGGCTCGACGGGCCCGACCGGTCCACAGGGGGCCATGGGCCCGATGGGCCTGACCGGCGCCACCGGAGCCGCCGGCCCGATGGGGAGCCCCGGCCCGCAGGGGGCGATCGGTCCCATGGGCCCCGCTGGCCCGACCGGCCCGGTGGGCCCCATGGGGAGCGTCGGGCCGCAGGGCCCCAGTGGGCCCGCGGGCGCGCCGGGTATGGCTGGCCCCGCCGGCCCTGCAGGTCCGGTGGGCGCGACTGGCGCGCAGGGGCCCGCTGGACCGCAAGGCGCTCCCGGCCCCGCCGGTCCTCCGGGAGCGACCGGGCCTGCCGGCCCCGCCGGACCGGTCGGCCCCGCGCTCTACCTCGATGGCGGCCTCGCCTTCCCCAATGACACGCCCACCTTCGCCGGCTTCACCTCGGCGACCTACACCGGGAGCCTCGACGGCGTGGTGGGCGCCAACCAGAAGTGTCACGCCGAGTTCCCCGGGTCGGCGCTGTGCACCATCGCCGACTTCGACCGGTCGAACCCGCTGGTGGCCCCCACCGCGCTCGGCGCGTGGATCGACTCCGACCGCGCCACCTCGGGCGCTCGCAACCGCAGCTCGTGCGGCGGCTGGACGATCGGCACCACCGCCGACTACGGCACCAACCTCAACGCCACCGGCGTCTTCGTCGGCCAGGTGTACTGCAACAACATCAAGCCCCTCGCCTGCTGCCGCGCGCCGACCAGCAGCGTCTTTCGCGGCTTCACCAGCGCCCTCCGCACCGGCAACCTCGGCGGGGTGATCGGCGCCAACCAGCTGTGCCACTCGGAGTTCCCCGGCTCGTCGCTCTGCACCATCGCCGACTACGATCGCGCCAACCCCCTCGTCGCCCCGGGCGGCACCGGCGCCTGGATTGACTCCGACCGCGCGGTGTCAGGGGCCCGGAGCCGCAGCTCGTGTGGCAACTGGACGGTCGGCACCACCGCCGACTACGGCACCAACCTCAACCAGCACGGGTTCTTCACCGGGCAGGTGTACTGCAACGCCTCGAAACCGGTGGCCTGCTGCCAGAGCCGCTGAAGCCGTTGGTCCCCACTCGTCAGCCAGCACCGGCTGCGCTATGGGCTCCTCGTCTTCTCGACTTCAAGGAGTCCCATGCGCGTCATCGTCACCGGCAGCCTCGCTTACGACTACATCATGAACTTCCCGGGGAAGTTCTCGGACCACATCCTCCCGGACAAGGTCCACATGCTGACGGTGAGCTTCCTGGTCGACTCCATGAAGCGCCTGCGCGGCGGCACCGCCGGCAACATCGCCTACAACCTGGCCATGCTGGGCGCGAAGACCTCGATCGTCTCGGCCGCCGGCCAGGACTTCGTGGACTACCGCGAGTCGCTCGAGAAGATCGGCGTCGACACCCGGGGCGTGAAGCAGGTCGGCAACGAGTTCACCGCCAGCTGCTTCATCAACACCGACATGTCGAACAACCAGATCGTGGCGTTCTACCCGGGCGCGGTGGTGCACGCGCGTGAGGTGACGCTCGAGTCGATCGGCCTGACGAAGGACGACTGGGCCCTCATCTCGCCCACCGATCCCGAGTCGATGATGCGCCACATGCAGGAGTGCCGCCGCATCGGCGCGAAGTACATCTTCGACCCGGGCAAGCAGACGCCGCGCCTCGACAAGCAGCAGATCCTCTCGGGCCTCGACGGCTGCGCCGCGCTCATCGGCAACGACTACGAGTTCGCCATGATGGCCAAGATGACCAACATGACGGAGCAGCAGCTGATCGACGCCGCGCCCCTCACCATCATGACCCGCGGCGAGCAGGGCAGCCGCATCTACCAGCGCGGCAAGCCGGTGCTCGAGGTGCCCATCGCGAAGGTGACGAACGTCGTCGACCCCACGGGCGCCGGCGATGCGTACCTGGCGGGCCTGGCCTTCGGCCTCTCGAAGAACCTGCCCCTCGCGGTCACCGGGCGGGTCGCGGCCCTCGCGGCCACCTACGCCATCGAGCTCAAGGGCTGCCAGGAGCACGCCTTCACCAGGCCGGCCTTCCTCTCGCGCTACGTCGAGTCGTTCGGCGCCTCGGCCGAGCTCGCCGCCGCCCTCGGCTGACGCACCTTTCAGTACGTCGTCGCCCAACGCCCTCTCGCCTCGCTGCGTGAGGGCGTTGTGTTGTGCGTCGATCGCTTCCGCTACAGTCGCAAATCTTCACTCGGCCACCCCTGTGGCCGACCGGGAGGAACTTCCGTGATCCATGCCTCGAGGTTCGCCGCGCTGGCGACCGCCCTGCTCCTCGTCGGTTGCTCGGAAGAGTCCATCTCGCGGCAGCGGGTGTCGAAGGCGGCCCAGGCCATCGTGGGGCAAGACGGCGCGTTCACCGTCAACGGCGTGGTGCAGCTCAACGAGTACACCGCGCTCGCCGCGAACGCGGCCGTCGGCGCGACGACGCTGCAGGTGACGAGCGCCGCGCAGCTCGACAGCGCCCAGTTCGGGCCGCTCGCGGCGGGCAACCTGATCATGATCTACCAGGCGCAGGGCGCGGCCATCGACGCGACCGACGCCACCTACGGGGCGGTCACCGCGCTCAACGGCGCCGGCCTGCACGAGATGGTCGAGGTCGCGTCGGTCGCCGGCAACACCATCACCATCGGCAACGGCTGCGCGGGCCTGCGCAACGCGTACTCGGCGGCGGGCCGGACGCAGGTCGTCCGGGTGCCGCAGTTCACCACCCTCACCGTCTCGTCGACCGGCACCGTCACCGCGCTCCCGTGGGACGGCCAGCGCGGCGGCATCGTGGCGCTGCACGTGCGCGACACCCTCACGCTCCAGGGCACCATCGACGTGGCGGGCCTGGGCTTCCGCGGCGGCGCCACCGACAACCAGACGGCCGCGGTGGCCACCGACGTCACGGCCAACCGGAGCGCGACGCCCGATCTCGGCGGCGAGAAGGGCGAAGGCGTCGCCGGGTACCAGGCGACGTACGACGGGCTGGGCGGGCGCTATGGGCGCGGGGCGCCGGCCAACGGCGGCGGCGGTGGCAACGCGGTGCGCGCCGGTGGTGGCGGCGGCGCCAACGCGACCAACGGAAACACCTGGAGCGGCCAGGGCGTGATGGACGGCACGGTGATCGGCTTCCAGGCCTGGCAGCTCGACCCGGGCCGCGCCTTCCCGACCTCCACCGGCGGCAGCACCCCGCTGGCGAACAACGCGGGCGCGGGCCGCGGCGGCTACAGCTTCTCGCAGGACAACCAGAACGCGGCGACGAGCGGCCCCGGCGCCGCCTCGTGGAATGGCAACCGCCGGCGCGAGCGCGGTGGGCTCGGTGGGCGCCCGCTGAGCCCGAGCGCGATCGATCGCCTCTTCTTCGGTGGCGGCGGCGGCGCTGGTGACGGCGACCAGTCGGCCTCTGGCGCGGGTGGCCGCGGTGGCGGGCTCATCTATCTGATGGCCACCACGGTGAACGGCGCCGGCGCGCTGGTGGCCAACGGCGGCAGCGGCGCCAGCACCACGGGCACGCATCGCGACTCGCCTGGCGGCGGCGGCGCGGGGGGCACGGTGGTGGTGCGCGCCAACACCATCGGCGGCTTCTCGGTGGCGGCCAACGGCGGCGAGGGCGGCAGCCAGCTGATCTCGTCGGGCCTCGACGAGGCGACGGGCCCCGGTGGCGGAGGCTCCGGCGGCTTCATCGCGACCGCGGGCGGCACGGTGACGCGCTCGGCGGCGGGCGGCCCCGGCGGCGTCACCAGCTCCAACGGCCTCACCGAGTTCCCCACCAACGGCGCGACCCGCGGCGCGACTGGAAACGCCACCGCCATCGTCGCCACCATCGTCGGCGCGCAGGTCGTCGACGTGCCGCTGTGCCTCGAGCCCGCCAACCTCGACGTGACGCTGACCAACGGCCAGACGACGTCGGTGCCCGGCACCATGACGACCTACACCCTGACGGTGCGAAACCTGGGGCCGGGCAACGCGACGGGCGCCCGCGTCATCGACACGCTGCCGGGCGCCCTGACCGGCGTGACGTGGACGTGCGCGCCCTCGGGCGCCGGCACCTGCCCGGCGTCGGGCGCGGGCAACATCAACGCGATCGTCAACATCCCCGCGGGGCAAGAGATCGTCTTCAGCATCACCGGCACCGTCAACCCGGCCGCCACCGGCACCCTGGTGAACCAGGCCTCGGCGTTCAGCCCGCCGGTGATCAACGATCCGAACCTGCTCAACAACCTCGCGATCGACACCGACACCCTCTCGCCTCGCGCCGATCTGAGCATCGCCATCTCGGCGACCCCGACGCCGGTGGACGAAGACGCCAACATCACCTGGACGATCGACGTCAACAACGCCGGAGAGAGCACCGCCACCACCGTGCGCGTGAACTTCACGCTCCCCGCGCCGACGCTCTTCCAGTCGGCTGGCGGCACCGGGTGGGCCTGCTCGCGGGCCGGGAGCGCGATCACCTGCACGCGGGGCTCGCTCGCGCCCGGCGCCGCGCCGCCCATCTCGATCGTCGCCAACGTCACGCTCGAGGGCGGCGTCTTGACGGTGCCGGTGTCGGTCACCACGGCGGTGCCCGACCCGCAGTCGGCCAACGACAGCGCGAGCCTGATGACGGTGGTGAACCCGGTCAACGACCCGCCCCTCAACACCGTGCCGCCGCCCCAGACCATCCTCGAGGACTCCTCGCTGGTCTTCACGGTGGGCACCGGCAACTCGATCTCGGTCTCGGACGGCGACCTCGGCACGGGAGAGCTCACGATGACGCTGACGGCCACCGCCGGCACCATCTCCGTCTCCATCGTCCCCAACGTCACGTTCCAGGTGGGTGACGGCATCGACGACATCACCATGACCTTCACCGGCCGGCTGGCGCCCATCCTCGCGGCGCTGCAGACGGTGACCTACCGGCCGTTCCAGGACTTCGCCGGCGCGGGCTCGGTGCGGGTGACGAGCAACGACAACGGCAACACCGGCAATGGCGGCCCTCGCAGCGACGACGACATCATCAGCATCACCATCACGCCCGTGAATGACCCGCCGACGGCGACCAACGACATGTTCACGGTGGACGAGGACTCGTTCAACACCTTCGACGTGCTGGCCAACGACTCCTCGCTCCCCGACGGCCCCGAGATCCTCAGCCTCGTCGCGGTCGGCAGCGCGCAGAACGGCATCGTCGGCATCGCAGGCACCAACCTCACCTACCGGCCCAACCGCGACTACTTCGGCACCGACACGTTCACGTACACGATCAGCGACGGCAACGGCGGGCAGGCCACCGCGACGGTCTTCGTCACCATCAACCCGGTGAATGACCCGCCCACCGCGGTGAACGACACCTTCGGCGTGGTCGAGGGGTCGAGCAACAACGTGCTCGACGTGCTGGCCAACGACACCATCGCCCCCGACATCCTCGAGGTGCTGGCGGTGACGGTGGTGACGACGCCGGCCAACGGCACCGCCACCATTCCGCCGGGCGGCGCGAACGTTCGCTACACGCCGAACCCCGGGTTCAACGGCAACGACTCCTTCACCTACACCGTGAGCGACCCGGGCGGGCTGACGGCGACGGCCCAGGTGCAGATCATCGTCGGGCCCGCGAACGACCCCCCGGCCAACCAGGTGCCAATGGCGCAGACGGTGGCCGAGGACACCACGCTCGTCTTCAGCGCCGCCACCATGAATGGCATCTCGGTCAGCGACCCCGACGCGGCCAACCAGCAGATCCAGATCGCGCTCACCGCGACCAACGGCACGCTGAGCCTCGGCACCACGACCGGTCTGGTCTTCACCGTCGGCGACGGGCTCAACGACACCTCGATGACGTTCCTGGCGCCGCTGAGCGCCGCGAACCCCGCCCTCGACACCCTCACCTTCAGGCCGACCCCCGACTACAACGGGCCCGCGAGCCTGCGCATCGTCACCAACGACCTCGGCAACACGGGCGTGGGCGGCGCGCTGAGCGACACCGACTCGGTCGCCATCACCGTCACGCCGGTGAACGACCCGCCACAAGCGAACGACGACACCGTCATCGTGCTCGAAGACTCCACGAACAACCCCATCGACGCGCTCGCCAACGACAGCATCGCGCCTGACGTCGGCGAGACGCTGCGCATCACCGGCGTCACCCAGCCCATGCACGGCACGTCGCAGGTCACCCTGGGCGGCGCGGGCCTTTCGTACACCCCGACCACCGACTACTTCGGGCCCGACTCGTTCACCTACAGCATCACCGACGGCAACGGCGGCAGCGCCACCGCGACCGTCACCGTGAACGTGCTGAACCAGAACGACCCTCCGACCGCGAACGCCGACCTCCTCAGCGTGGCGCAGGACAGCGTCGACAACGTGCTCGACGTGCTCGCCAACGACACCACCGCGCCCGACCCGATGGAGACGCTGACCATCGTGGTCACCTCGCCGGTGGCGCACGGCCGAATCACGGTCGACCCGATGGGCACCCTGGTTCGCTACACGCCGACGCCCGGCTACATCGGGCCCGACGGCTTCACCTACACGGTGCGCGACTCGAACAACGGCCTGGCGGCGGCGGTGGTCTCCATCACGGTCGGCGCAGACTCCGATCGCGACGGGCTGTCGGACAACGACGAGCTGGTGGCGGGCACCAACCCCAACGATCCCGACACCGATCGCGACCTGATCCTCGACGGCGTCGAGGTGAAGATCGGCCTGACCGACCCCCTCGACGACGACACCGACGACGACGGGCTCCTCGACGGGAACGAAGACGTCGATCGCAACGGCGTGAAGGCCCCCAACGAGACCGACCCGAAGAACCCCGACACCGACGGCGACGGCCTGACCGACGGCCTCGAGCGCGGGCTCACCATGCCGCAGGGCAGACACACCCGCACCAACGTCTTCAAGGCCGACCTCGACCCGACGACGACGACCAGCCCGCTCCGGCGCGACACCGACAACGGCGGCGACAGCGACGGCACCGAAGACGCCAACTCGAACGGGCGCATCGACCCGGGCGAGACCGACCCCAACGACCCTTCGGACGACCGCCTCGACGCCGACCGCGACGGGCTGACCGACGCCCAGGAGCGCGCGGCGGGCCTCGACCCCAACGACGGCGACAGCGATGACGACGGCGTGCTCGACGGGGCCGACGGCCTGCTCGACTCCGACAACGATGGGCGCATCGACGCGTTCGACCCCGACAGCGACAACGACGGCATCTTCGACGGCACCGAGACGGGCGTCACCGAGCAGACCCTCAAGCCGCGCGAGACCGACGTCTCGAAGGGCTTCTTCGTGGCTGACGCCGACCCGACGAGCACCACCAACCCGAAGGTGGCCGACACCGATCGCGACGGGCTGGCCGACGGCGCCGAAGACACCAACAAGAACGGGCGCGACGACGAAGGCGAGACCGACGCCGCGAAGGCCGACACCGACGACGACGGGCTGGGCGACGGCGTCGAGAAGAACGGCACCAACCCCACCAACCCCGAGGTCGCCGACACCGACGGCGACGCGGTGATCGACGGAGACGAAGACGCCGACAAGGACGGCACCTTCGACCCCGGCGAGACCGACCCGAACAACCCCGACACCGACGGCGGCGGCGCCAACGACGGCGTGGAGCGCACGCGCGGCACCAACCCGCTCGACAAGCTCGACGATCTCGAGGTGCGCGGCGGCGGCGGCTGCGGCCAGGCGCCAGGGGGGCTGTTGCTGCTTGGCCTGGTGCTCTTTGGGGGCCTGCGGCGTCGCCGGGCCGCCGCGGTGGTGGCGGCGATGTTGGTGCTGCCCGTCACCGCGCTGGCGCAGGGCGCGGTCAACACCTCGATCGACGTCCAGCGCTTCAAGCCGGGCCCGGGCAGCCAGGACTTCTTGAACCTCGACTCAGCGCGCGTGGCGGCCCACCTGACGCCCTTCGGCGGGCTCTACGTCGGCTACGCAGACGACCCCCTCGTGCTCGGCACGCCAGGCGGCCGAGACACCCTCATTCGGCTCGTCGACGGGCTCACCTTCTTCGACCTCTCGCTGGGCATCGCGCTGAAGGATCAGTTCGAGATCGCCGTCGCGATGCCGCTGTCGCTCGCCAGCACCCAGGGCGCGACGGCGCTCGATCCCGCGCTCGGCGCCAACATCGACGGCTTCGCCGCTGGCGACCTGCGCCTCTCGCCGAAGTACGCGTTCCTCCCGCGCGACGGCGCCTTCCAGGTGGGCGTGGCGATGCCGATCTCGCTCCCCACGGGGAACCGGGCGGCGTTCCGCGGCGGGGGGCCGGTGCTGATCGCCCCTCGCGTGATGGCCGAGCTCACCCTGCCCGTCCTCCGGCTGGTGGCGAATTTGGGCTTCGTCTTCCGCACGGCCGAGCAGCGCCTCTTGAACCTGCGCGTCGGGCAGGAGTTCACCTGGGGCTTCGGCGGCGAGTTTCCCCTCTTCGGCAACCAGAACACCTTGCTGCTGCAGGTCGCGGTGACCGGCGCGGTGGGCTTCGCGGGCTCGGGCCAGGCCGGGAACCCCGCCGAGGCGATCGCGGGCGTGAAGTACCGCATCGCCGACCGCTTCTCGGTCGAGCTGGGGGCCGGCGGCGGCCTCACCCGGGGCTTCGGCTCGCCGCGGTGGACGGTGATGGCCGGGCTCTCGTACCAGCACACGCCCATCGCCCTGCCGAGCGCCGCGCCGAAGGACGTCGCGGCGACGGTGGAGGCGAAGAGGCCCGAGGTCGACACCTGGGCCGTGGCCGGGTCGAAGCGGGCCCCGGCCGAGCCGGTGAAGCCCGCCGCCCTCCCTGCCCCCGCGGTGGACTTCGTCGACAGCGACGGCGACGGCGTGGCTGACGCCGACGACAAGTGCCCTGGCGAGAAAGAGACGATCAACGGCCTGGCCGACAACGACGGCTGCCCCGACGTCGGCGAGGGCAAGGTCGCCCTGGTGGGCGGCAAGCTGCAGCTGCGGGCGAAGATCGACTTCCTCGCCCGGAAGGCCGAGCCGACCCCGGCCACCGAGAGCGTGCTGCGGCAATTGGCGCTGGTGCTCAAGGCCAACCCCAAGGCCCGCGTCCGCTTCGACGTCTTCGTCACCGACCAGGGCAGCCGCGGCGAGAGCGAGTCGATGTCGGAGCGCCGGGCCGAGGCGCTCCGCAGCTTCCTCGAGGCCGAGGGCGTCTCGCCCACCCGCATTCAGTCGCTCCCCCGGGGCATGGAGCGCCCGCTCGACCCGAGCAGCGTTCAGGTCACCGTCTTCTGAGGCGGGGCGCTCAGTCGCTGGTCATGCGGTCGCTGAGCTCCTCCCACTCGGACTCGGTCCACCACTCGCGCTCGAGCCCCTCGCAGGTGGCGCCGAAGGCGGGGCACAGCACGCAGCCGTCACCGCGAATGATCTCGAGATCGTCGCCCGACGGGTAGCGGGCGACCAGCGCCTCACCTTCGGCCTTCGCGTCGAGCTCCTCGGGCGTGGGGGCGCGGCCCTCGAGCTCGCGAACGCCGTGCCGCGCGAGCCGGGCCTCGCCCTCGGGGAAGAGCACCGAGTTCTCGGCGTCGATGTGGTGCCCGAGCTGGCGGGTGTACCGAAGGCACACCTCGAGGAGCGCGGCCTCCTGGCCCCCCGCCACGAGCAGCCGCTCGAGCTCGGCCAGGCCCTTCGCCAGCGAGGCGTGATCGCCCACGATCACCGCGATGGGGCCACGCACGCGGGGCAGCCCCGCCTCGTTCACCAGCGCCTCGAAGAGCACCTGCTCCTCTCGCGCGTGATGGAAGTCGTTCGCCCACCGCCGGAAGAAGCGCAAGAAGGCGTGCCCGTCGGTTGCCGGGGCCTCGCCTCGGCCGTGGCGCTGCGCCCAGGTGCGCAGGGCGCCCGCGGTGGCGTCGATGAGCGCGTGCTCGGCGGTCAACGCGACGATGAGCTCCACCGGCGAACCTCCGCTAGGGCGACGGGAGCAGGGGCAGCAGCGACTTGAGATCGGAGTCGGTGAAGTACACCCCCGCGCCCACGAAGAAGTCGCGCCCCGAGATCAGCTTGTTGGTGAGCGCGTCGCGGTTGGGCGCGTTGAGGGCGTCGTCGATGCCCACGTTCACGTAGACGTGCTCGAACGGCGTGAAGCGCACCGTGGCGCGCAGGCGCGGCAGCGTCAGGTGCTCGACCGAGAAGTTGAAGGCGTCAACCTTCACCACCAGCGCGTCTTCGAGCCACCGCGAATAGTAGAAGAACTTGATCGGCACGTTGAGATCGAGGCCGAGGCCGCCGGTGGACTCGATGATGCCCAGGCGCAGGGTGAGGAACGAGTACCGCTTGGCGAACTGGGCCGAGAACTTGAGCGTCTCTCTCGTGCGCAGCTGCTTCTGCACCGCGGGCTCGCCAGCGGCCGGGGGGTTGTTCTGAATGAGAATGGTCTCGACGCTGCCGCGCGGGTCGTCGACGGCCTCGATGAGGTAGTACTTGTCGGGCTTCGGCATCAGGCGCCCCGAGATGAAGATCTTCGCCGCGCCCTGGTTCACCAGGTAGTCGGTGCGCACGCCCAGCTCGAGCTCCATGCCGGTCAGCCGCCCCGCGAAGTCAGAGACGTCTTCGAGGGTGTCTGACAGCTTCTGGCCGAGCCGCTCGTTCGAGACCAGGGCGCCGACCGGGCCCTTGCCCTCTTTGATGTTCTTCGAGATGTCTTCGACGTTGGCCAGGGTGCGATCGAGCTTGGCGAGCGTGTCTTTGACGCTGGCCACCCCGCCCTGCACCTCGCCCTCGTTCTCGCCCACCACCCGCTTCACCGTCGCCATCACGTCGCGCACGTCCTTCGAGATGGCGTCGATGTTGGCGACGATGTTCGAGATGTTGGCCTGCTCCTTGTTGGTCACCCGGCGCACGTCGCCCGAGATGTCTTCGATGTTGCCGAGGATCTGGTCGAGCCGGGCCGCTGAGTCGCGCACCGTCTTGTCCACCGCGGCGGCGAGGGTGGTGAGGTTGGCGACGATGGACTCGAGCGAGGCCTGGCCCTTGTCTCCGCCGAGCACGTTGCGCAGCGAGCGCGTCACCTGCTGCACGTCCTGCGCGATCAGCTGCAGGCTGCCCATCACCGACTCCATGCCGGGCGCGTCCAGCACCGAGGTGATCTCTTCGCCGTTCTCGATGGGCGGAAAGTCTTCGGTGCCGGGCACCAGATCGATCATGTAGTCGCCCAGCAGCGACTCGGAGCGCTTGGTGAGCGAGGCGTTCTTCCGCACGCCGATCTCGCGCTTGATGCGGATCGTCACCTTGGCGCGCAGGCCGACGAGCTCGATGCTGATGATCTCTCCGACGGGAATGCCGGCGATCTGAACCCGCGACTTCTTGCCGAGGCCGCTGGCGTCCTTGAAGTAGGCGAAGACCTCGACGGCCTCGTCCTTCTCCATCCCGCCCTTCTTCGAGAAGGTGAGGAAGCCGAAAAGAATTCCGAGGGCCACGATGACCAGCAGGCCGACGCGGAACGGGGTCAACACCTTCTTCACAGGGGCTCCCACCCTAGTCGAACGGACCCGGGAGTCAGCGCTTTGTTTGGCCCAGCGCCCACGTCAGTTCTTCCCGAACCACGTCGAGAGGAACAGCTTCACCGCCGGGTTCTCGGAGTGCCGCAGCTTCGACGGGTGCCCCTGATCGACGATGTGGCCCTGGTAGAGGAAGGCGATGTTGTCGGCCACCTTGAAGGCCGACGCGATGTCGTGGCTGATGACGACGCTGGTGACGCCGAGCTCCTTCTTGGCGTCGAGGATCATCTCATCGACGTAGTCGGTGGTGATCGGGTCGAGGCCGGTCGTCGGCTCGTCATAGAGCACGATCTTCGGCCCCAGCACGATCGCGCGCGCCAGGCCGACGCGCTTGCGCATGCCGCCCGAGAGATCGGCGGGGTACTTCTCTTCGACGTTCTTGAGCCCGACGATGGCGAGCTTCTCTTTCACCAGCGCGCGCACCTCGTCTTCGCTCAGGTCCTTGCGGTGCTCCCGCAGCGGGAACGAGACGTTCTCGAAGACCGTCATCGAGTCGAAGAGCGCCGCCGCCTGGAACACCATGCCGAACTTGCGGCGCATGCGCTCCAGCCCCTGGGCGCCCAGCGGCACGATGTCTTCGCCGTCGACGATCACCCGGCCCTTGTCGGGCTTGAGCAGGCCGATCATGTGCTTCATCAGCACCGTCTTGCCGCTGCCCGAGCCGCCGAGAATGACCAGCGTGCTCCCCGCCGGCACATCGAGGGTGATGCCCGACAGGACCTCGTGCGAGCCGAACGACTTGTAGAGGTCGATGATCTGGATGATCGGCGCGGCGGTCGACATCGGTGGACTCAGAGCTAGTGGAGGATGACGCCGACGAAGTAGTCGAGCACGAAGATGCCGAGCGCCGACAGCACCATGGCCTCGGTGGTGGCCTGGCCGACGCCCTTGGCGCCGCCGCTGGCGTTGTAGCCCTTGAAGCACGAGACGAGCATCACGTAGAGCCCGAACACCGCGCCCTTGATGATGCCCTCGGCGATGTCTTCGGGGTCGAGCCACTGCTGGGTGCGCGAGATGAAGGTGCCCGCCGTCACGCCCTTCACCGCGACCGAGACGAAGTAGCCGCCGCCGACGCCCATCAGATCGAACACCATCACCAGCAGCGGCACCATGATGAGGCCGGCCAGCACCCGGGGCACCAGCAGGTACTGCACCGGGTTGACCGCCATCGTCTCGAGCGCGTCGACCTGCTCGGTCACCCGCATGGTGCCCAGCTCGGTGCACATGGCGCTGCCCGCCCGCATCGTCACCATCAGCGCGCTGAAGACCGGCGCCAGCTCACGGGTGATCGTCAGCGTCACCGTGGGCCCGACGAGGCTCTTGGCGTTGAACATCTCGAAGGCGCGCGCGCTCTGGTGCGCGAACACCATGCCCGAGAAGATGCCCGTCAGCGCGACGATCAGCACCGACCCCACGCCGACGAAGTCGAGCTGGGCCAACAGGTTGCCGACCCGGAACGGCGGGCGCACGGCCCACCGCACGACCTCGGCCAGCAGCGTGGCGAGCCCTCCGATGTCTTCCACCGTCTTGGTCAGGGTGCCGCCCAGCGCCTCGACGGCCTGAACGAACGGGTTCGGTCGCTTGGGAGGAGGCTGAACCTGGGTGGTTTCCGTCGACATGAGGCGCGCGCACCATAGCCCGCCGCGCCGCTCGCCATCGGCAGATTCCGGTCGGTCAGGGGCCCTTGCGGGAGCCCGCGACCGTGGTACTTGCGCGCCCCATGATTCTGCCGAACTCCATTCGTGTGGGAGGCGAAGTCGACGCCCACTGCAACAAGTGCGACATGAACCTGGCGCACACGATCCTCGCGATGGTGGGCACGGCCATCAAGCGCGTGCAGTGCAACACCTGCAACTCGCAGCACATGTTTCGCGGGCAGCAGCCCCTGGCGGCCACCTCGTTGGCGGCCCCGCGAAAGGCGGCCTCGACCCCGCGCGCCGCCGCCTCCAGGGCCCCTCGCGCGCCGCGCTCCGAGGTGGTGGTCATCAGCTTCGACGAGCAGCTCAAGGGCAAGGATCTGACCCGCGCCCGGAAGTACTCGATCAAAGAGACCTTCAAGGTCGACGACGTGATCGACCACCCGACCTTCGGCTTCGGCATCGTCAGCGCCGTGCGCGTCGACAAGATCGACATCACCTTCAAGTCCGACGTGAAGACGCTCGCACACGGCAAGGGCGGCGGCGAGCAGAAGCCGGCCTTCACCCACCCCCAGGCGCCCGCTGGCGCCCTGGCCGACAAGCCGCCCGCCGAAGAGGCCCCTGCCACCACGCCCGAGCCGGCGCCCGAGGGCTGAGCCCGCTCAGGGGGCCGCGGGGCGCAGCGCTCTGAGCCGCGCGAGGGTCGCCAGCAGATCGGCCGCGAGCGGCGCCTCGGCTCGAAACCCCATCGCCTCGATCTCGACCGACGCCGCGTGGAGCGGCGTTCGGCCCAGCACCACCGCGTCGCCCTGCCCTCCGAGATCCTTCTCGAGCAGCGGCTGCCGGCGCCCGTACTGGTGATCGACCAGCAGCGGGTGCCCCTTCGCCATCAGGTGCACGCGGAGCTGGTGTTGCCGCCCGGTGAGGGGCTCGCACTCCACGAGGCTGGCCTTCACGAACGTCTCGACCGGCCGAACCAGGGTGCGGCTCTCTTTGCCCATCAACCCCGCGGGGGCGACCTTCATCTTGCGCTGGCGGCCTTCGATGAGCGGCAGCTTGATGTCGAGCGGCCCGCGCACCACGCCCTGCACCAACGCGAGGTAGCGCTTCTTCACCTGCCCGTGCTCGAAGGCCATCGACGCCCTCCGCGTCGACTCGAGGTCGAGGGCGAAGATGATCGCGCCCGAGGTGTCGCGATCGAGGCGGTGCACCACGAAGACGGGGCGCGCGAGCTGCGCGGCCAGGGCGTCACGCAGGCACTCACCCTCGTCCGGCCCCGAGGTGCCCGGGATCACCAGCATGCCGGGCGGCTTGGCGACGGCAATGAGGCCCGTCGCGCCCACCGGCGTGAGGACGTGCAGCACGGCTACCCGAGCTCGTCGGGCTTCACCACCGACACGCGGCCGTACTTCGCCACCTTCGGCGTCAGCTGCTGCGCGTTGCCGACCAGCACGATCACCCGCTCCTTGTCGAAGAGGTGGCTGGCCGCGGCGCGCGCGGCCTCCTTCGCGGTGACGGCGTTGATGCGATCGCGATACCGCGTGATCCAGTCGTCGGGCAGCCCGTAGTGCTGCACGTCGGCGATCGAGCCCGCGAGCGCCTCGTTGGTCTCGAGCCGCGCCGGGTAGAGCCCCGAGATGTACCGCTTCATGGTGTTGGCCTCGAGGCTGGTCGGGCCCTTCGCCCGCATCTTCTTCACCTCGGCGAGCGCGACGTCGATGAGGGTGTTGATGTTCTCGGTCTTGGTGAACGAGCCGACCATGAAGGTGCCCGCGTTGCTCATCATGTCGAAGGAGCTGCTGGCGCCGTACGACAGGCCGCGCTTGACGCGGATCTCGCGAATCAGGCGAGAGGTGAAGCCGCCGCCCAGCACGGCGTTCATCACCGTCAGCGGGAAGTGATCGGTGTGACCGCGCTTGACGCCCGCGGCGCCGATGCGCATCTGCACCTGCGTCTGCTCGGGCTTGTCGACGATGATCACCTCGCCCATGCGCTCGGGGCCGGCCCAGTCGGGCACCCGCGGGGCCAGCTGGGGCCCGCCGGTCCACTGGCCGAAGATGCGGTCGGCGACGGTGGTGATGCGATCGACGTTGATGTCACCGACGACGTACAGGTGCGCCAGCACGGGCCCGAGGCGGGTGCGGTGGAAGTTGACGAGATCGGCGCGCGAGAGCGCCTCGACCGACGACTTCTGCCCCAGCGTCTCGTGCCCGTACGGGTGATCGCCCCACATCGCCCGCGCCCAGGCCCGCTCGGCCAGCGCGCCGGGGTCGTCGAGCTCGTTCTGGAGCTGCGCCAGGGTGCGCCGCCGGGCGAGCTCGAGCTCGGACTCGGGGAAGTCGGGCTCGAGCAGCAAGACGCCCATCAGCTCGAGCATCGGCTCGAGGTGCTTCGACGGGCAGCTCAGCGAGAGCACCACGTTCTCTTCGTTCGCGTAGCCGCCCAGGGCCGCGCCGACGAAGTCGATGGCCTCGCTCAGCTCATCGGCCGTTCGCCCTCCCGCGCCTCGGCGCAGCAGCCGCGCCGCGAAGTTGGCGATGCCCGCGCGCCCGATGGGGTCCCACACGCTGCCGCCGCGCATCACCAGGCGCACGGCCACCAGGGGCAGCGGGCCGCGTGGCACCAGGTGGAGCTGGAGGCCGTTGCGCAGCTTGCGCTTCTCGTGGGGCGGCAGCTGGAGCGGGCGGAGCTCGAGGGCGGCGCTCATGCCTCCACCCCATTGGTGGGGATGAGGGTGACGACGTTGCGGCGCTCGGCGCCCAGGTACTTCGCCACCACCCGCTTCACGTCGTCGGAGTTGATCCGCTCGTACGCGTTGGGCAGGGCCAGGCCCCGTCGCCAGTCGCCCAGCATCAGCTCATAGGTGCCCAGGGCGTGGGCGCGGCCGCTGTTGGTCGCCAGCTCACGCATCAGGGTGCCCGCGAGGTTGTTCTTGGCCTTCTCGAGCTCGCGCGCGTCGAGGCCGTCCTTCGCCAGCTTCTCGAGCTCGGCGTAGAGGGCCGCCTCGGCCTTCGCCGGGTCGCCTCCGGCTTTGAGCTCGAGCCCCACGGTGAAGGTCCCCGGGTCGAAGCGCCAGGTCCAGTCGACGCTCACGCCGACGGCCAGCTCCAGCTCGAACACCAGCTTCCGGTTCAGCCGGCTCGATTGCCCCACCGACAGCGCGTACTGCACCACGTCGAGGACGAAGGTGTCGGGGTCGTCGCCCTTCGGCCCTCGCCAGGCGATCATCAGCGAGTGCGCCTGCGCCGGGTAGTGCACGTTGGCGCGGCGCTCACCCTTCTGCTCCGGCTCGGCGTCGAGCACCCCCGGCACCGGGGGGCCCGCCTTGATGTTGCCGTAGGCCTTCTTGATCATCGCCAGCGCCTGCTTCGGGTCGAAGTCTCCGGCCACGTAGATCGTCGCGTTGTTGGGCGCGTAGTAGGTGCGGAAGTAGTCGAGGCAGTCTTCGCGGCTGATGTTCTCGATGTCGCCCATCCACCCGATCACCGGCCAGCGGTAGGGGTGGGCCTTGTAGACGAGCGCGCCGAGCTCCTCGTCCATCATGCCGGCGATCTCGTTGTCCACGCGCAGGCGCCGCTCCTCCATGACGACCTGGCGCTCGCTGGCCAGCATCTTCGGCGTCACCGCGAGGGAGCGCATGCGATCGCTCTCGAGATCGATCACCGTCTCGAGGGCCTCGGCCATGAAGTCCTCGTAATAGACGGTCAGATCGTTCGAGGTGTACGCGTTGGAGCTGCCGCCGTTCGACTCGAGCACCTTGTCGAACATGCCGGGGCCGTACTTCTTCGCGCCGTTGAACATCATGTGCTCGAAGAGGTGGCTGATGCCGGTGATGCCCGGGCGCTCGTTGCGCGCGCCCACCTTGAAGAACGTGTAGTAGCTGCAGGTGGGCACGCCGGCGTTCGGGAGCAGCCGCACCCGCAGCCCGTTGGGCAACTTCGCTTCGATCACCGAGTCTGCGAGCGCGCCGAGCGCGGGTGGCAACTTGACGGGAGTGGAGCGGGCGCTGGCCTTCGGCATCAGGGGGTCCTCGGGGGTTCGTGCAGGGTGAAGAAGTCGAGCACAGGGTGAAACACCTCGGCGCCGGCGCGTTCGCCGATGACGAGGTCCATGTGACCGTACTCGCCGAGGGTGCCGTTCGCCCGGGTAATGAGCAGCCACTGCTTCGGCCCACCCAGCGCGCGGAAACCATCCTTGACGGCGGGCGTCGGCGCGACCCGGTCGAGCTTGGCCGCCACCACGAGCACCGGGGTGCGGTTGCGGGCCAGATCGGCCCGGAAGTCGATGGCGCCGTCGGCCGAGGTGAAGCGGCTGGTCTCGACCAGGCTCAGCAGCTGCTTCGCGGTGCCACCCGCGGTGTCGGCGGTGCCGTAGAGCACCAGGCGCTGCCAGGTCTCGGGCGAGGTGGACTCGGGGTTGTAGAAGAAGCGCTGAAACAGGCCGTCGGCGAAGAACGTCTGGAAGGGCGCCGAGACGGCGGCGCCGAGCTGTGACGGGAAGACGACGTCGTCGGACACGAGCTTCGGGCCCAGCGTCTTGAGCAGGCGCTCGAGCCCGGTGCCCCAGTCGAGGCGGGTCGGCGCGCCCAGGGTGGCGACGGCGTGCAGGCCCTGCCCGCCCTGCGAGAGGTAGGCGTAGACGATCATGCCGCCCATGGAGTGGCCCGCGTAGTCGATGGCGTCGGCCCCGCTGATCTTCCGCACGTGCTCGATGGCCGTGGGCAGATCGTGCTGCCAGTACTGATCGAAGCGAATGGGGAGCGGGCGCCCCTTCGCCGGGTCAGCCCGATCGGAGTCACCGGTGCCGCGCACCGACATCGTCCACGCCTCGCGGCCGTGCGCCGCGAACCAGCGCGCCATGGAGTGGCCCTCGTCGAGGTCCATGTTGCGCTCGTTGGCCGAGATGCCGTGGCACAGGAGCACCGGGCGGCCGGTCGCCTCGCCCACGGCGCGATAGCGAACGAGCGAGATCTCCCAGCCGTCGGCGGTCTTCGGGCGGTGCCGCTCGGCCTCGGGAGGCAGCGGCACCACGCGCAGGTTCGCGCAGCCGCAGATCAGGAGCAGCCACAGGGCGCGCATCAGGGGGCCTCCGCGGCGAAGAAGTCGGCGATCAGCGGGAAGACCACCGCCGGCGCGTGGGTGCCCAGCAGCATCGACAGGTGGCTGAAGTCCTCCTTCGTCTCGACGCGGCTGAAGGTGCGCAGGCGCACGGCGCCGTTGGAGCGCTCCCGCCACACCGCGCACAGCTCGGGTGACGCGAAGCCGTCGGCCAGCCCGAGCAGGAGCAACGTCGGCTTCGACCACGCCGTCAGCCCGCTCACGACCGAGCCGCTCTCGAGGGGCAGATCGCCCTGCCTCATCCACGCGAGCAGCTGCGCCGCGACCGGCCGCGAGAGATCGCGGGTGCCCGTCGAGAGGAAGGCCCGGTCGGTGCCCGCCGGGAAGAGCGACCACAGGGCGAACAGCTGCTGGAAGATCTCCGCGCCCGCGGGGCTGCTGGCGAGCGTCGAGAAGCGGCCGCCGTCTTCCAGGAAGGCCTCGGCGAGGGCGCTCGGAGGCTCGGCCAGGAGCGGGGTGTTGAGCGCGACCACCCGGCGCACCCGCGCGTCGCCGCGGTTCGAGGCGAGCAGCACCGAGCCCGCCCAGCCCTGCACCACCAGATCGACCAGGGGGAGCTTCAGCGCGTCGAGCACGATGGGCAGATCGCCGGCGAGCCGCTCGAGCGAGAGCCCGGGGCCCGCCTTCCCCTGCCCGCGCAGCTCGGCGACGTAGACGGTGAACCCGCGCTCGACCAGCCAGCGCGCGAGCCCACGCCCCTCGAAGTCCCAGGCCGCGCGCGAGAAGCCGAGCTCGGGCACGAGGAGCACCGGCGGCTGCGCCGAGGTGACGCCCGGCCGTTGGTACCGATAGACGGCCAGCGCCACGCCATCGGGCGTCATCACCCGGCGATGCGAGACCTGCGGCGAGGCGGTGAGGAGCAGCGCGAGGACGGCGATCACAGCTCGACGAGCCCCGCCTTCAGCGCCAGCACCACCGCGTCGACGTGCGAGTTGACGCCGAGCTTGGTGTAGATGTGGCCGAGGTGCGTGCGCACGGTGCGGCGCTCGAGCTCCATCACGCGGCCCACCTCGGCGTTCGACAGCCCCTTGGCGACGTATCGCAGCACGTCGAGCTCCAGCGGGGTCAGGCCCCACGGGTTCTGCGGCTGCGCCGGCTTCGCCTGCACCGACTGAAAGTAGTTCCAGAAGCGCCTGGCGATGCGGGCCTCGAGCACCGTCCCGCCGGCCATCACGTCGTGAATGCCCGAGCGGATCTTCTCGGGCCCCACGCGCTTGACGAGGTAGCCCGAGGCGCCCGCCTGCATCGCCTCGTAGACCTTCTGCTCGTCGTCGAACGAGGTGAGGATCAGCACCTCGATCTTCGGCGCCCGGCGCTTGAGCCGGCGCGTCACCTCGATGCCGTCGATGCCGGGGAGCTCGAGATCGAGCAGCGCGAGCTGAGGCAGGAGCTTCACCATCTCGTCGACGCCGCTCTCGCCATCACGCGCCGAGCCCACCACCTCGAGCTCGGGGAACGCCGCCAGGGCCTTGCGCAGGTTGGCCAAGAGCGCAGCCTGATCCTCCACCACGTAGATGCGGGTCGTGTCGGTCGTCATCGGAAGTTCGGGTCGACTTTGGCCTGCTTGCCAGCTTCGACCCGCAGCGTCGACTTCCATTCCTGCTTCGTCTTTCCGTCGACGACGCGCAGCGCGTGCCGGCCGGGCGTCACCGGCACCTTGTTGATCACGCCGCACACCCGCTCGCCGTCGAGCTCCACACGCGCGGCGCGGGTCAGCACGACGGTGAGGTACCCGTGCGGCCCGTTCGGCGGCGGCGCGTAGCAGGCCCCCTTCGGCTGCGGCGGGGGCGCCACCTTCGAGGGGCGCGGCAGCTCGACGGGCTTCGGAGGGACGGGGGTGACGGTCGGCGGCCTCAGGGGCGCCGTCTTCGGAGGCTTGTCGAAGTCGGGCAGCTTGACGTTCGAGGGCAGCGCCAGCGGCGGCCCCGGCGGGCCTGCGCCGTTTGGGTTGCGCAGCTTCACCAGGGCGACCTCGATGGGCGCCGGCATCCACGAGATCAGATCGCCGACCGCGTCCTGGGTGCGGAAGAGCCAGAGGCCGATGAACACCATGGTGAACAGGGTGAGCACGAAGGCCCCCAGGCGCACGGCGGTGACCCCGGCCCGGCGACGATCTTCGCGCTCCTTCTGCCAGTCGGGCGGCACGTAGTCGCCCTCCCGCTTGAACGGCACCGCGAAGGTGAGGAGGGTCTTCAGCTTCTGGCGCTCGCTGTTCTCTCTCGGCTTCGGGCCGACCGGCGTCAGCTTCTGCGCCGACGCGCCGGCCTTCACCGCAGCGGGCGCGGGCGCCGGCTCCTTCGGGGCGAAGTCTTCGATCGCCCGCACGCGCCGCGAGACCTCGACCTCGGCGGCGTCGGCCCTGGCGACCTCGGGCATCGCGCCGGCGGGCGCCTCCCAGGTGAGGGCCGCGGACGCGACGATCGGCGCGGTCTGCGCCGGCAGCTCCTGGGTTTCGCTGCCGGAGCTCGTCTCGACGTCATCACCCGAGAACACCGGCAGCCCGTCAGAGGTCGAGGTGCGATCGTCGATGGCTCCGCCCGAGAAGGGCGCGCGCGCGTCGGGCGCCTCCGCGAGCTCGGCGTCGGCCACCAGATCGCTGACGCCGGCGATGTCGTCGAGCTCGAAGGGCTGCTGAAACGGCACCGGCCCCAGCGAGTTGGTGACGACGTCTCTGGGGAACAGCTCGTCGACGAACTTCCGCACGTCGTCTCGGCCCGGCACCCCGCCCTGCGCCGAGAGGAACTCGCGGAGCCCGGCGGCCAGCTCCGACGCCGAGCGCTGGCGCCGGCCAGCGGTCTGCTCCAGCGCGCGCATGATGATCGGGTCGATGCGCGAGTGGAGCCGGCGCACCAGGCGGCTGGGCGGCGGCAGCTTCTCGCCCTGGCGCGTCGAGAGCGCGTCCTTGCCGACCGAGGCCTCTTTCAGGGTGAGCAGCTCGTAGGCGAGGGCGCCGAGGGCGTAGACGTCGCCGGCCACCGCGCTCCCGGCTGCGCCGCGGACCTCGGGCGCGCGGTAGCTGGAGCGGCCCCGGTTGCCGAACGCCTTCTTGAGCGCCGGCGAGGCCATCAGCGCGTCGATGGCGCCGAAGTCGGCGATGGCGGCGCGCCCGTCGCTGCCGAGCAGCACGTTGCCCGGGGTGAGCGCGCCATGCACGACCGAGGCCCGGTGCGCGGCGTCGAGGATGTCGGCGAGCTCGATGATGAACGCGATGGCCACCGCCGGCGGCAACACCACCTCGCGGGTGTTGAGGCGGGTGAGGGCCTGCCCGAGCGTGTAGCGACCGGCGTCTTCGCGCACGATGGCGAGGCGTCGCTGAAAGAGCCCGACCTGGAGCACCCGCGCGATGCCCGGCGCCGCCCCCCCCGACAGCCGCTGCGCGTAGTCGGCGATGACCTTCGCGTACGAGAGGTCGGTCGTCTTCGGGTGGAACAGCTTGATGACGACCTGGCCGCCGTCGGTCCGCTCCGCGCGATAGAGCTCACTCAGCTCCGAGGCTTCGAGGCGACCCAGCAACCGGAACACGCGGCGACTGTAGCCGGTTTCGTCAGCGGCGGCGCTTTGGCTTGAAGAGCTCGGCGGCGTCGAAGCGGAAGCCGCACCACACGCACTGGACGCCCTTGGGGCCCCTGGGCAACTCGAGGGTACACCCGGGGCACCGCCTCGGCGCTCGGGGCGTTCGCACCACCCGCGCCACTGGCCGGCCCACCTCGATGCGCCCGCGGCTGCGCGCCTCTGCCGCCTCGCGTCGAACCCGGGCCTCGAGGAGCTTCATGCGCAGCTCGAGATCGTCGATGCGCGCCAGCAGCCGGGCCCGTTCCTCGTCGCTCAAGGTGCTGCGCCGTGCCGCCATCGCCTGTAGAAGCTCTCACGGCAGTCTCACGAAGGGAAAAAAGTGGAATCCATTCACGGCCCGAACAACGGCCCGATTGACCGCACGAAGGCGCTCGAGGCAACGGAGCGCGCGCGGGTGGTGTTGCAGGACGAGGCGCTCCAGCGGGTGCTGTCGGCCAGCAACGGCCCCGAGATCCCCGTGCCGCGGCAGATCTTCGTCAACCGCAACCTGCACTACTCCAGGGTCGAGCTGGTCGGCTTCGACATGGACTACACGCTGGCGATCTACCACCTGCGTCGCCTCGAGGCGCTCTCGTACGAGATGACGATCGAGCGGCTGGTGACGGCGAAGGGCTACCCCGAGGCGATTCGGAAGATCGCCTACGACACCAGCTTCGTGATGCGCGGGCTCTTCATCGACAAGAAGCACGGCAACCTGCTGAAGATCGATCGCTTCGGCCACGTGGGGCGCGCGTACCACGGCAAGGCGGCGCTGCCCGACGAGACGCTCCAGGCGCTCTACCGGAACGAGCGCATTCGGCTGAAGAACCCCGAGTACGCCTGGATCGACACCTTGTTCGCCCTGCCCGAGGCGTGCCTCTACGCGGGCATCGTCGACCTCTACGAGCACGAGCTCCAGCGCGCCTGCGACTTCACCACCCTCTATGACGACATTCGTGAGGCCATCGACACGGTGCACCGCGACAACTCGCTCAAGGCGGTCATCCGCGCCGATCTCGCGCGGTACATCTTCAAGGACCCCGAGCTGGGCCCCGCGCTCCACAAGCTGCGCTCCGGCGGCAAGAAGCTGTTCCTGCTCACCAACTCGGCCTTCGACTTCACCCGCGCGGTGATGAGCTACCTGCTCGACGGCGTGGTGCCCGAGTACCCGAGCTGGAAGAACTACTTCGACTTCGTGGTGACCGATGCGCGCAAGCCCGAGTTCTTCTCGGGCCACAACCCCTTCCTCGAGATCGATCAGTCGAAGGACGACAACACGGTGCTGGGCGAGGCCTCGGTGCTCGAGCGTGGGCGCGTCTACAAGGGCGGCAACCTCGCGACCTTCGAGCGGCTGACCGGCGCATCGGGCGAGTCGGTCTTGTACGTCGGCGATCACATCTACGGCGACATCCTCAAGTCGAAGAAGACGTCGATGTGGCGCACCTGCATGATCGTCCAGGAGATCGAAGACGAGATCGCGTACCTCGAGTCGCGGCGCGACGAGATCAACGCGCTGTCAGAGACCGAGGCGCTCCAGGCCCGGCTCGACGACGAGGTGCAGCGCCGGAAGGTGAGGCTCAACCAGGTCGAGCGCCGCATCGAGAAGAAGGACGGCGACCAGGCGCAGCTCGAAGAGGAGTTTCGCGTCACCAAGGCCGAGCTCGACCGCGTGCGCAAGGCGCTGAAGGAGTGCTCGGCGGTGGTGAAGATCGTCGAGCAGGACGTCGAGGCGGGCTTCAACAAGTACTGGGGGCTGCACTTCAAGGAGGGGAACGAAAACTCGCGCTTCGGCGAGCAGGTCGAGCAGTACGCCTGCCTCTACACGGGCCGGGTGTCGAACTTCGTCTTCTACTCGCCGATGCACGTCTTCCGCTCGCCGCGCGACGAGATGCCCCATGAGCAGGCCGGCGCGCTGTCGGGCAAGATGGGCGCGATGGGCTCCGAGGGCCTCCCCAAGGCCTCGCTGCGGGCGCCCACCGAGATCCCCTGAGGTCACCGCGCGCCTCCGTCGGCGATCTCTCGGCACACCCCCTCGACTTCGCCGGCGCGCCGTTCGCAGACGCTGGAGAACGGGCAGTCGACGTCGCTTCGGCACGCGCGCGGTTCGAGACAGCTCGAGCTCAACAGCAGCAGCCACCACCAGCGCATGAGCCGACTCTCGCACGAGCCAGGCCCGTGAAGTGTCGAACAGGCGTGCGCACCTTTCTGCGCGACGACGCGAAGGTGGAATAGGCGCGGCGACGTCCAGGTTCCGGCGCTCGATCGTCACCACGAAAGGGCCGCCATGAACGCACCGCCGTCGCTCGACTCACGGGTTCTTCACTTCGCGGGGCTGGGGCTGCTGGCGCTCGCCGCCATCTTCGGTTGGCAGGAGCTGCAGCTCGAGGCGGTGTTGGTCGCGGTCGTCGCCTCGGGGATCGCGACGGTGGTCAGCGCCCAGCGGCTCGAGGGCGCCATGCGGTGGCTCGCGCCCGCCCTGCTGTTGGTGACGGCCCAGGTCAGCGCCCTGACGTGGCTGGCGTTCAAGGTGCCGCTGCTGTTGCTCGGCGTCGCGCTGCCGGTGCTCGGCGCCAGCTGGGTCGCGGTGCGGCTCTTGCGCTCCCAGCCCCCTACGCTGACCGGCGCGATGAGCGGGCTCCCGCTGCGGGTGCCCGAGTTCCTCACCTGGCAGACGCTCGGCCTGGGGCTGATGGCGACCAGCGGCGGCGCGTACTTTCACCTGATGACGATGCACGTCGACGACATCGCCCGGCGATTGGTGCTGACGCTGGTGTGGACGCTGATCGGCCTCGGCCTCGTCTTGTTGGGGCGACGGCTCACCGACACCGCGCCGCGCGACGCCGGCTTCGTGGTGCTCGCGGGCGCGGTGCTGAAGGCGACGATGTACGACACGACGCACCTCTTCGGAGGCCTGCGCATCGGCGTGCTGGTCGCGGTCAGCGCCCTCCTCCTGCTCGGCGCGCAGGTGCTCAAGCGCCCCGCGGGTTCGGCGACGGAGGCGCGGTGACGCTCGCTGCCATGGTGCTCGCGCAGTGCTTCGTGATGACCGACCCGACGCCGGGGTGGAAGCAGATCACCCTGCCCTCGAGCTCGCCGCAGCTCGCCGCGCCCGAAGGCTACGAGCAGTTCCGCACGTCGGACACGGTCGTGGTGACGCACGAGCTGACCGAAGTGCTGCGCAGCGCCCACCGAGCGGCGCCGGGGCGGAACGCGTTCGACTTCACGCTGCCACCGCACAGCACGACGGTGACGCTCCGGTTCGCGCGCTCGCTCGACTCGGCGAAGGTCGACGCCGTCGTCGAAGGCCCTCGCGGGCGCCAGACGCTCCTCGATGGGCGGCGCGTCTCGGGGGCCTCACTCTCGCTGCCGGTCTCACTTCCCGACGCCGCGCGGGCGGTCGTCACCGTGCACCACCACCTCAGAGACGCGCCGGTGCTCGAGTCGGCGACCGTCGAGCGACGCGTCGTCCCCCTCGGCGCGGGTGACTTTCCGCCGCAGCTGAGGCTCGACAACTCGCTCTACCTGCGCAGCCCCGGAGGCCCGATCACCGTCTGCCAACGCCCCCGGCAGCCGTTGCGCATGACGTCGCGCGCCCTCGACGACGCCTTCGTGCGCTCCGCGCCCCTGGAGCAGGCGCCAACCCGCTGATCTCTCTGGGGGCGTGCTGGTTGGTTCGGTGAGCCGTGGCAAGCTCGTCGGGCTTCTCACTCTTCAAGATGGCTGCCGCCAACGACCGTGCACGGGTGCTGCCCTTCCGGCAGACCTCGACCGAGAGCGACTCGACGCTCGTCGCGGCGGCGCGGGAGAAGAAGCGCTGGGCGCAAGAGGCGCTGTTTCGCCGTCACTCGCGCATGGCCATGGGCCTGGCCTACCGGCTGGCGCCGGAAGAGGAGCCGCAAGACATCGCGCACGACGCGTTCCTCAACGCCTTCTCGCGCATCGGCCAGCTGCGAAACGCCGACGCGTTCTCGACCTGGCTGGGCGGCATCGTCGTCTTCGAGGTGCGACGGCGCCTGCGTCGCCGTCGGCTGCTCTCGCGCCTGGGCTTCGGGCACGCGTCAGACGAAGCGCTCGAGGTGCGCTCGACCGCCGACGCACCACCCGAGGCGAAGGCTGAGCTCCACGATCTCTACAAGGGCCTCGACGCGCTCCCGACTGAAGAGCGGCTGGCGCTGGTGCTCTACCGGGTCGAGGGCCTGGAGCTGACCGAGGTCGCCAGCGCGCTCGAGCTCTCGCTCGCCACCGTCAAGCGCCGCATCGCCGCGGCTGACTCGAAGCTCCAGGAGATGCGCCATGGCTGACCCACGAGGGCCGCTGTCGCAGCACGTACAGTTCGCCGTCACCGAGCGCGAGCTCGACGAGGGCTGGCAGCAGCTCGACGCGGCCCTGCGCCCCGAGCGCCGGTGGCCCCGCTTCGCCGTCGCCGCAGCGCTCGCCGCCGCGCTGGTCGTGGGCCTCGTCGTCCTCTCGCTGAGCCGCCGCCCGCTCCCCGAAGGCACCCTCGAGGCCGGCGCCGTCCTCGCCGCGGGCTCCGCGCCCCTCGAGGCCCGGCTCCGCGAAGGCTCGACGGTGCGCGCCGACGCGGCGTCGAAGGGCGCGCTCGAGGTGGCCACCGCCGCCGAGGTTCGTGTTCGCCTCGACGAAGGCTCGATGCGCTTCGACGTCGCGAAGAACCCGGCGCGCCGCTTCGTGGTGAAGGCCGGCCGCGTCGAGGTCCGCGTGGTGGGCACGGCGTTCACCGTCAAGCGGTCGGGCCACGACGAGGCCGTCGACGTCACCGTCGAGCGGGGGGTGGTCGAGGTGTGGGTCGGCCCGGTGCAGCGCGCGGTGCTGAACGCAGGGCAGTCGTGGAACGAGAAGGCCGAGCCGACGGCGGCGGTGGTGCGCGATCGCCCCGCGCCCGGGCCCGGCGAAGACGACGTCGAGGCCCTCGAGGCAGAGCAGGCGCGCCGCCCCGCTGCCGCGCCGAAGAAGCCCAGGGCTGCGAAGCCCGTCGTGGCGGCCGAGGCGCTCCCCCCGCCTCCCGGCACCAGCGCCGCGCGCGCGCCGCTGCCCGACGATCCCTCCACCCTCTTCCGGCTGGCCCTCGACGCGCGCCGCGAAGGTCACGCCCGCGAGGCCGCCGACGCCTTCTCGCACTTCCTCTCGACGTTCCCCGACGACAGCCGCGCGGGCCTGGTGCTGTTCGAGCTGGGCCGCCTGCAGATGGATCAGCTGCGCGCGCCGGCGACGGCCGTGGAGTCGCTCGAGCGCGCGATCGCCCGCGCGCCGACGAGCTCGTACGTCGAAGACGCCATGGCGCGGCTGGTTCAGCTCCATCACGAGCAGCGCCACGCCGCTGCCTGCCGCGACGCGCGCGAGGCCTACCTGAAGCGCTTCCCAGCGGGAGTGCACGCGGCGACACTCCACGCCCTCTGCTCGTTCTAGAGCTTCGTGGGGTGGGCGTGCTGGTGACGGTGGTGTCGATGATGCTGGCGCAGGCGCCGTGTGACGCGGCGCGGCCGACCCTCGCGGTGCGCCTTGGAGGAGCCGGGCTGCTCCCCTCGCTCGCCAGGGCCGTTCGTGAAGAGGCGCTCTACGAGGCGCGACAGGCGGGGTTCTGCCCCATCGACGACGAGCGCGCGGCGAGGGCCACCGCGTCGGTCGACTGGCCCGAGGCCGGGGCGCTCTCGTTGACCGTCTCGGTGCCCGCCGGGCGATCGACCCGCCAGCTCGCGCGCGCCCTCGAGCTCAGCGCGGTGCCCCCCGACGGCTACGCCTTGACGATCGGCGCCAGCCTCGGCGAGCTGCTCCGCGAAGCCCGCCGCGAGCTGCCGGGCTTGAGGGCCGTCGAGGCCGAGCTCGCGCCCGCCTGGGGCCTCGGCGTCGCGCTCGCGGGCGAGGCCTTCACCGGCGGGCAGACCCACGGAGGCGCCGACCTGTTTCTCCGCAGGCGCCTGGGCACGCGCTTGGGGCTCGCGCTCGAGGCCGGCGTGCGCGCCGCGGTCCCCACCGAGGCCCCCTCGGGCACCGTCACCGCGTTCGTGATCGCCTCGGGGCTCCACGCGCTGTTCGACGTGCTGCAGGTGGGGCGATTGGCGGTGGCCGCGCTCGCCGGCGCCAGGCTCGGGTGGCTCCGGTTCGAAGGGGCTGCGCGTACGCCCGCCAGCGGCAGCGTCGCCACCGGCTGGCTCGCGACGGTGCGCGGCGGCGCCGAGGTTCGCTGGGCGACCCGGCCAGCGCTCTTCTTCGTTCGCCTCACCGCGGGGCTGCCCCTCGCCTCGGTCATCGCCACCGATGGAGGCCGACGCGTCACCGGCGCCGCGGGCTTCGAGGGCGGGCTCTGCGCTGGCGTAGGAGGTGCCTTCTGATCGCGCGCCTCGTCGGGCTCGCGCTGCTCTGCGGCGCGTGCACCCAGGAGCTGCCGGTGCTCTTCCCGTGGGACGGCGGCGCCCCCGTGCCCAGCATCGAGGGCGGCCGCTTCCTGAGCCTGGGGCACCGGCACACCTGCGACATTCGCGCGGGGCGCCTGCGGTGTTGGGGCGACGGCACCACCAACCAGCTCGGCCTCGGCGACGGCCTCATTCGCAAGACGCCCACCTTCGTCGACGACGCGACGGACTGGGCGTCGATCTCGACCGGCGATCAGCACTCCTGTGCGCTCAAGGCCGACGGGAGCGTCTGGTGCTTCGGCAACAACCAGGCCGGTCAGCTCGGCACGGGCGATCTGAGGCCGCGCGGAACGCCCACCCGCGTCACCCTGCCCCGGCCCGCACGCTCGATCGCCACCACGTTCAGCCACACCTGCGCCGTGCTGTCGGACGCCTCGGGGTGGTGTTGGGGCGCGAACTGGGAAGGCCAGCTGGGCCAGGACGACGCGTTCCCCGGCGCAGACCAACCGTCGCCGCAGCCGGTGGCCGGGAACGCGCAGTGGAGGCTCCTCGAGCCCGGCGACGGCCACACCTGCGGCGTCAGGCTCGACGGCTCGCTGTGGTGCTGGGGCCGCAACGACGAGCGCCACCTCGGCCTGGGCCCCGGCAGCCCGCAGCAGGTCAGACCCCCGACGAAGATCGGCGCGCGCTCCGACTGGCAGGCCGTGTCGTCGTCTCAACAGGGCTCATGCTCGATCGCCTCAGACGACGGCGTGTGGTGTCAGGGCAGCAGCCTCGAGACCGGCGTCACCACCTACGACGTCCCCACCCGGGTCGGAGGGGGCGCGTGGCGCGTCTTCCGCACCGACACCTTCCACGCCTGCGGCGTTCAGGTCGACGGCTCCCTCTGGTGCCTGGGCCGTGGCATCGAGGGCCAGCTCGGGCTGGACGACCTCGACCCGCGCGGCGCGCTCACCCGGGTCGGCACCGAGGCCGACTGGGTCGACGTTCAGGTCGGCCGCTTTCACACCTGCGCCAGGAAACGAAACGGCACCCTGCGCTGCACCGGAGAGAACGCCGACGGGCGGCTCGGTCAGGGCGATCTCACCCGCCGCAGGACGTTCACGCTCGTGCCGTGACGGGCGGCCGGTGTTACGTGCCCGCCACGCGCGGCCCGACGCCGTGCCGCTCGAGCCGCTCGAGCTGCCCCTGCTGGAACAGACCTTCGAGACGACCTGGAGTCCCAGGCGCCGCGCTTTCTGCTGACGGCGGAGCAGGCCGGGGCGATTCTCAGAGACGTCGAGGCCACGGTGCGCGACGGCTGGTACCGAACCGCGCGTCGAGTCGGCGTGACGGAGCGCGACTGCGACGCCATCTCGGGAGCATTCTGCTACCCGGGCTTTCGGATACTCCGGGAACGACTCGACGCCTCAAGAGCCACGCGCTCGGCCCCTCTCGCCCGAGAGAGGCTCCAGCCAGGCCCGCACGACGAGGGAGCGGCCCGCCCGCCAACTGATGCAGCTCTCTCTCTTTCCACCCGCACCGCTCGATCTACGCGCCGACACCGCGCTGGCGGCGCGACGCCCGGCGCACGTCTTCATCGGCACCTCGAGCTGGACGTTCCCCGGGTGGAAGGGCCTGGTGTACCCGGGTGAGCCCACCATGGACGAGCTGGTGGACCACGGCCTCGAGTTCTACGCGCGCCACCCGCTCTTCAACACCGTCGGCATCGATCGCAGCTACTACGCGCCGCTGACGAGCCAGGACCTCGCGGGCTACGCCAGGCAGCTCCCCGCGGGCTTCCGCTGCGTGATGAAGGTGTGGAGCCGCATCTGCTCGTACCTCGACCCGCGCACGCGCGCGCCGAACCCCGACTTCCTGAACGTGGAGCTCTTCCGCGACGCGGTGCTGACGCCGGCGCTCGCCTCGTTCAAGGCGCACCTGGGCCCGCTGCTCTTTCAGATGCTGCCCCTGGGCCGCTCCGAGCTGCTCTCACCGCCCGTCTTCAACGCCAAGCTCGACCGCTTCTTCGCCGAGCTGCCCCGTGGGCCCCAGTACGCGGTGGAGCTGCGCAACCCCGAGTGGATGACGCCCGGCTACTTCGAGACCCTCGAGCGGCGCGGGGTGGCGCACGTCTTCAACCACTGGGAGCGCATGACGACGCTCGCCGAGCAGCTCGCCCGGCCGCAGGCCTTCACCGCGCCGTTCACCGTCTGCCGGCTGCTGCTGCCCCAGGGCGTCGGGTACGAGGAGGCGCGCGAGGCCTTCGCGCCGTTCGACCGGCTCCAGGCGCAAGACGACGCCATGCGCGCCGAGGTGGTGCGGCTGATCGAGGCGACCGCCAGGGCCAGACGCCAGGCGTGGATCATCGTGAACAACAAGGCCGAGGGCTCGAGCCCGCTGACGGTGCGCGGCCTGCTCCAGCGCCTCTGACGGCTACTTGCGCCTGAAGAGCGACCAGCGCCCAGACGGGTTCTCGTCGGCCTCGGGCTCGTAGGGCTGGCCCAGCGAGGCGGTGATCGACAGGAGCGCGTCGGCCATCGCCTGCGCGCTGCTCATGCGCTTGCTGACGTCGCGCGCGAGGCACACCGCGATGAGCTGCTGGAGCTTCTTCGGGATCGGCTCTCCCAGGAAGGTGTGCTCGCCGATGGGCCGCGCCTCGCCCGAGAGCCGCGACATCACCACCTCGGTCATCGCGCCGCCCTCGAAGGGGAACCGCCGCGCCAGCAACGTGTAGAGCACCGTCGCCAGCGCGTAGAGATCGGCCCGCTCGTCGACGTCGCGGCCGAGGACCTGCTCGGGCGCCATCCACAGCGGCGTGCCCACCACCTGCCCCACCTGGGTGAGCCGGCTGAGCTCGTTCTGCCCCTGCCGCACCCGCGCGACGCCGAAGTCGAGCACCTTGAGCAGCTCGGGCGAGTCGTTGGTGACGAACAGGTTGTCGGGCTTGATGTCACGGTGCACCACCCCGATGCGGTGGGCGGCCGTCAACGCCTGGGCCGCCTGGGTGGTCAGCCGCACCGCGCGCTGCAGCTCCATCGGCCGCTCCCGCGCCAGGATCTTCAGGCTCTGGCCCTCGAGCAGCTCCATCACGAACGCGACCTTGCCGGGCTCGTTGATGAGGTCGAACACCTTCACGATGTTCGGGTGATCGAGCTGGCTGATCGCCTGGCCCTCTTGAACGAAGCGCACCACCTGATCGGGCCGGCTGGTGAGCTGCGGGTGGAGGATCTTGATCGCCACCTTGCGGTTGAGCGTCGAGTGCCGCGCCTCGACCACCCGCCCCATGCCGCCTTCTCCGATGGTGCGCTCGATGACCCACGAGCCGAGCTGCTCGACGGCGTTGACCGGCTTGATGCCCGCCTGCGTCTCCATCGGGATCAAGGTGCCGGCGACGATGGGCGACGAGCCCTCGACGCGCGTGACGCGCAGCTCGAGCTCGACCAGCGCCTGGCGGAAGGCCACCATCGACTCGAACCGATCGGCCGGGTCCTTCGCGAGCGCCCGGTCGAAGATGTCGTCCCACACCGCCAGGTGCGCCGGAACGCGCGGCACCGGCGAGACGACGTGCATCTGCCTGGTGATGCCCGAGGTCTCTCCGGCGAACGGGGGCGCCCCCGTGAGCAGCTCGAAGAGCATCACGCCCAGGCCGTAGATGTCAGAGGCCGGCGAGGCGCGGTGGCCCGCCACGCGCTCGGGGGCGAGGTATGGCGCCGGCACCAACACCCGCGTCGGCGGCACCGGGAGCGAGCGCACGTCGCGAAAGAGCATCAACGCGGTGTCGAGCAGCCGCACCGTGGGCACGTCGCCCTCTCCGTCGAGGAAGACGTGGTGCGGCGCGAGGCAGCCGTGCACCAGCCCGTGATCGTGCAGAAACTGAATCGCCTCGGACAACGCGACGCCCCACGAGATGGCGACGTCGCTCGACAGGGCGCCGCGCTCCTGGAGGAACGCCGCCGCCGTCTTGCCCGTCACCGGCTCGCTCACCACCACGAAGCGGCCGTCGCTCGAGCAGTGCACGTGCTCGACGCTCAAGAGCCCGGGGTGCTTGAGCTGCTTCGAGCGGCGCGTCATGTCCATGAACCGGCCGTAGAGCTCGATGTCGTTGACCAGCTCGGGTCGGCTCACCTGCACCAGCACGCGACCGCTCGACGACCGCGCGAGGAACACCTCGACCGCCGAGCCATCAGCCAGCTTCTCTTCGACGTCGAGGCCTTGCATCAGGGCTGGGACTGTAGAGAGCGCACGCCAGTGCGAGGCAAGTCGCCACCGTGGGGAGGTGGACCGCGATGACGCACAGCCCGCCCACGATCTCGGGCCGTTGGAAGAGGCGCGGTGGGGCGCTGTCGGCAGCGCACCTTCACCGGGTGGGGAGCGCAGGCCCCAGCGTCGCAAACGACACGTCCCGCGTGAGCCAGCAGCCCACGCGGGACGAAGACCGCCAGACGTTCAGCGGCCTCAGTTCGAGCGGAACTCGGCGTCGACGACGTCGTCCTTCTTGGCGCCGGCGGCCGGGCCAGCCTCAGCACCGGGAGCGCCGGCCTCGGGGCCACCCGCGCCGGGCGCGCCGCCGGTCGCCTTGTACATCTCTTCGGCGGCCTTGTAGCTGACCTCCTGGGCGGCCTTGAGCGTGTCCTGGAGCTTCTGCTTGTCGTCGGTGTTGCGCACCTCGTGGAGCGACTTGGCGGCGCCCTCGAGCTTCGTCACCGTCTCGGCGCCGAGCTTCTCCTTGTTCTCGGTCACCAACTTCTCGAGGTTGTAGGCCATGTTCTCGGCCTGGTTCTTCAGGTCGACCAGCTCGCGCCGGGCCTTGTCAGCCGTCTCGTTGGCCTGCGCGTCCTTCACCATCTTCTCGACCTCTTCCTTGGGCAGGCCCGAGTTGTTGGTGATGGTGACGTTGGCCTCCTTGCCGGTGGCCTTGTCCTTCGCGGTCACCTTCAAGATGCCGTTGGCGTCGATGTCGAACGAGACCTCGATCTGCGGCACGCCGCGCGGGGCGGGAGGCAGGCCGGTGAGGTGGAAGCGGCCGAGGCTGCGGTTGTCGGCCGCCATCTCGCGCTCACCCTGCAGCACGTGGATCTCGACCTGCGACTGCCCGTCAGCGGCCGTCGAGAACGTCTCGGACTTGCGGCTGGGAATGGTGGTGTTGCGCTCGATGAGCCGGGTGAAGACGCCGCCCAGGGTCTCGACGCCCATCGACAGCGGCGTCACGTCGAGCAGGAGGATGTCCTTCACGTCGCCCGAGAGCACCGCGCCCTGGACCGCCGCGCCGACCGCGACGACCTCGTCGGGGTTCACCGAGCGGTTGGGCTCCTTGCCGAACAGCTTCTTCACCGCCTCCGACACCGCCGGAATGCGCGTGGAGCCGCCGACCAGCACGACCTCGTCGATCTGCGAGACGTTGAGGCCCGAGTCCTTGATGCACTTGCGGCAGGGCTCGAGGCTGCGCTCGACGAACTCGGCGATCATCTGCTCGAACTTGGCGCGCGAGAGCTTCACGTCGAGGTGCTTGGGCCCCGTCGCGTCGGCGGTGAGGAACGGCAGGTTGATCTGCGTCTCGTTGGAGCTCGACAGCTCGATCTTCGCCTTCTCCGCCGCCTCCTTCAGGCGCTGCAGCACCATCTTGTCCTTCGAGACGTCGATGCCGTTGTCCTTCTTGAACTCGGCGATCAGCCACTCCATCACCTTGAGGTCGATGTTGTCGCCGCCGAGGTGCGTGTCGCCGTTGGTGGCCAGCACCTCGACCGCGCCGTCACCCATGTCGAGGATCGAGATGTCGAAGGTGCCGCCGCCGAAGTCGTAGATCGCGACCTTCTGGGCCTTCTGCTTGTCGAGGCCGTAGGCCAGCGCGGCGGCCGTCGGCTCGTTGACGATGCGGCGCACGTTGAGGCCGGCGATCTCGCCCGCGTCCTTGGTGGCCTGGCGCTGCGCGTCGTTGAAGTACGCGGGCACGGTGATGACCGCCTCGGTCACCTTCTCGCCCAGGTAGTTCTCGGCGGCCCGCTTGAGCTTGAGGAGCACCTGCGCCGAGATCTCGGGCGCCGACAGCAGCTTGCCGTCGATGTCGACGCGGGCGTCCCCGTTGGGGCCCTTGGCCACCTTGTACGGAACGAGCTTGGCCTCTTCGGCGGTCTCGTCGAAGCGGCGGCCCATGAAGCGCTTGACCGAGTAGATGGTGCGCTCAGGGTTGGTGATGGCCTGCCGCTTCGCCACCTGGCCGACCAACCGCTCGGCGTCTTTGGTGTACGCCACGACTGACGGGGTGATGCGGCTGCCCTCTTCGTTCACGATCACCTTGGGCTCGCGGCCCTCCATGATCGCGACGCACGAGTTGGTGGTTCCGAGGTCGATTCCGATGATCTTGCCCATGGTGTGTGTCTCCAGCGCTCGAAGCGCCAATTATTTGAAATCGCGGAGCTTTTTCTTGGCCCGAGATGTGCCCAAAGTAACCAGCGACCTTCGGGTGTCAATCGGGCTGGAACAGTTGCGTGCGTTTGCGCCCCAATCAGGTGTCAACCGCGTAACAGCCTTCGCACTCACCGCCACCGTCGGGTGCCAGCGAGGCCATGACGCCGTGCGCGTTCTTGAATGAATTCGACGCCTTGCGTCGATTCGCGCGCTGGCAAGCGCCATGCTCCTGACGCGGCCCGACGGCGCGAGCGGGGGGCCTGGCGCTTGAGTTCGTGGAGGCCGACGCCATGTGGGTTCAGCCCTATCGCAGCAGCATCGAGCAGGTTCCTCCGCGCCTGGACGTGGACCACCGGGTGGCGGTGCTCCTCAACGCCAGCGCCCGGCGCGTCACCCCGCGCATCATTCGTTCGCTCTCTCACGTGGTGCCCGAGGGCGACCTCTTCCTCTCTCGCTCCGAGCTCGACGCCCGGCGCATCGCGCAGACGGTCGTCGATCGTGGCTACCACACCGTGTTCCTCGGGGGCGGCGACGGCACGGTGACGTGCTTCGTCAACGAGATCGTCTCGGAGGTGGGCCGGCGTCGCCGTCACCACCCCACGCCGATGCCGCGCTTTGGCGTGCTCAAGCTGGGCACCGGCAACTCGGTGGCGGCGCTGGTGAAGGCGTCGGCGACGCGGGGCGACGGCATCCTCGATGACGTGCTGCGCGCCCGCTCCGGCGAGGTGCCCGGCACCAAGGCGATCGATCTGCTCCTCATCGACGGCAAGCGCGCGCCGTTCGCCGGCCTGGGCATGGATGGGCAGCTGCTCAACG
Source organism: Myxococcus sp. (assembly GCA_014879945.1). Classification (GTDB taxonomy): domain Bacteria; phylum Myxococcota; class Myxococcia; order Myxococcales; family Myxococcaceae; genus Xiheimicrobium. The sequence goes on from JACSRE010000242.1 coordinate 158,462, forward strand.
ACTACATCAAGGTGAAGAACGCCTTCGCCGAGGGGCCGCTCGCGAAGCTGATGTCCGGGCCCAGCGGCTACTTCACCTCGGTGGCCCTCAAGACGGTGCCCTACTACCTGGCCAACTCGAACTCGGTGGACTGCGAGATCATCAACCAGGGCCAGGTCGCCTGGCGCATGGGCGCCGACGGCAGGCCGGCCGAGACGTTCGGGCCCGGCGCGACGCTCTTCAAGGGCCCGCTGATGATGGCGGCCGCCGGCACGGTGCCGTTCTACGGCTACGAGCTCAAGATGTTCCCCTTCGCGGGCAAGCGCCGCGGCATGTTCGATCTGCGGGTGGGCAAGCTGCCTGCGACGCAGATCCTCGCGAACCTGCCGGGGCTGTGGGCGGGCACCTGGTTCCCCGAGGGCCTCTCCGACTTCCTCGCCAGCGACGTCACCATTCGGTTCTCGCGCCCGATGCCGTTCCAGATCGCCGGCGACGCCGAGGGGTACCGCGACGAGCTGCGCGTGCAGGTGGCCTCCGAGGCCATCGAGCTGTGCGACTTCAGCGGGGCCCGCGCGAACTGAGCGGCGCCGCTGAAAAGCCCTCGTCGGCGGGAGGCTCGCGGTAGAGTGCCGCGCTGTGAGTCCTCCTGACTTGACGGAGTCCGTCACCATTCCCGGCGAGACGATCAGCCGGGTGCCCGTACGGGAGTGGACGGTTGAGGTGGTCGCAGGCCCCGACAAGGGCAAGAAGGTGTCGACGCTCGAGGGCCTGGTGCGCGTCGGCAGCGACCCCTCGAACGATCTGGTGCTGACCGACACCACGGTGAGCCGCCGGCACCTCGAGATCGAGCGCACCATGAAGGGCCTGCTGCTGCGCGATCTCTCGAGCCGCAACGGCACCTTCCTCGAAGGGCGCCAGGTGCTGCAGGCCTTCCTCGACGCCGGCGACAAGATCTCGCTCGGCAAGACGCGCCTGTCGATCAAGCGCAAGACGCGCGACACCGAGATCGAGCTCCTCGACGCCGAGAGCTTCGGCGAGCTGGTCGGCACCTCAGAGGCGATGCGCATCGTCTTCGCCGAGCTGCGCCGCATCGCCCGCGAAGACATCACGCTGTTGATCGAGGGCGAGACGGGCACGGGGAAAGAGCTCGCCGCGCGCGCGGTGCACGCCCTGTCGGCCAAGCGGTACGGGCCGTTCCGGGTCGTCGACTGCGCGATGCTGTCGGAGCAGAACGCCGATCGTGAGCTCTTCGGTGAAGACGGCGCCTTCCTGTCGGCGAAGAACGGCACGCTCTTCCTCGACGAGGTGGCCGAGCTGCCGGTGGGTGTGCAGCCCCGGCTGTCGCGCCTGCTCGAGGCCAAAGAGATCCCCGCGATGGCGGGCCAGCCTGCGCGGCGCCTCGACCTGCGCATCATCGCCTCGACGGCCCGCAACCTCGCCGAAGAGGTCGAGCAGGGCCGCTTCCGCCAGGAGCTCTTCTTCCGCCTCGCCGTCGCCCGGGTACGCCTGCCCCCGCTGCGCACCCGGAAGATCGACATTCCCCTGCTCGCCCGGCACCTGGTGAAGGGGCTGTCGATGCCGTTCGACCTCTCGCCCCAGACGCTCTCGCTGCTCGAGGGCTACGACTGGCCCGGCAACGTGCGCGAGCTGCGCAACGTGCTCGAGCGCGGCGCCTTGATGCAGTCGACCGGAAACCGCAGCTGGCTCGATCTGCTGGTGCAGGGCGAGAAGCGCACCGACCACACCACGCTGATCGAGCTGGCCTCGAAGCTGCCGTACCACGAGGCGAAGGATCGGGTGACCGGCGACTTCGAGCGGCACTACTTCGCCGAGGTGATGAAGCAGGCCAACTTCGACATGCAGATCGCCGAACAGCGCACCGGCCTGTCGATGCAGAGCCTCTACCGCCTGCTGAAGAAGAACGGCCTGCGCCTGAAGGACCTGAAGAACGCCGAGGGCCTCGGCTGACCGTCAGACCCGGGCGGCGCGCGCCGTCTCACCGGTCCTTCACCTCGAACGAAAGGACACCACCATGGCGATCCTGAACATCACCTACAACGGCCTCTCGGCCGACTACCCCATCGAGCTCGATGGCCAGGTCGCCGACGTCGACCTCAAGCGCATCGCGCAGGAGCTGGTGCGCTCGGGCGACGTGCCGGGCCTGCACCTGCCGAACCTGCCGGTCGAGGCGTTCGACGGCTTCGTGATCGACCGCCTCCAGGGCGGCACCCGGCTGTACCTGCGCCCGAAGGTTCCGTTCGGCGCCTGACTTCGACTCGAGCACGCGGCTCCCGCCGGAGGGGCCGCGTGCACCCGCCGTCTTCGAGGAGCCCCGATGCGCGTCGTGATTCTGGGAGTCGGTGCGCTGGGCTCCACCACCGCGGTGCTCTGTCGCGCGCTCGACGCGACGCTCGCCTTCATCGACTTCGACAAGGTGGAGTCGAAGAACCTGCTCGCGCAGGCCTTCGTGAAGCAGTCGCTGGGGAAGAACAAGGCCGAGGCGCTCAAGGCGCAGCTGCTCAACTTCTACGGCGTCAAGGCCGAGGCCTTCGGCGTGCGGCTGACGACCGAGAACGTCGCGGCGCTGGTGAAGGACGCAGGCCTGGTCGTCGACTGCTTCGACAACGCCGAGAGCCGGCGCGTCATCAGCGCGCACGCGCGTGCCCAGCAGATCCCCCTCGTGCACGCGGCCATCTCGGGTGACGGCTCGTTCGGCCTGGTGCGGTGGGACGAGCGCTTCACCCCCGACGCCGAAGATCACGCGGGCCAGGCGACCTGCGAGGGCGGCGAACACCTGCCGATGATCGGGCTGCTCTCGGCCACCCTGGCGCGCACCATTCAGGACTTCGTGACGAAGCAGGAGCGCCGCGACTCCATGGTGGGCCTCAAGGCGGTCACCGTCACGGGCTGATCACCGCTGCGGCACCAGCATGCGCGCGAAGGCGTCGGGGTTCTTCACGTCCTGGGTCTCGAACCACGCGCGCGCGAGCCGCTGGTTCGCCGCCCCCAGCTCGGCCGGCTGGAGCGCCCCCAGCCGCAGCCGCGCCGCCGCCGCGAACAGCCTCATGTCGTGCTGCTCGAACAGCGCAATCGCCTCGGACAGGCACCTCGACGCCCGCGAGGGCTCGAGCCCGGCCGTGAGCACCAACGCCTGCGCCTGGGCCCAGCCGACCCGCTCCTTCGAGAGCGCGCGCACCACCTCGGCGGCGAGCGCGCCCTGCCCTGCCGCGACCGCCAGCCGTCCCTTGAGGGACAGCGCCTCGACCCGCACGTTCTGAATCCGCAGGAGCATGGTGCGCTCGAGCGAAGGCCACGCGGCCAGGAGCTGCTCGAGCGCGGGCCGCGGCGCCCCCTCGTAGAGCCCGAAGAGCCCCTCGGAGAGCACCGCCCAGTAGTGCTGGAAGTGAAAGCCCTTCGACGGCCACGCCGCCATCGCGGCCGCCACCGCCTTGCGCGCCTCATGCGGTCGATCGGCGGCGAGCAGCGAGACGTTGGCCAACCCGACGGTGAGGCTGGTGACGGCGTAGCGATCGCCGCGGCTGTGCGCCTCGCGCACCAGCGCGGGCACCCGGCGCGTCAGCTCGGCGAGCTCTCCGAGGTAGAAGAGCGACCACACCGAGAACAGCCGCGCGTTGGCGGCCTCCCACGACACCCCGAGCCCGGCGTCTCGAAGCAGCGCCTCGGCCTCGGCCACCTTCGCCTTGGCCGCCTTGAAGTCGCCCACGAGGAAGCGAGTCAGCCCCTCGCAGAACGCCAGCAGCCCGCGCAGCCGGGCGTCGCCCACCCGCTCGCAGAGAGAGCTCGCGCGCTCGATCAGCTCCCTGGCGCGCCGCTCGCTCCTCTGCCCCTCGGTGGCGACGAAGGCCGCCTCGGCCGCGAGCGCGCGCGAGATGCGCCAGGGCTCGCCTGCGTCGAGGGCCAACAGCAGCTGCCGCGTCTGGAAGCTCGAGCCACGAATGGTGTCGATCATCGCCAGCCCGACCGACACCGACCAGCACGCGTCGATGCGTCGCAGCATGGCCCCGTCGACCTCGAGCGCCGTTCGCTCGTCGAAGGACAGCCCGCGCAGGGCCAGGTGGAGCCGCCGGAACAGCAGCGCCCCCACGGCCCTCGACGGCGTCTTCGCCAGCGTCATCTTCAGCCCGGCCAGCACCCCAGAGAGCGCCGCCAGCCCCTCGTCCACATGGCCGCTCACCAGCAGCTGCTCGGCGGCCAGGCGGGGCAGCTCTTCCGCCACCGCGGGGTGCGCGCCGGGCTCGCCCCGGGCCCGCGCGTAGGCCTCAGCCGCGACCTTGCCCTGGCCGGCGTCGGCCAGACAGGCCCCTTGCGCCACCGCGAGCTCGAAGCGCCGGCGATCGTCGAGCGGCAGGAGCTCGAGCGCCCGCCGGTACAAGGCGGCGGCGCGAGCAAAGGCCAGCTGGTCGCGCGCGCTGGCGGCCGCCTTGATGGTCGCCTCGGCCGCTCGATCGCCGTGGCCCGCGGCGGAGAAGTGGAAGGCCACGGCGTCGAGATCGGCGTTCGGCTGGGCCTCCATCGCCGAGGCGAGCCGCTCATGGAGGGCCGACACGCGCCCCGCCTCGAGGCCCGCAACGACGGCCTCGCCCAGGCGCTCGTGCCACGCCTCGAGGCGGCGCTCGTCGGGCAACAGGCGCACGAGGTGAAGGCCCTCGAGGAGCGGCACCAGATCGGCCTGACGGGGCCCCAGGCCCGCCACCTCGGCGGCCAGGACGGCGTCGACCGGCACCGCCGCGACCGCGATGACCTCGAGCAGCCGGCGGGCGGGCGCTTCGAGCGCCGTCACCTTCCTTCGCCACAGCGCATCGACCGTCACCTCGCCCTGCCCTGCCATCTCGAGCAGCTGGAGCAGCAGCAGCGGATTGCCGCCCGACTCCTGGGCGCAAGCGGTGGCGCGCGCCTCGTCGGCGCCGGCGCGCCGAGCCACCTCGAGCGCGGCGTCCTGGGCGAGCGGCGCCAGCGCCAGCACCTCGATGGGCACCGTGCCAGGCGGCAGGGCCGGCCCGTCGTCCCGAATCGAGGTCACCACCAGCACGCGCGGGGGCTCGGGCGGCCGCAGCACCGCCTCCATCAGGGCCACGCTGTCGGCGTCGCCCCACTGCGCGTCGTCGATCAGCAGCACCAGGGGCACCCGCTCGCCCAGGCGCTCGAACAGCTCCCGCAGCGCCAGGATCGCGCGGCGCCGGCGCTCGAGCGGCTCTGGCACCTCTCGAACCGGCGCGTCGCGGAAGGCGGCGACCCGATTGAGGGCCGGGAACATGCGCCCCAACAGCCAGGCGTCGCGAGGCCGAAGGCCGTCGATGCGCTCGGCCGGCTGCGCCGCGAGGTGCCGCGTCAGCGCGTCGATCAACGGGTCGATGGCCTTGAACGGCACCGTCTCGCGCTCGTGGCAGCGCCCAGCCAGCACCACCGCGCCCAGCGCCTCGACCCGCTGCGCGAAGGCCTTGAGCGCCGCCGTCTTTCCGATGCCCGGAGGCCCCTGCACCCGTACGACGCGCGGCCCTTCGGCCTGGGTGATCTCGAAGGCCCGCTCGAGCGTCGCCAGGGCGTCGTCACGCCCCACCAACGTCGCGCGTGGCGGCTGGGGCCTGCTGCCGGCCCCGAGCGCGGCCAGCACCTCGCGGCCGTCGGGGCGCCCGGCCGGCTGCGTCTGCAGCAGCCGCACGCAGAGCTCGCTGAGGAGCTCGGGCGCCGACGCGTTGAGCTCGCGGGGAGACGGCGCGGGCCGGCGCTGCTTGTCCATCACCACGTCGACGGGCGCCCCCTCGAAGGGCAACCGTCCGGTGAGGGCCTGGAACAACATGACGCCGAAGGCGTACCAGTCGCTCGCCGCCCCGACCGGCCCCGAGGCGGCCTGCTCAGGCGCCATGTACGCGACGGTGCCGACGATGGCGCGGCCCTGCTCCTCGGTGAGGCTCCGCGGCCCGCCCAGCTCGGCCACCAACCCGAAGTCGAGCACGACGACGCGCCCCTCCCTGGTGACCAGCACGTTCGCCGGCTTGAGATCGCGGTGCACCCGATCGCGGGCGTGCAGAAACGCGACGCCCTCGGCGAGCTGCCGAAACGCCGACGTCACCCGCTCCACGTCCACGCGCACCATCGGCGGGCCCGGCGATCGCACCGTCGTGCTCAGATCGGCCGTCTCGGCGCCGGCCGCGAGCTGCGCCGAGGGCCTGACCCACGAGAGGAAGTCGACGCCGTCGATCAGCTCGAGGGTGAAGAACCAAACGTCACCGTCGGCGGTGAGCTCGTACAGCGACACGAGGTTCGGGTGCCGGACGTCGTGCAGCGAGCGGAACTCCCGCTTGAGCCGCACCAGCGAGTCGGCGTCTTGCCCCTGCAGCACCTTGAGCGCGACGCGCCGGCCCCCGCGCTCGTTGTCGATGGCCTCGTAGACGACGCCCATGCCCCCGACGCCGAGCTCGCGGACGAGCTGGTAGCGCGCGTTGCCCCGGAAGGACTCCACGGCAGCTCAGGGCTCCTTCTTGCGGGGCTTCGTCATGCCGTAGGCGGTCAGCCGGTTCACCAGGGTGCGGCGAGAGATGCCCAGCAGCTCGGCGGCCTTCGTCTGGTTGCCGCCCGTCTTGTCGAGGGCCTCGAGCACCGCGCGCTTCTCGGCGGCGTCGCGCTCGTCCTTGAGGTTGCTCCCGCTCGACGCCGCAGGCTCAGGCGCGTCGTGGCCATCGATGGCGATGGCGTCGGGGGTGATGGGCGCGTCACCGGCCAGCAGCAGCGCGCGCTCCATCACGTTCTTCAGCTCGCGGATGTTGCCCGGCCACGGCCAGCGCTTCAGCATCGCCAGCGCCTCGGCCGTCAGCTCGGGCACCGGCCGCCCCTCGCGCTGCGCCGCCTCGGCGAGGAACTGCCGGGCCAGGGGCTCGATCTCGCCCGGCCGCTCGCGCAGCGGGGGAATGTCGATCGAGATGCCGTTGATTCGATAGAAGAGATCGCGCCTGAAGGCGCCCCGCTCGACCTCCGCCTCGAGATCGCGGTTGGTGGCGAAGACGAACCGAACGTCGATGGGCTCTGGCGCCGTCGCGCCCACCCGCATCACCTTGCGCTCCTCGAGCACGCGCAGCAGCTTGGCCTGGAGCGACTCGGGCAGCTCGCCAATCTCGTCGAGGAAGACAGTGCCGGCCTTCGCGCTCTCGAGCAGGCCCAGCTTCTGCTTCACGGCGCCCGTGAACGAGCCCTTCTCGTGCCCGAACAGCTCGCTCTCGAGCAGCGACTCGGTGAGCGCCGCGCAGTTGATCTTGAGGAACGGGCCCGCGCTGCGCTTCGAGCGACGGTGCACCTCGGTGGCCAGCACCTCTTTGCCCACGCCGGTCTCGCCGAGCAGCAGCACGTTGATCTGGCTGGGGGCCACCCGATCCATCAAGCGGGAGATCGAGACCATCGCGTCGTCGCGCACGAGGAAGCCCGCCACCGGCTGGCTGGTGGGCGCGGCGCAGGCGGCGAGCAGCTGCTCTGCGTCGGTGCCGTCGACCGGGGCGCTCGAGGCCCCGGCCCGCACCCGCGCGCCACCCGCCACCAGCTTCGCCGACAGCCGCTCCATCAGCTTGGTCGCGGCCTCGGCGCTGCGGCCCGGCGTCAGCACCTCGAACTGCCCGGGCCCGAAGGTGGCCACGGTGTCGTGCGGCGAGAGCTCGGCCGAGAGCACGGCCTGGGCGACGCCCGGGGGGGCCTGCACCTGCAGGCGCAGCACGCCGAAGGGCGGCTTGGTGGCCTTCATCGCCTCGACGAAGCGTGAGTGGGTCACCAGCGTCCACGGGTTGGTGCTGCCCGAGAGCTCGTCGGTCTGGAGCACGGCCAGCGAGGTGCCCAGCTCGATGGAGTCACCCGGCAGCACGTCTACCGACTCGCCCGCGCCCAGCTTGCGGCCACGAACGGTGGTGCCGTTGGCGCTGCCGAGATCTTCGAGGCGAACGGCGCTCCCCAGGTGCAGCACCGCGTGGCGCCTGGAGGCTGCGGCGTCGTCGAGGCGCACGGTGGCGTCGTCTCCGCGCCCCAGCACCACCTGCCCTGCCGCGGGCAGCGCGTGCGACGACGCCCCCGACTCGTTCATCACCACCAACCGATACCGACGCGCCCGGCTGGCCGACGCCGGCTTGTCCTGGAGGCGAACGGTTTCCTGCTCGGAGGACGCCATCGAGCGGTGACTGTACCCCGCGGCGTGACCGGGGCTCGGGAAGAATCAGCCCTTCGGGACCTTGAGCGCGCGCACGACGTAGAAGACGCCGAAGCCGCCCGCGATGAGCACGAAGATGAGGTTGTTGCCGACCGCGCCTTCGAGCAGCCGCAGCCCCGCGATGCCGAAGCAGGCCGCCGCGAAGACCAGCAGCTTGATGCGCTCGGGCGCCGGGGCGAACCGCGAGAACAGCCACGCCGCGCCGAGAATGGCGAGCGCCTTCCAGTCGATGCTCATGCGGTGGCCCTGTCTGCTTTGTCACTCTGGTTGGACAGCCTGCCTGCGATCTCTTTGAAGGAGCCGTGCGAGAGGAAGAGGATGAGCATGCCGAAGAGCACCTGCTGGAGGATCTGCACGACCCACAGCACGTTCGCGTAGGCGATGCCGCTCGAGTTGACCTGATCGCTGGTGACGAAGACCGACAGCCCCAGGAGCACGAACGCCTGGAACGTACCCGCGCTGCCGGGCGCCGCGGGGATCATCAGGCCGACGATCAACACCGAGAGCACCACGAAGCCCTGGAACACGGTCAACGAGAGCGGCGTGCACACCGCGCCTGCCGCGTTGGAGCAGTCGAACGCGCGCGTCAGCAGCGACATGCCGTAGCCGTTGGCGCACCAGTACACCCCCGTCCAGAAGGCGAAGCCGGCCATGTTCTTGCCGTCAGGCAGCTGCTTGAGCGCGCTGACGAAGCCGTCGACGACGTAGACGGCGCGCTCGGCGACCTTCGGAGACACGACGCCGATGACGGAGCGCATCAGGCCCACCACGCGATCGTGCTGCCACCGCGCGATGATGAGGAAGGTGAGGCCACCGCCGAACACCAGGAACATCACGTTCGAGCCCAGCGCGATGCGCTCGATGTTGGGCGACTCGGTGGGCACGAAGAACAGCAGCACCCGGAGCATCGACGCGATGATGATGCCGTCGATGATGCGCTCGAGCACCACCGTCGTCATCGCCGCGCTCCGGCGGATCTTCGAGCGCTCGGCGATCAGATAGGGCCGCGCGAACTCACCGAGGCGAAACGGGAGGATGATCAGCATCATGAAGCCGATCGCCGACGCCTCGTTGAGGGGCTTGAAGGGCACCCGCTCGAGGCCCGACAGCAGGTTGCCCCAGCGCAGGGTGCGCGCGAGGTGAATGACGGCCAGCACCATCAGGTAGGCGGCGACCCAGCCGTAGTTGGCGCTCCGGAGCGACCCCCACATCTCGGGCCAGCGCGTGTCCTTGAACGTCAGGTACAGGCAGAAGCCGGTGATGGCGAGACTGACGATGAACTTGACCCACTTACCCACGTACACGCTCCGCGCGAACGACCCGGCGCGTGTAGCACCCGGCCTGCCCTCAGGCTACCGGCTGTCCTTTGAGGATGAGGCCGGGGGTCGTCTCGGTGAGGGCGCCGAACGCGGCGGCGCCGACGTGCTTCAGGAGCGCCCTGAGGCTCTCGCCCACCCACTGCTCGGCCCCGACCGGCGAGTGCAGATCGGTCGCCGCGATGCCGTACAGGCCGTCGTCGAGGAGCTGGCGCGCGAGCCTCTGGGGCGTCTTCCCGTAGCGGCCGATCAGCGCGCCGACGTCGAGCTGGAGCACCGCGCCTGACTGAACGGCCTCGGCGGCGCGGCCCCTGCGCTCGAACTCGAGGCAGCGCTCCGGGTGCGCGACGATCGGCGTGACGCCCTTGAGCTTCATGCGGAAGATGACGTCGGTGAGCTGCGGCAGCGGCGAGGTGTAGGGCGCCTCGACGAGCAGGTACTTCCCGGCGGCGCCGACCCGGCGTGACTGGGGCGTCGGCAGGGCGCTGAGCAGCGTCTCGTCGAGGAAGAAGTTCTCGGCGTTGACGTCGAGCGAGAGGGGAATGGCGAGGCGGGCCAGCTCGGCGCGCACCTCCTCCAGGCGCTGCAGGGCGACTTCGCGGCTGGCGTACTCGGGCCGGTTGTGGGGGCTGGGCGCCGCGGCGCCGAACCCCAACGCCACCAGCGCGCGCGCCATCGCCACCGTGTCGTCCATCGTCTTGCAGCCGTCGTCGACGCCGGGCAGCAGGTGCAGGTGGAGATCGACCATCGGCATGGGGCCGATGCTATGCCACGCCCATGGCGCTCGATCCAAAGCTCCTCGACATCCTCGCGTGCCCCGAAGACAAGGGCGCGCTGCTGTACTTCGAGAAGGACGGGTTTCTCTACAACCCGCGGCTGCGCCGGAGGTACCGCATCGAAGACGGGGTGCCGGTGATGCTGATCGAGGAGGCCGTGACGGTCTCGCAGGCCGATCACGACGCGCTGCTCGCCCGCGCGAAGGCCGAGGGCATCACGCCGAACTTCACGTGATCGACACCCACTGCCACCTCGACCTGCCGCGGTTCGACGTCGACCGCGAGGCGGCGCTGGAGCGGGCGTGGCAGGCGGGCCTGACCGGCCTCGTCGTGCCGGCGGTGGCGCCGGCGAGGTGGGCGCCCCTGCTCGAGTGGCCCACGCGAGACGCCCGGGTGCAGGTGGGCCTGGGCATTCACCCGCAGTTCCTGCCCGAGCTCGACGAGCGCGACGACGATCGGCACCTCGCGACGCTCGACGCGCTCCTGGCTCGTGGGGGCGCCATCGCGGTGGGCGAGTGCGGACTCGACGGGCCGACGGCCGTCACGGTGCCGATGGACCGGCAGCTCCGGGTGCTGCGCGGGCACTTTGGGTTGGCGAGGAAGCACGGGCTCCCGCTGCTGATGCACTGCCTGCGCGCGCACCCGGCCCTGCTGGAGCTGCTGGAGACCGAGCCCTTGCCTGACGCCGGGCTGCTGATGCACAGCTACTCGGGCTCGGCGGACCTGACGAAGAAGTACCTGCGCTACGGCTGTCACTTCTCGTTCGCGGGCCCGGTGAGCTTCGCCGAGGCGCGGCGGCCCATCGACGCGCTCAAGAGCGTGCCGCTCGAGCGGCTGCTGGCCGAGACCGACGCGCCCGATCAGGCGCCGCACCCACACCGGGGCCAGCGCTCGGAGCCCGCGTACCTGCCGTTGATCATCGAGGCCATGGCGCGCGGCCGGGGGGAGCCGCTCGAGGTGACGCGCCAGGCCGTGCTCGAGAACTCGCAGCGCCTCTTCCCAATTTTTCAGGGCACGCCAGCGTCGCCGTCGAGCTGAAGGCGGGCCCGCGCGAGCCAGGGCGCCACGTCTTTCGCGTCGATGGGGCTGCGCGCCGCCGCCTCTTCCCAGAAGCCCACCGCCTCGTCAGGGTGCTGCTGCAGAAACGCCAGCATGCCGCGATCCATCGGCTCGTTCGCCCCGGCGACCGCGGCCACACAGTCGGGCATGGCGAGCTCGACCGCGCCGCGCGCCGCCTGAACCCAGCAGCGCGTGCCCCGGGCGGCCGCTGACGGCTCCCGTTCGAGCGCGGCGTTCACCAGCGCCAGCGCGAGGTCGAGATCCTGCCCGGTCACCAGCGCGCCCCAGGCGAGGTTGTTGAGCGCCATCGAGGTCGCGGCGCTGCTCGAGAGCGTGGCCCGCGCGTCCTGGAGCCCGCCGTCGGCGTCGCCGAGCCGCAGCCGCGCGTAGCCGCGCAGCCCGACGTACGCGGGGTCGGGGCGGAGGCGATGCGCGCTCGAGAGATCGGCCTCGGCGAGCTCGAACCGCCCGGCCGACTGGTGCGCGCCGGCCCGGAGCGCGAGGGCCTCGGCGAGCAGCACCGGCGAGCCCTGCTGATCGCGCAGCGCGACGATGGCGTCGTTGACGTCGGCGAAGCCCCCGTCGAGATCGCCCCGCGCGTTCCTGGCGATGGCGCGCAAGAGCGACGCCACCGGGTCCTTCGTGTCCACGAGCACCTTCGACGCCAGCGCCTCGACCGTCGCGAGATCGTTCGCGCGGTAGGCCACCTGCGCCGCCTGCAGCGTCTCTCCGGTGCGAGCGGCGGGGTTGTTCTCGGTGCGCACCTTCGCGAGCACGCCCAGGCCGAGCACCGCGGCGATCACGATCACCTGGGAGCCCAGCGACGCGCCCCGCCCTTCGCGCTCGATCATCGACGCCGTGCCTACGAAGCCGGCCAGCACGCCGATCACCAGCCCGCCCGCGTGGGCGGCGTTGTCGAGGTACGGCACCGAGAACGCGAGGAAGAGGTTGATGGCCAGGGTCGCCAGAATGCCGTCCCAGAGGCTCTTGGCCGCGTCGGGCGGCAGCAGGTGCCGCGCCTGAATCGCGTAGCCGATGATGAACCCGAAGATCCCCACGATGGCGCCCGAGGCGCCGGCCGAGACGTTGAGCGGGTTCCACAGCACCGAGCCGAAGGAGCCGCCCAGGCCCGCCAGGACGTAGACCAACAGGAACATCGGCCCGCCGAGCATGCGCTCGACGAAGCCGCCGATCTTCCACAGCGCGTACATGTTCACCGCGAGGTGCAGCACCCCGATGTGAATGAACATGCTGGTGAAGGCCCGCCACCACTGCTGCTCGAAGACGACCAGGGTGCCGCGGTTGGCGCCGGCGATCAGCAGCGAGTCGATGTCGGGGTTCGTCGCCGAGACGCCCATCGCCACCATCGCCACGAAGACGACCACGTTGACGCCGACGAGGATGAAGGTGACGAAGGGCCGCCGGGGATCCATGGGCGCCGGTGCCTACTGCGCCGCCGCCTTGTCCACACGCCTTTCCACCCCGCCCGGACGGGTTGCGTCGAGGGCACCGACTCGTGCAAACAGCGCCGCATGGAGCCGTCGCCGACCGAAGCCGCCCTGCCCCCCGCCATCCTCCCGCCCGAGAAGCCGTGGAGGCTGCACCGCCGCTTCGATCGCACCGGCCGCCTGCTGGGCGACGCGGCCATGAAGCGCCTGGAGCAGGCGCACGTCGTCGTCTTCGGGCTCGGCGGCGTCGGCAGCTTCGCGGTCGAGGGCCTGGTGCGCAGCGGCGTGGGCAGGCTGACCGTGGTGGACTTCGATCAGGTGTGCGTCACCAACGTGAACCGGCAGCTGCACGCCACCGTCAGCACCGTCGGCAAGCACAAGGCCGAGCTGATGGCCCAGCGGTGCAAGGCGATCAACCCCGACGTCGAGGTGACGCCGATCGTCGGCTTCTACCGTGAGGAGCTCGCCGACGAGCTGCTCGCCGGGCCGTACGACTACGTGATCGACGCCATCGACAACGTGAAGGCGAAGCTGAACCTGCTCCACAACTGCCTGGCGCGCGGGTACCCGGTCGTCAGCTCGATGGGCGCCGCGGGCCGGCTCGACCCCACCGCCATTCGCGTCGAAGATCTGTGCGAGACGCACATGGACCCGTTCGCGAAAGACATTCGCAAGCTGCTCAAGCGCAAGTACGGGCACGACACCTCGAAGCCGACCGGCATCACCGCGGTGTTCTCGATCGAGCCCCGGCGAGATCCCCAGGCGGTGCACTACGACGAGGCGCACGGCGGCTTCCTCTGCGTGTGCCCGCAGGGCGAGAACGAGTTTCACAGCTGCGAGCACCGCAACCAGATCGACGGCTCGGTGGCCTTCGTCACCAGCGTGTTCGGCATGCAGATGGCCGGCGTCGTCGTGCGGCGCGTGGCGCAGGGGCGCTGACTAGACGAAGGGGTGCGGGTTGGGCCCGAACGGGTTGAGGCTCGCGCCCGCGGCCGCCGCCAGGAACGCCCACAGCTGTGGCACGCCCGCGCGCTGGCCGTTGCGGGGCACGTAGCTGTCGTAGGCCCCGGTGATGGTGAAGCCGCCGGTCGTCCCCTGCCTCAGGTGCTTGCCCCAGGCGCTCGCGACCAGCATCGAGGCGTGCTCCGACCCGAGCGCGCGCGTGAAGTCGCCCACCAGCGCGGTGACGACGTTGTGGCCCGAGAGCGCGAGGGTGCGCCGGAGGAAGGTCTTGAGCGACGGCAGCAGCTGCTCGTTGAAGCCCATCCGGGCGCAGACCCCGTCGCGGTCGGAGTGCGTGTCCCACCCGAGGGAGCAGCCCGGGCCGCCGGCGCTGATCATCACCACGCTCGTGCCTGCGTGGATGAGCAGCTCGGCGGTCGCGAACTGGCTGGCGAAGCCCGAGACGAGCGTGGTGGTCGGGCTGAGCCCGTAGGCCTGGGCGATCGCGCTCCAGTCGACCTGCACGGGCGGAGCCGAGAGCGCGCGCACGACGCCGGTCAGCCCGCTCGTCAGCGACGACAGCGAGCGCTGGTTCTTCGCCAACGTCGGCGCCGACATGCGCACCGACGCGCGGAGCCCGGCGAGCGCAGGGCCCCGCTGGGGGATGAACTCGCCAGGCGGCGACGCCCCGAGCGCGGCCAGCACGCCGCCCGCGTCCGAGAGCTTCTGCATGCTGGCGCCCCCGATGGCGTCGTGCCGCCCGCTCAGGTGCGTTCCGAGCTGGGCGCAGGCCACGGGCGACTGCCCGCCGATCGCGTTGGCGAGCTGCAACGGGTAGCTCTTCGTGCGGCCATCGATGAAGAGCGCGTGCTGCGCCAGGTCGTGCGCGCTGATGCCGTGCCAGACGCCGAGGTTGCACATGCGGCGCAGGGTCGAGTCGTCGAGCGTGCCGAAGGTGGCGTCGTCGACCACCACGCCGTTCCCCACGTCGCGGGAGTTGGTGCTGGTGCAGCCAAACGCGTTCTTCGGCACGAAGCAGTCGGCCTGCGCGCCCAGCGAGTGGAGCCCACCCGGCAGGTTCACGATCACCACCGTGGGCGTCTCACCAGTCTGCGCGCGCGCGCCGCTCGGGAGCAGCGAGGCCCCCGCCACCGAGAGACCTGCTTCGAACAGCCGACGTCGTGAGAGGCGCATGGTGGGCTCAGTAGATGAGGAAGCTGGCGGCGCCCGCGACCGACGCGCAGAGGGAGGCCCACTGCCGCTTGACGTCCGGCTCCAGCGCCTGGATCTCGAAGGCGTGATCGACGCAGGCCGCGAGCTCTTCGGCGTTCATCGCTCGCTTCCACAGCAGCCTGGCCATCACCTGGCACTGACGCGGCGCCGAGGTCGCCGTCGGCGCGGCGCCGAAGTCTGCGTGGCCGAACGGGTGGTAGTTGACGGGCCGGAGCGTCTTCTCGAGGCAGCCGTGAAAGGCCATCGCGTACGCCGCGTAGACCGACGCGAAGCTGGCCTGCGGGTTGGTGAACCAGTGCTCAGGGGTCACCCCGAACGTCTGCACGATGCTGTTGTCGACGCGCGCGGCGTTGATGCCGCGGCTCTCGAAGAAGTTGCCCAGATCGCTGCCGTCGCGAACGCGCATCAGATCTTGCCCAGCCGCGAGGGGCTCTCGGTCGGCGTCGAGCGCCTCACCGTCGAAGCCCAGGTAGCTGCGGCCAGTCGAGGCCCCGTCGCACGCGACCGCCGCGGGGAGCCGCACCACGGGCTCGGGCTCGGGCGTGACGGCAGCCGGCCCCGGCGCGAAGGCCTCGGGCGCCAGCGCCGCGCCGCCGACGATCTGCCCGCTGCAGGCGGCCAGGCCGAACCCCAGCGCCACCGCGAGCCGGCTCACGGCGCGCCCCCGCAGAAGCCCGGGTCCTCGATGAGCAGCTTCACCGCGTCCTGGATCTTGCCCGAGGCCGCGAAGGCGTCGACGCAACGATCGAAGAGCGGCGCCTCACAGGCGTACTCGGCGCGGCCATAGACGAACTCGAAGGCCAATCGACAGGACCAGAAGTTGAAGGCGTCAGAGGCCACCAGCGTCTCGACCAGCTCCCGCGTCGTCGAGAGCTGGCGGTTGAGCACCGGCTGCGGAACACCGATGGCAGGGAGGAAGGTCGTCTTGCCGTTCACGACGCGCTTGCGGGGCAGCACCCTCGCGACGTGATCGAGCGCGTAGGCCCCCACGTAGTGACAGCCTGCGCACGCCGGCGCGCGGCGCCCCTCGGAGTCGTTCGGCGTGCTCGCATCGGAGTTGTTGGCCGCCGCCACCCGAACGCTGCCGATGGTGTTCTGCAAGATGCGGTTGGCGGCGACGATCAGCCAGCCATCGGGCTCGTTGCCCGCGTAGCGCAGCAGCCACCCTTCGCTGGTGAAGTAGCCCAGGCCGTTGGGGTCGGCCTGCACCGTCGGGTAGCTCTTGTTGGGCACGTTGAAGCGGCCAACGAAGAGCTCCCTCCACGGCAGCCCACTGGAGAGCACGTGGGCCGCGACGTAGTAGCTGGCGTCAGCGCCGTGATCGCGGCCGGGCTCGGGGTTGAAGCGCGAGTTGACGAAGGAGGCGAACCGATCGGCGAAGCCGGGCTTGCTGAGGGCGTCGTCCACCGACGTCGCCGTCGCCGGGTACGCGCTCCGGGTGCCCAGCAACGTCCGCCACTTACGGGCGTCGCACTGGGCGGCCGCCGGGAGAGAGAGCGCCAGCAACAGGGTGAACGCGAGCCGCACACCACCTCATGCCGCCAGGGCGCGCGACCCTTCCCGTCAGCCGCCCAGCTTCGCGAACGCACGCGCCAGGTCGGGCTTCTCGGTCAACACCGGCTTCATCGGATCGCCGTGCTCCTCGAGCCACGCCATCCCGTTTCGGATGGTGAACTTCGTGGGCGTGAGGCCCGGCCCCACCTCACTCCAGGGAATGGGCATCGACACCGGCGCGCCGTCCTTCGCCCGCACGCAGAAGGGCGCCGCCACCACCTTCACCGGCCCGTTCTGCACCACGTCGAGGTAGACCCGCCCCTGCCGCTTCGGCATCGAGCGCTCCATGGTCGCGAGCGTCGGGTGCCGCTGCACCAGGAGCGTCGCCAGCACCTCGGAGAGCTGCCTCGCCCCGTCGTGATCGAGCTGTTCGCCCAGGGGCACCAGCACGTGCACGCCGCTCGAGCCGCTCGTCTTCACGTACGCGGGGAGCTCCGCGCGCTCGGTGAGCTCCCGCAGCGCGTTGGCGAGGGTGATGACCGCCGAGAACGGCGCCTCCTTCGGGTCGAAGTCGATCACGCACCAGTCGGGCCGGCCCGGCGTCGAGGCCCGCGTCGTCGGAATGTGAAACGGCAGCGCCCCCAGGTTCGCGCACCACTCGAGCGTCGCGAGATCGTCGCAGACGATCTGATCGAGCTCCCGGTTCGACTCTTCGCTGTAGGCCTTGACGGTTCGAACGAAGGCAGGCGCCTTCGCCGGCCTCGCCTTCTGGAAGAACGACTTGCCGCCGATGCCGTCGGGGTAGCGGGTGACGAGCAGGGGCCGGTCCTTCAGGTACGGCAGCATGAAGGGCGCGACGTCGCGGTACCACGCGAAGACCTCACCCTTGGTGATGCGCTCCTTTGGAAAGTAGAGCTTCTGCGGGTTGGTGAGCGTCACCCCGGCGACGGGCTCGGCCACCTCTTCGGGCAAGCGCTTCTCGGGCGGCGTCGGGCACTCGTCGCAGCGCTTGTCGGGGCGGAAGCGCAGGAAGACGGGCTCACGCAGCGAGAGTTCCTCGGGCCACGACTTGTACCGGACCTCGACCACCAGGGTCGGCGTCACCCACCTCATCTCGGGGTCGAGGGGCACGTCGCCCAGGCAGACCGGCGCCGACACCACGTTGGCCTCGAGCTCCTTGCGCACCGGCGCCGCGACCTTCGGGTTGTACCCGGCGCCGACCTTGCCCGCGTAGAGCCACCGCTCGCCGTCCCACGTCGAGAGCGACAGCGCGCCGTCGTCGTCGGCGAAGCCGGTGACCGCGAAGTCGCCGGTGGTGGTGAGCGCCACCTTGAGCCAACGCGCGCTCCGTCCTCCGACGTAGGGCGCGTCGGCCTTCTTGGCCATCACGCCCTCGAGCCCCTTCTGCTTGACCACCTCGAGCAGCGCCTCGCCCCGGGCCTCGACGTGCTCCACCGGCACCACCCGCGCGCCGTCGGCCTTCGGCACTACGCCGAAGAGGAGCTCCTTGCGCTGCGACAGCGGCAGGCCGCGCGTGTCGTGGCCGTCGAGCATGAGGAGATCGAACGCGAAGAAGACCGCCGGGTCGGTGTGCGAGGCGCTGACGATGTCCTTGCGGTGGGCGAGCGTGGACCGCTTGAGCAGCCGCTGAAAGATGGGGTGGCCGTCGGCGTTCTGAATGACCAGCTCGCCGTCCACGATGAAGTCAGGTCCCGGCAGCGCCTCGAGGGCCTCGACGATCTCGGGGAACAGCGCGGTCGCCTCACGTCCGCGGCGGAGCACCAGGCGCACCTTGCCGGCGATGCGCTCGGCCAGGAGCCGGAAGCCGTCGAACTTGAGCTCGAAGAGCCAGCCGGGCGCGGTGAAGGCAGCGGGGCGAGGCTCGGCCAGCTGCAGCTCGACGTCCTCCGCGCGCATCGGCTACCCCCGTCGCTTGAGGGCCAGGTACCGCGAGACGCTGCCCCGGGTGAACTTCAGGAGCACCGGCTCTCCCGCGGGCGTCTGCATCACCAGCTCCTGGAGCTGGCGCAGCGAGGTGACCTTCACCCGGTTCACCTCGACGATCACGTCGCCAGCGATGAGCCCGCCCAGCTGCGCGACGCTCTCGGCGATCACCTCTTCGACGCGCACGCCCTGCCCCGCCTCTGGCTCCAATTCGCCCAGCACCAGGCCCAGGCTGTCCACGCGCCCGCCCGAGATGGGCCCCTTCGTGGCCACCGTCGGCCGGGTCGACAACAGCGCCGACGCGTCGATGGTCTTGCCCCCGCGCACCACCCGCAGCCGCACCACCACGCCGGGCCCCTGAATCGCGATGCGGCGCAGCAGCTGCTGGTACCGCTCGATGGGCTTGTCGTTCACCGCCACCAGCCGATCGCCGATCTGCAGCCCGGCGCGCGAGGCCGGCGACTCGGGGTACACGTCGACGATCACCGAGTCCGCCGAGTCCTTCACCTCCGAGACGGTCACGCCCAGCCACCCCCGCACCGGGGTGCCGTTGTCACGCAGGTTGGGCAGGAGATCCTTCACGAGGTTCACCGGCACCGCGAAGCCGATGCCCTGGCCCTGGTTCATGATGGCGGTGGTGACGCCCACCACGTGGCCGTTCATGTCGAACAGCGGCCCGCCCGAGTTGCCCGGGTTGATGAGCGCGTTGGTCTGAATGAAGTCGTCGAAGGGCCCCACGCCGATGATGCGCTCGCGCGCCGAGATGAGGCCGTGCGTCAGCGAGGTGTCGAGCCCGAACGGGTTGCCGATGGCCACCACCCAGTCGCCCACGTCGAGCTCGTCAGAGTTGCCGAGCGTCACCACCGGCAGATCGACCGCGCCGGTGAGGCGGAGCAGCGCCAGATCGATCTCGGGGTCGCGCCCAACCACCTTCGCCTCGAGGCTCCGTCCATCGGCCAGGCGCGCGACGATCGCCTGCGCCCGCTCGATGACGTGGTTGTTGGTCACCACCAGTCCGTCCGAGGTGATCAAGAAGCCCGACCCGAGGCCCTTCGAGCGCCCCTCGTTCTTCGCGGCGATGTTCACCACCCCCGACCGAACGGCACGAACGAGCGGGGCCAGCGACGCAGGCGGGGTGAACGACGGCGCGAGCGATGGCCCGCCGGGGAGCTTCTCTTTCCAGAAGGGAATGATGGTGCGCTCGCGCCACGGCACCGAGCTGGGCGGCTCGGGCTCCGAGGGCTTCGCGGGGCCCACGGTGGTCAGCCCGGCCTTCTGCGCCCGCACCTTCTGGCGTGCCCAGTCGGCGACGTCATCGGCGCTCGCGAGGAGCGGATAGAGCGCGACGACGACGACGAGGAGCGGCCTCACAGCGCGACTCAACCCGAGATTCGCCCCAGCGTCACGTTCACGCTTGCGCGGGCGCGACGTAGCGGGCGACCTTCACGCGGCCCGGGCGCAGCACGCGGCTCTTGAGACGCCACGCGGCCTTGAGCACCTCCACCACGCGCCCGTCGCTCGCCTGATCGTCCGTCAGCTCCATGTCGGAGGCCTCGGACAGGTTGGGATCGAACGGCAGCCCCAGCAGCTCGACGCGCTCCAGCCCGAACTCCTCGGCCCGCTTGATGAGCCCGTCACGAATCAGCTTCACGCCCTTCGAGAAGGGCGAGTCGTCGGCGCTGCGCAGGCACAGATCGAGATCGTCGATGCTCTCGAGGAGCACGACCGCGACCTTCCCCTTCTCGAGCTCCAGCAGCTGATCGCGCTCGCGCGTCATGCGGTGCTTGAAGGCCTCGCGCTCCGCCTCGGAGTGCTGCAGCCCCCGCGCCAGCTCGTCGATGCGACGCCGCGCGGCTTCGAGATCGGCGGTCAACCTCGCCACCTCGGTCACCTCGGGCTCGCCCGCTTCGACGCCGTCTTCGCGCACCCGCCGACGGTCATTCACCCTGACCGCGACTTCCGGGGGCTCGCTCTCACGCTGGTTCGAAGGGTCGCTCATCGCTGGCGCAAGGTAACCGCCGGGGCTCGCCTGTCAACGCGCACGCTGGTGGGCGAGGTACCGGCCCGCCGCCGTCTGCACCCAGTCAGCCGCTCGCGGGTGGGTCACCACGCGCTCGAGCACCGCGGCCCAGCGGGCGAGCGCGTCGGCGTCGTCAGTCAGGTTCATCGCGCGGTTCGCCATCGAGACGGTGAGGAACGTCGGCTGCCTGGCGAGCGAGGCCTCGAGCTCTGCCTCGAAGCCTGCGTGCCGCTCGACCTCGTGCACCAACGGCCCCGGAGTGCCGAACTCGGCGTCGGGATGGCGCTCGAGCAGCGCGAAGACGGCGCGACGGAAGCGCGCGGGGTCGAACGCCGGGCGCCCTTCCTCCACCAGCGCGCCCAGGCTCCGCATGGTGATCTCGGGATCGTCACCGGGCGTGAAGGCCACGAGCGCCGCGAGGAGGCGCGCGAACTGCGCCTCCACCACCGCGAGCGCCTCGCCGACGAGGTGCAGCGAGCCAGCGATCAGCACCACCTCGCTCGGCCGCGCAGCCGCGATGGCGCCGTCGAGCGCGGCGGAGACGGACTGGTAGACCCGAACGCGCGGGGTGAGGGTGCTGGCGAGCGGCTCGAGCGTCTTCGGGTCCCTCGAGCGCGAGCTGTGCAGCGCCGTGAGGTGAACTGACGCCACCTTCGGGAAGAGCCGCCGCACCATCGGCTCCGAGTCCTTGTCGGAGAAGACCCCGAAGACCAGGTGCGCCGGACGATCGACGTAGAGCTGCTCGAGCGCCGCCACCAACACCTCGACGCCGGCCGGGTTGTGGGCGCCATCGAGCAGCAGCGTCGGCCTGCCCTCGATCGCCTGCAGGCGCCCGGGCCAGCGCGTGCCCGCGAGCCCACGGCGCAGCTCGTCGTCGGTCAGCGCGAAGCCGCGCGCCCCCAGGACCTCGAGGCACGCCAAGGCGACGCCGGCGTTCTGCGCCTGGTGCGCGCCCGCCAGCGGCAGCGACAGCCCGCTCACCGTCCGAGCACGGCTCCGAAAGGTGTCGCCCGCGAACTCCACGTCGCGGCCCTCGACGACGAGCGGAACCCCGGCTCCTTCTGCGGCGCGCTCGAAGACCGCCATCACCTCGGGCCTCTGGCGGGCCACCACCAGCGGCACGCCCCGCTTCACGATGCCGGCCTTCTCCTGGGCGATCAGCGGCAGCGTCGCGCCCAGCATCTCGGCGTGATCCATCGCGATCGAGGTGATCGCGGTCACCAGCGGCGCGCACATGACGGTCGCGTCGAGCCGCCCCCCCAGCCCCGTCTCGATGACGGCCAGCTGCACCCCCTCGGCTTGGAAGTGCCAGAAGGCCAGCACGGTGCCGAACTCGAAGTAGGTCAGCTCGTGATCGCGGCCCAGGCGCTGGAGCACCTCATCGACGCGCCTGGCCAGCGTCACGTCGTCGATGTCGACGCCGTTCACCTTGATGCGCTCGTTGACCCGGACGAGGTGCGGCGAGGAGTAGAAGCCGACCGTGTGCCGTTGCCCCAGGCACGAGGCGATCATCGCGCAGGTCGAGCCCTTGCCGTTGGTCCCCGCGACGTGGATGGAGCCGAAGGCGCGCTCGGGGTGGTCGAGGCGCTCGAGGGCCGCCCTCACCCGCTCCAGCCCCAACCGCATGGTCGAGGGCATCAGCGACGCGAGATACGCGAGCGCCTCGTCGGGCCTCATGGCGCGCTCAGCTCAAGAGGCCGATGATCTGCGAGAGCTTCGCGCGCAGCTCCTTGCGCTGAACGATCGCGTCGATCATGCCGTGCTCGAGCAGGAACTCGGAGCGCTGGAAGCCCTCGGGCAGCTTCTGGCGAATCGTCTGCTCGATCACGCGGGCGCCAGCGAAGCCGATCAGCGCGCGGGGCTCGGCGATCACCACGTCGCCCAGCCACGAGAACGAGGCCGCCACGCCGCCGGTCGTCGGGTTGAGCAGCACCGAGATGTACGGCTTGCGCACCTCGCGGAAGCGGTTGAGCGCGGCGCAGGTCTTCGCCATCTGCATCAGCGACAGAATGCCCTCTTGCATGCGAGCGCCGCCCGACGACGAGAAGACGATCGCCGGCACGTCGAGCTCTCGCGCGCGCTCGAACACCCGCGTCACCTTCTCGCCCACCACGCTGCCCATCGACCCGCCCATGAACTCGAAGAGGAACGCGCCGATGCTCACGTGCTGCCCGTCGATGCGCGCGGTGCCCGAGACGAAGGCGTCGTTCTCGTTGAGCGCCTTCCGGGTGGACTTGATGCGATCGCGGTACTTCTTCGAGTCTGAGAAGCCCAGCGGGTCCTGCGCCTCCAGCCCCTCGTCGTGCTCCTCGAAGGAGCCCTCGTCGCAGAGCGCCAGCATGCGGGCCCGCGCGTTCCACGCCATGTGGTGGTTGCACGACGGGCACACGTTGAGCGCGCGCTCGAGCTCCTCTCGCAGCAAGATCTCGCCGCAGGGCTCGCACTTCACCCACAGGCCCTCCATGCGGCTGGGAGCGCTGCGCTGATCGACCTCGTCAGCCTCGACCGAGGCGGCGATCTTCGGCTTCTTCTTCGCGTACCACGACATGCCCGCGCTCGTAGCGCCACGGCCTGGCGGGCTCAAGCGCGACGACACGAGCCGGTGCGTAACGAGCTACGCACCCGCGAGCGCTTCGACCTCGGCCCGCCCCTTGGGGATCGCGGCGGTCAGCACCTCGCTCCCGGTCGCCGTGCACACCACGTCGTCTTCGATGCGAACGCCGCCGAAGCCCCGCCCACCGTTCATCGCCAGGTAGCGCTCGGCCCGGTCGAAGTTCACCTGCCCCCTGAACTTCGCGCGGAAGTCGGGGCTGCGGAGGATCGCCGGCACGAAGTAGAGGCCGGGCTCGATGGTGAAGACCATGCCCTCGGCGAGGTCCATGTCCATGCGCAGAAAGGCGGTGCCGAACTGCGTGCTGCGCTCGCGCCCCGGGTAGAGCACGCGGTCGCCGAAGGCCTCGAGGTCGTGCACGTCGAGGCCAAGCTGGTGGCCGAGCCCGTGGGGGAAGAAGAGCGCGTGGGCGCCTGCCTCGACCAGGCTGTCGGCCGCCCCGGTGAGGAGCCCGAGATCGACCAGGCCCTGCGCGAGCACCCGGCACGCCGAGAGGTGCAGCTCGCGGTAGCGCACCCCCGGCCTCACCTGCCCGATGGCGTGCAGCTCGGCCTTCAGCACCAGCTCGTAGACGTCGCGTCCCTCGGGCGTGAAGGCTCCGCCGACCGGCCAGCAGCGGGTCACGTCGCTGCAATACCCCGCGGG
Source organism: Myxococcus sp. (assembly GCA_014879945.1). Lineage (GTDB taxonomy): Bacteria > Myxococcota > Myxococcia > Myxococcales > Myxococcaceae > Xiheimicrobium. The sequence continues at coordinate 182,132 of JACSRE010000242.1, forward strand.
CCCTTCGGCCCCCGCGTCGAGCAGCACGATGTCGCCGGCGGCGAGCGTGTTGCCGTGATCGTGGTTGTGCAGCACCTCGCCGCGCACCGAGAGGATGGTGCCGTACGCCGGCACGCAGCCGCTGCGCGCGAACGCGCCCTCGACGAGCCCGGCCAGCAGCTCCTCCTTGACGCCCGGCCTCGAGGCCTTCATCGCCGCGAGGTGGGCCTCGTGGGTGACGAGGGCCGTCTTGCGCATCTCGGCGAGCTCCTCGGGCCCCTTGCGCAGCCGCAGCGCCGCGATGGCCTCGAGCACCTCACCGCGCCCCACCTTCGTCGCGTCGTCGAACTGCAGATCCTGCCCGGTGATGCTGCGCGCCCGCGCGGTCGCCTTGAAGTCGGCGACGGCGATCGCGTCGAGCTGGCGGCCCTTCGCGAGCGACTGCAGGTGCGCCTCGAGGGCCTCGACCGTCATCACCTGATCGACGCCCTGTCGCCGCTTCACCACGTCGAAGGGCTCCACCTCGCCGTGCCAGAGGGCGTCGCCGATGGTGCGCTCGGGGAGAAACAGGGTGACGGTCTTCTCGGCGGGATCGAAGAGCGCGGCGCTGCCGGGCTCGGGGCGCTCGAAGAAGTAGAGGAAGTTCGAGTCGGCGCGAAACGGGTACGTGTTCGCGGGGTAGTTGCGCGAGATGGCGCCGCCGCTGAACAACACCAGGGGCCGCGTGAGTGACGCCAACAGCCGGTCTCGACGCTGAAGGAAGCTCATGAAGGGCGATCTACCCGAAGCCAAGACGGAGCGAGAGCCGACCGAACGGACGTGCTATCGGCCTGCGCATGAAGGCGCTCGTGATGATCTCAGGCGAAGGGCCCCGTGGCTTGTCGATGAAGGACGTCGCAGCGCCGAGCTGTGGCCCTGACGAGCTCAGGGTCGGGGTGAAGGCGAGCGCGCTCAACCGCGCCGATCTGCTGCAGACCCTGGGGCTGTATCCGGCGCCGGCCGGGGTGCCCTCCGACATCCCCGGGCTGGAGTACGCCGGCGAGGTGCTCGAGGTGGGCGCGCGCGTCACCCGCTGGAAGAAGGGCGACCGCGTGATGGGCCTGGTGGCCGGCGGCGCGTGGGCGGAGCAGCTGGTGACCCACGAGCGCGAGGCCATCGCGATGCCCGAGGGCCTCGAGTTCTCGCGCGCGGCGGCGATCCCCGAGGCGTTCATCACCTCGTTCGACGCGCTCGCGCTTCAGGGGCAGCTCACCGCCGGCACCCAGGTGCTGATCCACGCGGTGGCCTCGGGGGTGGGCACGGCGGCCCTCCAGCTGTGCGCCCTCTTCGGCGCCCGCCCGATCGGCACCGGCCGCAACGCCGCCAAGCTCGAGCGCGCCACCCACCTGGGGCTGCGCGACACCGTGTTGGTGAACGCCGAGCAGCCCCACTTCGCCGACCGGGTGAAGGCGCTGACCTCGGGGCGCGGGGTTGACCTGGTGCTCGACCTGGTGGGCGGCGACTGGCTCCCGCAGACGCTCGACGCCATGGCGCCGCAGGGCACGCTGATGCTGGTGGGGCTGGTCGCGGGGGCGTCGGCCGAGGTGCCGCTGCGCACCGTGCTGGGCAAGCGCCTGACCGTGATCGGCACCACGCTGCGCGCGCGCCCCCTCGAAGAGAAGATCGCCGTCGCCCGCAGCTTCGAGCAGTTGCTGGTGCCGCACTTCAAGACGACGCGCCTGGCGCCCGTCATCGATCGGGTGGTGCCCATCGTCGAGGCGCCGGCCGCGCTCGAGCGGCTTGCGGCCAACGACTCCTTCGGCAAGACCGTGCTCACCTGGTGACCCCCATGACCTTCGACCCCAACGCTGCCGCGCCCGCTGACTCCGGCGTCTTCGGACTGCCCTTCGCCCCCGAAGACTCGCGGGTGGTGCTGATCCCCGTGCCGTTCGAGGCCACCACCAGCTACGGCGGCGGCACCTCTGACGGGCCGGCCACCATCCTCGAGGCCTCGAAGCAGGTCGACCTCTACGATCTCGACACCGGCAAGCCCTACGAGGCCGGCATCGCGATGCTCGAAGAGAGCGCCGACGTGCGCGGGTGGAACGATCGCGCCAAGGCCCTCGCGGCGCCGATCGTCGCCTCGGGAGGCCGCGACTGCGACCCGCGCGCGCTCCAGGCGGTCAACGCGTTCAGCGAGCAGATGAACGGGTACGTCTACGACACCACCAGGGCGTGGCTGGCGAAGGGGAAGATCGTCGGCGTGATCGGCGGCGATCACTCGACCCCCTTCGGCGCGATGAAGGCCTACGCCGAGACGTACCCGGGCCTGGGCGTGCTGCACCTCGACGCCCACGCCGATCTCCGGGACGCCTACGAGGGCTTCACCTGGAGCCACGCGTCGATCATGTTCAACGTGATGAAGCGCCTGCCCGACGTCGCGCGCCTGGTGCAGGTCGGCATTCGCGACTTCGGCGAGGCCGAGTTCGAGCTGATCCGCCGCTCCGATGGGCGCATTCACACCTTCTTCGATTCGCGGCTGGCGCACGCGCGGCTCGACGGCATGCCCTGGCGCGAGCAGGTCGACGCCATCGTGCAGCAACTGCCCGAGCACGTGTACCTCTCGTGGGACATCGACGGGCTCGACCCGGTGCTCTGCCCCAGCACGGGCACGCCGGTGCCGGGCGGCCTCGGCTTTCACCAGGCCTGCACGCTGCTCGAGGGCGTGGTGCGCGCCGGCAAGAAGATCGTCGGCTTCGATCTCAACGAGGTCGCCCCGGGCCCCGAGGGCGACGAGTGGGACGGCAACGTCGCCGCGCGGCTGCTCTACAAGATGATCGGGTGGACGCTGAAGTCGCACGAGAGATGAGGGCTCGCGCCGTCACCCTGGCCCAGTGGCTCCTCCTCGGCTCCGTCATCGGGGTGATCTGTGGGACCGCCTCGGCCGCCTTCCTCTGGCTGCTTGAGCTCGCCACCGACTTCCGCGGCGCGCACGAGTCGATCGTCTTCGCGCTGCCGCTCGCGGGCCTCGGCCTGGGCTTCGTGCTCGAGCGCTTCGGCCAGTCGATCAAGGCCGGCAACAACCTGGTGATCGACACCATTCACGACGACGGCCCCGAGGTGCCGCTGCGCATGGCGCCGATGGTGTTGATGGGCACGGTGGTGACGCACCTCTTCGGAGGCAGCGCAGGCCGCGAAGGCACGGCGGTGCAGATGGGCGCGAGCCTCTCGGACTGGGTGTCACACCGCCTGGGCGTCGGCCGGCAGGTGCGGCGGCAGTTGCTGGCGGCCGGGGTGGCGGGCGGCTTCGGCTCGGTCTTCGGCACCCCCATCGCCGGCGCCGTCTTCGGGCTCGAGTTCGTGGTGCTCGGACGCCTCGAGTACGCGGCGCTGGTGCCGGCCCTGGTCGCCTCGGTGGTGGGCGATCTCACCACGCGCGCGCTCGGCATCGGCCACACCGCCTACCCGGCCTCGGCGTCGGTGCCGCTCTCTCCGCTGTTGGCGCTCAAGTGGGTCGTCTTTGCCGCCGCGATGGCGCTCGCGACGGTCGCCTTCATCGAGCTGACGCACTTCATCAAGCGGGTCGCCGAGCGTCGGGTGGCCCGGCTGCCGGTGCGCATGTTCCTCGGGGGCGTCGCCGTGGTGGCGCTGTGGCAGGTGGTGGGCAGCAGCGACTACCTGGGCCTGGGCGTGCCCACCATCGTGCGGGCCTTCTCCGACCCCACGCTGCCTGCCAGCGCGTTCGCCCTCAAGATCCTCTTCACGGCGTTGACCATCGGCGTGGGCTTCGTGGGCGGAGAGGTGACGCCGCTGTTCTTCGTCGGGGCGGCGCTGGGGAGCGTGCTGGCCCGCCTGCTGGGCCTTCCGCTCGAGCTGGGGGCCGGCGTGGGCCTGGCGGCGGTGTTCGCGGCCGCGTCGAACACGCCGCTGGCCCTGTCGATCATGGCGATGGAGCTGTTGGGCTCGGGCGTCTTCCCCCACGTCGCGATCGTCTGCGTCCTGGCGTACCTCTTCACCGGGCACCGCAGCATCTACCCATCGCAGCGGCTGGCCCTTGGCAAGCTGGGCGGCGCGGTGGAGCCGACCACGCGCCTGCGAGATCTCGACGGCTGAGGGGCTACTCGGCGTTCCAGTCGGACGCGGGGAGCACCTTCCACCCGGTGTCCACCTTGCCCGACTTGAAGCGCACCACGCGCAGCGGCCACTCGCGGGGCGTCTTGGCGGCGCCCTCGGTGCTCAGCACCGTCCACCGGTGCACCTCGATGGAGTACTTGCCCGCCCCGCCCGCCTTCGAGAGCACCGCGCGCATCGGGTTCTTCGGGTGCCAGTACACCTCTTTGCCGACGCGCATCACGTACGAGAGCGTGGGGTGTGCCTTGGTGAAAGCCGCCGCCTTCTCGCGCGTGGGGCCGAGCATCTTGGTGGCGTCGGCCTGCGACAGCTCGGTCATCTTCAGATCGTCGCCGATCTGATCCATGCCCATCAGCTTGGTGAGCGCGGAGTGCCCCGCCTTGTCGAGGTCGTTCATGCTGTGCACCGCGTGGGTGAGGTCGGCCTCTTCTTTCTTCACCGGGTCCTTCGCCTTCAGCTTCCAGTTCTCGAGGGCGAACAGCTGGGCGTTCATGGTGACGCCGCCCAGCAGCAGATCCTTGCCGGCCTCGTCACCCGAGCCGGTGAGGGCGTTCAGGTAGGTCTCGGCCACCTTCCTGGGCTCGGCGTCGTCCTGCGCGAGGACCGGACCGGCGGAAAGGGCAACCAGGAGCGTCAGCGTTCGGAGCATGGGCCGGTTCTATCGCAGTTGTGGAATGAGCGGGCGGCCGCAGCGTTTATGCTCCCCAGCCTCATGCACGCGCTCATCCTCACCCTCTCGCTCGTCTCTGGTGATCTCAACAGCCGCCGCAGCCCGGTGGTGCGCGTGGTCGAGCAGGTGTCTCCCGCCGTCGTCTACGTGGGCACCGTCTCGGTGGTGGAGCGCAGCCTGCGCTCGCGCTCGCTCTTCGACGATCTCTTCTACGGCCCCAGCGAGGAGCGGCGCGCCGTCGAAGGCCTGGGCTCGGGCGTGATCGTCGATCCCTCGGGCATCGTGATCACCAACGACCACGTGATCCGCGGGGCCTCCGAGGTGCACGTGGTGCTCGCCGACGGCCGGCAGCTCGACGCCGAGGTGATCGGCGCCGACGCCGACGCCGACCTCGCGGTGCTCAAGCTCGTCGGCAAGGGGCCCTTCCCTTCCGCGAAGCTCGGCACCTCGTCAGACCTCATGATCGGCGAGACCACCATCGCCATCGGCAGCCCGCTGGGGCTCAAGAAGACCGTCACCGTGGGGGTGGTGTCGGCCCTGGGGCGCACCATTCGCAACGAGGGCCGCACCTTCAACGACTTCATTCAGACCGACGCGTCGATCAACCCCGGCAACTCGGGCGGGCCGCTGCTCAACATCGACGGAGAGATCGTCGGCATCAACAGCGCGATCATCGCCAGCGCGCAGAACATCGGCTTCGCGATCCCCGCCGACAAGGTGCGCCGCATCGTCGAGGAGCTCAAGCAGTACGGGAAGGTGCGGCCCGCGTGGGTGGGCATCGACGTGCAGCCGCTGACGCCAGAGCTCAGCAAGCAAGTCGGATGGGACCGCACCTACGGTGCGCTGATCGCCAACATCGAGGTGGGCAGCCCGGCCGAGAAGGCGGCACTCCAGCGCGGCGACATCGTGATGCAGGTGGGCAGCACGCAGGTCGAGAGCGCCGACGACTTTCAGAGCCGGGTGCGCGGCTTCACCGCGAAGTCGCCCATTCGGCTGCAGGTCTTCCGAGCCGGGGCGCCCATCGAGCTGTTGGTCACCCCGGTCGAGTTCCCTCCCGAGTTGGTGGACGCCACCGTGTGGGAGCGCCTGGGCGTTCGCCTCAAGCCGATGCAGGGGGTCGGCATGGTGATCGGCGCGGTTCGCCAGGGCTCGGTCTCGGCCCAGGTCGGGCTGCGGGCCGGCGACGTCATTCGCAAGGTGAACAACCGGCCGGTGGTGAACCTCGCCGAGTACCGAGAGGCCGTCATTCAGGCCCGCGGCTCGAGGAGCGTGCTGCTGCTCGTGGTGCGCGGGCAGCGCGGCTACTACGTGACGCTCCCGTTCTGACGGGTTTGTTGACCTGCCCACCCCGCCATCTACGGTCGGTTCCATGCGGCCAGTCCGGTACCAGGTGCTCGGGCCACTGCACGCCGGGGAAGGCTCTCGCGCGCAGCTGGGTCTCGCCGTCTTCGAAGACGGCCGGGCCGAGCCCTGCGTGGTGGTGCCGGTGCCCGAAGAGGCCGAGAAGGACGCGGCGCTCCTCGAGAAGATCAGGAAAGAGACCGAGCACGCGGCGCAGCTCGATCATCCGAACATCGTCACCGTCTTCGGGTTCGCCCCGCTCGAGAAGACCTCGGCCCGCATGGTGGAGTTCGCCGACGGCGAGTCGCTCCGTCGGGTGCTGAACGTCTCGAAGGCGCTCGCGCCCCGCCTCGCGGCGCGGGTGGTGATCGACGCCTGCACCGGCGTGCACTACGCCCACCTCGCCGGCAACGACGACGGCTCCGCGCTGGTGCACGGCGACCTGCGGCCCGAGACGATCCTCCTGTCGTTCGCGGGCGTCACCAAGGTCACCGGCTACGGGGCGCTCGCCTTCGCCCCCCGTGAGATCGGCGGGCAGCGGGTGAAGGGCCGGCGGGTGCACTCGTCGCCCGAGCAGATCATCGGCGGCCGCGAGGCGATCACCATCCCCAGCGACGTGTACCTGCTGGGCATCACCTTCTACGAGCTGCTCACCGGGGTGGTGCCCTGGGCCGATCAAGGTGACGGGTTCGATCAAGCGGTGCTCTCGTACCCGCTTCCGCCCGCGACGCCGGGCCTCATCCCCGAGGCGCTGGTGCCGGTGCTCGAGAGGGCCTGCCAGAAGAAGGCGGCCCAGCGGTACCCGACCCCGCTGGCCTTCCGCGAGGCGATCGAAGCGGCGCTGGGTGACGACCTCGCCACCACCGACGAGCTGTCGACCTACCTCGACTCGCTCTTCCCGGGCTCCGGCGCGGTGCGGGCCGAGCGCAGGCGAACCATCGACGCGGGCATCGCCGAGTTCGCGCGGCAGCAGTGGGCCAGGCGCGACAGCAAGACGGTGCCGGTGGTGCAGGCGCCGCCGCCTCCTCAATCGCCCCAGCCGCCGCCCCCGCCCCCGCCGTCTGGCGCCTTCCAGGTGGTCAAGCCGGTGACGCCGAAGCAGGCGCCGGTGAGGCCACCGCCGCCGCCAGAGCCCATCGACGTCGAAGAAGAGGAGCCGAAGAAGGACGGCTCGTCGACGCCGTGGGTGATCTTCCTGCTGGTGATCGTGGTGGCGGCCAGCGGCTACTTCGCCTGGAGCAAGGCCAACGCGCCGTTCGAGTCGCCCAGCCAGGTCGTGCGTGACGCCGACCCGGTGCCCGAAGCGAAGGTCGAGCTCGACGCGGGCGCGCCGCCGCTGGCGGTGGTGATCGATGCCGGCGAGGGCGCCGACGCAGGAGCCCCCGAGGTCGCCGCCGCGGTCGTGGTCGACGCCGGCGTCGTCGCGCCAGTCGCGCTCGCGGTGACCATCGAGTCCCGGCCGACGGTCGAGCTCTCGATCGACGGCGCCGTCGTGGGCACGACGCCCTGGAGCGGGCCGCTCCCGCTGGGCACGCACAAGCTCAAGCTCGAGAACAAGGACCTGCTGGTGAGCGCGGCCCGCACCCTCACGGTGCAGGGGACCGAGCCCATCACCCAGACGTTCACCTTCGAGAAGGGCACCGTGGGCGTCAACGCCCCGCCCGGCGCGGTGATCTTCATCGACGGCAAGAAGCAGGGCGTGGCGCCGCTGGCGAACGATCTGTCGATCTACGAGGGCTACCACCGCATCCTCGTGAAGGTCGGGCAGGCCCAGTGGACCGAGGCCTTCAGCCTGTTCTCTGGTCAGCGCGTCAGCTTCAACGTCGAGCTGGAGTGATGCTGGTCGCCCTCGTCGCGGCGCTGGCCGTGGGCGCGACGCCGCGCCCAGCCGATGTCGACTGAGCATCTGGCGCGCGCCGACGCCGCCCGGGTCGCCTCGGAGCTCGAGCGGGTGGACGAGGCGCTGGCAGCCGTCCAGCCGGTGATCATCGGCGCCGGCATCGGGCTGGTGGCCTTCGTCGGCGCCTTGCTCGAGCACCTGTTCGTCGAGGCCCCCGCCCGCGCCTCCCAGCATGAGCGGCTGACGGGGTACCGCCGGGCGCTCGAGCTGCGCCTGACGCCCTGAGCGCGAGCACAACTCGGCCCACCGCCCGGGTGGGTGAAGTTGTTCTCGGTCTCAGAATTCGCAGCGCGCGACCACGAGCCGGCGACACCGCTGCCTGAGCTCAGCTGGTGCGCGCGGTCTGTCGAGCGGTGATCAGGGTCTCGTAGCTGCGCGACACTCCCTGGCTGACGATCAGCAGCTCACCGATGTCGGGCGGCGTCACCTGGCCGGGCCCGTTGTCGACGTAGAGAATGTGCACGGGCTTGCCGCGCACCAGCAGGGGCATCATCACCGCCGTCGTCGGCGCCGGCCCCCCGAGCATCTTGTAGAACACGTCCATCCCGGGGGTGCGCTTCATGGGGCCGATGAAGTGGCTGCGCAGATCGCGCACCATCTTCAGCGAGTTGTCCTCGCGCAACGACACGCCGATGCGCTGCACGCCCTGCGGCGTCACGCCCTTGCCCATGCCCTGCCAGCCAGTGACGAGGTCTCCGCGCACCGACAGCAGCAGCGCCCGGCGGAACTTGCCCTTGGCGAAGCGCAGCACCGTCTGGGCGATGTCCTCGCGATCCTGGCTCTGCTGCAGCAGTTTGGTGGCCTCGGCGAAGGTGAGCGCGGGCAGCTGGGGCTTCGGCACCACCAGCGGCGGCGGGGGCTGAACCGGGGCCAGCGGCTGGGGAGGCGCGTCGAGCAGGGCCCCACCGACGACCGGGGCCTCGTCCTCCACCACCACGTCGCCCTCGATGACCGCCTCTTCGAGCTCGGGGGCCGCCGCCTGCGCGTAGAGCGCGGCGAAGTCGTCTTCGTTGATCAGATCGCCGACGTCTCCGGGCTTCGGCTCGCCTGCGCCCGACGCCTTCGACGGCCGCAGGGTGTTCACGTCGATCGGCCGCATGGGCCGAAAGGCCTTGGCGTGCTTGCGCAGCAGCTGCGTCATCCGGAACTCGGGAATGACGACCTGCACCACACGCTTGCCCGTCTTGAAGCCCAGCGCGTCGAGGGCCTCGATCTGCTTCGGGTGAATGATCGCGACGGTCAGCTTGGTCGCGTCAACCCGCATCGGCACCACGTCTTTGTCGTCGTAGAAGGCCGCGTCGGCCACCGCCAGCGCCGCCGGGTCTGGAACCATCTCGCCGGACGCGAACGGAATGTTGTGCTGGCGACCCAGCACCCGCGCGAGGTCGACCTCTTTGACGAAGCCGAGCTCGACGAGGTTGGTGCCGAGCCGGCCCCCGTGAATCACCTGGGTCTCGAGGCCCTCCTCGAGCTGAGGCTGGGTGAGCAACTTCTCTTCGAGCAGCAGCTTTCCAAGTCGTGGCACGCGCGCGCACTGTACACCCGGCGCGTCACGGTGGCGCGTCGAAGGGGTGGTGGCTCAAGCCGACCAGGGTGCCCTCGGGGTCGCGCACGTAGAGCGTCCACCCGGTCTGCTTCTCGAGCTTGACGCCGCGTCGCGCCAGCTCCGCGAGCACGCCCGCGCGTGACGCGGGGTCGATGCGCAGCGCGATCATCGAGAGCCCCAGCGTGCCCTGCCCGCCCTCGGCGAGGTGCTCCACCGCGAGGAAGCCGGCCTGCTCGCCGGCCCCCAGCGACAACCACACGCTGCGCAGCGAGCCGTCGTCGCGGTGAAAACGCCTCGCCTCGGTCAGCCCCAGCACCTCGCGGTAGAAGGCCGACACGCGCTCCACGTCACGCGCCTGGAGCGCGAGGTGGTGGAAGCCGAGGCTCTGAATCGTCACGGCAGCGAGTCGAGGTACTTCCGGATCGCCTCCATCATCGGAGACGGCTCCTCACGCGCCGGCGCCAGCTGCGCCTGAACGAGCTTGAGCTTGCGGCCGGAGTAGTCGAACCCGGCGGCGGGCGACTGCTGCGGTTGCGTCATGGCCAGCATCGAGCGCGGAGGCATCAGTCCTCCTCCTTGCGATCGTACTTGGTGAGCAGGTCGTCGACCGCCTCGCGCAGGTACTCCGACTGCGCGATGCGCGTGCGCTTCGACAGCTCACGCAGCTTCTCGACCTTCTCCTGCTCGACCAGCACGTGGGTGCTGACGACCTCGCGGTCGGCCTTCGCCATCAGCTCTGGCTCTGAGCTCTCCGCAACGGGGACTGCCATGGGCGCGTCGTGCATTTCGTCTCCTGTGTGGCGCAAGCGACAAGGCGCTACAGCCCTGTGCTGACCGGATGAGACGACGCGTTGGGGTGGTGGTCAAAAAAACAGCCCCGACTCGGTGACGAATCGGGGCCGGAAGACTTGGTTGTGGCCAGGGACGGACTTGAACCGTCTACCTGCGGATTATGAGACCGCCGCTCTAACCAGATGAGCTACCTGGCCGACTGCTTGGTGAAACGGGCGCGGTCTCTACATGGCCGCTGCCGGGGCTGCAAGCACCACGACGGGGCGCTCGAGCTACTTCTGACGGGCCTTCACCGCGCGGTGGTCGACCAGCAGGCACCGGTCCTGAACGACGTCGATGCCGGCCTCGACCAGCCGCTGCGCGAACGCGTCGTCCCGAATGCCCAGCTGGAGCCACACCGCCTTCGGCTTCGCGGCCAGCAGATCGTCGAGGTGCGGCATCAGATCGACCGGCCGACGGAACACGTCCACCAGGTCCACCGTGCCGGGCACGTCGGCCACCTTGCGGTACACCGGCTTCCCGAGAATGGTGGTGACCTCGGGGTAGTAGACCGGCACCGGGATCACCTCGAGCCCCTGCTCCGCGAGGTAGGCCGGCACGTAGAACGCCGCCTGGGCCGACTGCGCCTCGGTCTTGATGCCCAGCACCGCGATGCGCCTGGACCTGCGCACCAGCTCGGCCACGCCTGCCTCGTCGTCGATCACTCGCGCCATGCCGGTGACGGTAACCGTGGGTAGAGTGCCGCGCATGGTCCTTCTCTTGAGCGTTCTCCTCGCGGCCGCCCCCGCCGCCCAGCCCTCGGTCTTCACCCTCGAGGGGCAGCCGTTCTCGGACACGGCGCGCGCCGACCTCGCCACGCTCAAGCGCTTCGTGGCCGGCCTCAAGTCCGTCAACGCCCAGGTGCAGGCCAACAAGGCGCTCTTCGCCCTCAAGTCCGACGCCGTGCTCACGCCCGATCAGAAGCGCACCCTCTTGAGCACCTGGGGCTCGCTCTTCGGCTACTTCTCGTCGATCGAAGGGCTGCGTCACAAGTACTGGGACTTCGTGAGGGTGCTCCCGACCGACGTGCGCCACGCCTGGGGCTACGTGATCACCCACACCGCGCTCACCGCCCTGCTCGCCTACGGCCTGGCGTTCTCCGACCTCACCCTCGGCAACAAGCAGCTCGAGACGCTCCTCGACGAGCCCAACGACGAGTTCGGCGTGCCCGCGGGAGCCTTCGCGGCGTTCAAGCTCAAGGCGATTCACGTCGCCACCTCGACCCAGTTGATGACGGGCGACGCCTGGAGCCTCACCATGACGCCGGCGCTCAAGCGCGCCAGGGCCTTCGACGACGCCGACGTGAAGTGGGCCTGGGCCGAGATGAAGGCCGACTCGAAGCTCGCCAGGGCCTCGCTGACGAAGAGCGGCGTCAAGCTGTTCGCGGGCAACGCCACCGACCTCATGAAGGACACCACCCTCCACGCCGTGTTCCCGGTGCAGAAGAGCTTCGCGGAGTGGATGGGCGACACCCGGGTCGCGCGCAACGGCAAGCCGCTGCTCCAGAAGGACTTCGTCGAGAAGATCGTCCTGCCGAAGCTGCAGCCAGGCGACGTGATGGTGACCCGCCAGAACTGGTTCCTCTCGAACATCGGGCTCCCCGGCTTCTGGCCGCACGCGCTGCTGTACGTGGGTCGCCCCGAGCAGTGGGCGGCGATCGAGCTCGACCCCGGCGTGCAGGCCTGGCTCAAGGCGCAGCCCGAGAAGCCCGCCACGCTGTCGGACCTGCTCCAGCGGCGCTACCCCTCGAAGTGGAAGGCCTACGCCGAGGGCCGGGACTTTCAGGGCCACGGGCCGATTCGCGTCATCGAGTCGATCTCAGAGGGCGTCAGCTTCACCGCCATCGAGCACGCGTTCGGCGTCGATTACCTCGGCGGCCTGCGCCCGCGCGTTCCCCCCGTCGAGAAGGCCCGCGCCATCGAGCGCGCCTTCAAGTACCAGGGCCGCCCCTACGACTTCGACTTCGACTTCTTCTCGGACTCGACGCTGGTGTGCACCGAGCTCGTCTACAAGGCCTACCAGCAGGACAAGGACATGAAGGGCCTCGAGCTCCCCCTCGTGGACGTCGCCGGCCGCCGCACCCTGCCCGCCAACGAGATCGTCAGGCGCTTCGATCTCGAGGCCGACAAGCCCGACCGGCAGCTCGACTTCGTGCTCTTCATCGACGCGAAGGAGAAGGAAGACGCCGTGTTCGAGGCCTCGGCTCAGGCGCTGCGCGAGACGTGGAAGCGCCTGAAGTGGGACGTGGCGCAGAAATGAAGGCCTACGAGCTGGGCAAGCCCCCCGGGCAGTCCGCGCTCATCGACGCGCTGGCCCGGGTGCCGCCCCGGCTCGATCTCGCCGCCCTCGCCATCGCCCAGCTCCAGGAAGCGCCGATCGACGAGAAGCTGGTGCTGACCAACCTCGACCTCTGGGCAGATCGCGTTCACGCCCGCGCCGACAAGGGCCGCATCGACGCGCTCGTCTCGGTGCTGGTGGAGGACGAGGGGTTCGAGGGCGACCAGCTCACCTACCACGCCCCCGAGAACAGCTACCTCGATCGGGTGATGGAGCGCCGCCGCGGCCTGCCCATCACCCTCACCGTGCTCTTCATGGAAGTCGGTCGCCGCGCCGGCCTCGACGTGCAGGGCGTGGGGCTGCCGGGCCACTTCGTCGCGCGCCTCGACGACGAGCTCTTCGACCCCTTCCACGAAGGCCGCCGCCTCTCCATCGAAGACTGCCAGGCGCTGGTGGCGAGGGCCGGCGCGACCTTCGATCAGCGGCACCTCGCCCCGGTCGCGCCCCGGGCGATCTGCTGGCGAATGCTGAACAACCTCAAGAACGGGTGGATTCAGCAGGCCCAGCCCGCGCAGGCGCTACCGGTCGTCGACCTGCTGCTCACGCTCGCGCCCAGGCACCCGGCCGAGCTGCGGCTGCGCGCCGGGCTGCTGCTCGATCTCGGCGCCTTCCGGGCGGCGTTGACCGATCTCGAGGCGTGCCTGAAGGAGCGCCCCGAGCCGCCCGACGTCGCCGACCTGCGGCGCACCGTCCAGACGCTCCAGCAGCGCATCGGCCGCCTGCACTGACTCCGACGTCATCGGCGAACGATGTCAGAGAACTCGAAGTAGCCCGCGGCGTCCTGGCACTCGACCAGCACCCACTTCGTCGCCTTGTTCGGGTCGGGCCGCGGGTCTCTGCCCCACTCGTCGAGGTCGCTCTCTTTGTTGTCGCCCGGCCTGAGCACACTGAAGACCTGGTGCTTCCCGTTGGGCAGGTGCACGTCGCACCGGGTGCCCGCGGGCGAGTCGCCCTTCACCATCACGCGGACCTTCGCGGTGGTGTTGCCGAAGAGCACGTCGCGCTTGCGCGTCATCACCACCGATCCGACGATTCGGGGGAGCGCCGCCGCCTCGGCAGGCTTCTCTGCGGGCTTCTCGACCGGCTTCACCTCGGCGACCGGCGTCAGCGGAGGGTCGCTGGGGTTCTCGCCAGGGTGCGGGGCCGCCTTCGCGTCGCTCGGGAACTCGGTCGGCACCATGCCCGGGTCCTTGGCGCCCTTCGCGACCTTTGGCCGGTCGGGCACCGTCTCGTCGACGAAGGCGAAGAGCTGATCGGGGTGTGTCTCGTCTTCCTCCATCAACAGGCTGGCGACCTTGCCGCGCGCCTTCAGCTCCAGCACGCGGGCCTGGCCGAAGACCTCACGCGCCTTCCCCTCGACCGGCTCGCCGACCAGCCTGAGGCGGTCACCTTCGCGCAGGCGCTGGCCCGGCTCGAGATCGATGAAGATGCCGTCACGCCGACGGAGCACCTTGAAGACGGTGCCCTTCGGGGTGACCCGCTCCCGGGCGACGGTGGGCTGGGGCGCGCCCGCGTCCGCCTCGGCGATGGGCGCGGGCTCCACCACGGCCACCGGCTCATCGACCTTCACCGGCTCGACGACCTTCACCGGCTCGACGACGGCGACGGCCTTGAGGGGCTCGACGACGGGCGGAGGCGTCGGGCTGTCACCCTTCATCATCACGTACCCGCCCGCGCCCAGCGCGCTCACCGCCAGGACGCCGACGATCAGGAACGGCAGCGGCGAGCGCTTCGGCGCGACGATCGGCTCGTCATCGACGCTCACGGCCGGCGCAGACCGTCGCTGCGGCGCGGCCACGTCGGGCGCCACCTGAATGTTCGACGGCGCCTGCTGCATCGACAACGCCCGCTGGGCCGGCGTCAGCGGCACCGAAGGCTTGCTCTCGCCCTCGCGAACGAAGGTGCCCTCGATCTCTTCCGCCGCCGACACCGTGCCCGACTTGGGCTTCAGGTGGTGGCCCGGGCTCGAGGGCGGCCTCGCCCCGCCCTTTCGCAGCAGCGACAGCTGCGACTGCAGGTGGCGCTCGGCCGCGAACTCCTCGGGGCACATGGCCCGAATGAAGTTGCCCGCGTCTTCGGGGCTGATGGAGAGGCCCTCGCGCACCGCGATCTCGTTGAGGCCGCGCGCGAACTCGTCGGCGCGGTTGTAGCGGGCCGCCGGGTCCTTCTGCAGGGCCCTCATCACCACGGCATCGAGCGCAGCGCTCACGTCTTGTCGCAGCGAGCACAGCGACGGGATGGTGGGGTTGGCCATCATGGCGACCATCTCGGCCATGGTGCCGCCCTGGTAGAGGGGGCGGCCGGCCAACATCTCCCAGATCACGATGCCGGCCGAGTAGATGTCGGACCGGTGGTCGACCGGCCGCGCCAGGGCCTGCTCGGGCGACATGTACCCGAGCTTGCCCATCACCGTCGCCGGCAGCGTGTGCTTCGACCGCGCCGCGCTCTTGGCGAGGCCGAAGTCGATCACCTTCACCTCGCCCTCGTACGACACCATGACGTTCTGCGGCGACACGTCGCGGTGCACGATGCCCAGCGGCGTGCCCTCGGGGCTCGTCTTGCGGTGCGCGTAGCCCAGCGCCTCACACATCAGGCGCCCGACGTGGAGCGCGATGGGCACCGGCAGGAAGGTGCCGGTGGTGGCGCTCCGGGTCTCGACGCGCGCCAGATCGACCCCCGGCACGTACTCGATGGCCATGTAGAGCGTGCCGTCGGCCTCGCCCATGTCGTAGACCTGCGCGATGTTGGCGTGCGTGAGGTGCGTCAGCACGCGCGCCTCGTGGTGAAAGCGCTCGACGAACTGCGTCTCGGCCTTCATCTGCGGCAGGATCGTCTTGACGATGCAGAGCTTCTCGAAGCCGCCGGCGCCCGAGAGCCGCGCGAGGTGCACCTCGCCCATGCCCCCCTGCCCCAACACGAAGAGCAGCTCGTAGCGACCAAGCGAACGGCGGACCTGTTCAGTTTCAGCCATCGGGCTGGCACTCTACCGGGGCACCGGCCGGTTGCGAGGAATCGCGCCCGTCTGGACGGACGTTGAACCGACCGCCCGCGTGCGCGTAAGCAGGCGTCATGATCATGCTCGTGCTGCAGGTGGTGCTGGCGCAGGGGCCTGGCTCGACGCTCGAGACCAAATCGCCGGAGCAGGCGCACCCGTCTGACGTCTCGACCTCGGTCATCACCTCGGACGTCAAGACGCGGCAGCTCGAGGGGTCGGCGGCCTCGTCGCTCAACGTTCGCAACACCGACGCCCTCATTCGCAAGGTGACGCTCGTCGAGGGCCGCAGCGCGCCGTGCGAGCACTTCGCCACCCAGGCCGTCTGCGACGATCCCTCGGTGATCCGCTTCGAGGTGGTGAACGCGCCGCTCCCCTCGTCAGACGGCGGCGGCCCGCCCGTCCCTCACTTCAGCTTCACAGCGCTCAAGCCCGGTCGCACGACGTGTTCGTGCGGACAGCCCAGGAACCTTCAGCTCGTCTATGAGTTCACCGTCGGCTCGCTCGAAGACGCCGTGCGGCCGGTCGCGAGAAAAGTGGTAGGCGACGCATTCTCACGGCTGTATACGCAGCGCCGCAGTCTGGTCCCGTAGCTCAGCTGGATAGAGTACTGGCCTCCGAAGCCAGGGGTCGCGCGTTCGAATCGCGCCGGGACCGCTCGCCTCACCTCCTCGATGGCTGTCGCGACGCGTTACGCGACTTCCATTGACTCCGTGATGGTTCTCTTCGACAAGACGCGCGCTTTTCTGCCCGGAGGCACGCGTGATCGTCGGAGTTCCCAAAGAAATCAAAACCCGTGAGTACCGCGTCGGCATGACGCCGGCCATCGCCAAGGCCTACATCACGGCTGGCCACCAGGTCTTCATCGAGAAGTCCGCTGGCGAAGGCGCTGGCATCAGCGACGGTGACTTCGAGCGCGTGGGCGCGCAGCTGATCGCGACCGCCGACGAGCTGTGGAAGCGCTCCGAGATGATCGTCAAGGTCAAGGAGCCCATCGAGCCCGAGTACGCCCGCATGCAGGAAGGGCAGATCATCTACACGTACTTCCACCTCGCGGCGGTGCCCGAGCTGGCGAAGGTGCTGATCAAGAAGAAGATCGCCGCCGTCGCCTACGAGACCATTCAGCCCGAAGACGGCTCGCTGCCGCTGCTCAAGCCGATGTCCGAGGTCGCGGGGAAGATGTCGATTCAGGTCGGCGCCACCTCGCTCGAGAAGGCGCACGGCGGCAAGGGCATTCTCCTGGGCGGCGTGCCCGGCGTTCGCCCCTGCAAGGTCGCCATTCTCGGGGGCGGCGTGGTGGGCACCTGCGCGGCCAAGGTCGCCGTCGGCATGGGCGCCGACGTCACCATCCTCGACGTCAACCTTGACCGCCTCACCTACCTCGACGACATCTTCCAGGGGCGCCTGCGCACCTTGATGAGCGACTCCGAGAACATCGCCCACGCGGTGCGCACGTCTGATCTCGTGGTCGGCGCCGTGCTCATCCCCGGCGCCAAGGCCCCCAAGCTGGTCTCGGCCGAGCTGATCAAAGAGATGTCGAAGGGCTCGGTCGTCGTCGACGTCGCCGTCGATCAGGGCGGCTGCATCGAGACCATCAAGGCCACCACCCACGACAACCCGACCTACGAGGTCTCGGGCGTCATCCACTACGGCGTGGCGAACATGCCCGGCGCGGTGCCGATGACCTCGACCTTCGCCCTCACCAACGCCACCCGCCCCTACGGCCGCAAGATCGCCGACCTCGGGCTGAGCGCCGCGGTGAAGAGCGACCCGGCGCTCGCCAAGGGCCTCAACACCTTCGGCGGCCACGTCACCTACGAGGCCGTCGCCCGCGATCTCGGCTACCCCTATGTGCCGATCGAGAAGGCCATCGAAGGCAAGTGAGCCCGTGACGCCGCTGTCAGCCTGACGCGCTGCGCACGCTGGCCCGCGCCACTGTGTCAGCCCCTGCTCAACCGCCGCCCGGAAACCCTCGCGGTTCCGGGCGGTTGTCTTTGTGGCCTCCCCGGCACTCGCCCTGCACTGCCCCCTGACCACGGTGGCAGGCCGCAGACGCCACCCCGCACGAAATAGCTCAGCGGATTCGTGCGTTTGACCGGTTCGGCAGCAGCATCGGCCAGGGAGACGGACACATGTTGGGGTTCTCGACCAGGAGTGACAAGGCGCGCGCGGAGTTCGAAGGGCTCGTCGCCCCGTGGCTCGACGCCCTCTACGGCGGCGCCCTGCGGCTGACCCGCAACGAGCGCGACGCGGAAGATCTGGTGCAGGACACGGTGATGCGGGCCTACCGCTTCTTCGACAAGTTCCAGCGCGGCACCAACTTCCGGGCGTGGCTCTTCAAGATCCTCACCAACACCTTCATCAACGGGTACCGGCGACAGGTGAAGGAGCGCTCCCTCGGTGACGAGTCGGAGCGGCAGAGCGTCGAGGCGCAGTTCTTCTCGTCCGACACCACCGATCAGGCGCAGAACCCCGAGGACTACCTCGTTCAGCGGGTGATGAGCGAAGACGTGCTCAAGGCCATCGACACCCTGCCCATCGACTTCCGCATGGTGGTGATCCTCGCCGACCTCCAGGAGTTCTCGTACAAGGAGATCGCCGAGATCCTCGACGTGCCGGTGGGTACGGTGATGAGCCGGCTCTTCCGGGGCCGCCGCCAGCTCGAGGCGGTGCTGCGGAAGGACGAGCACGAAGCAGCAGCCCCCCTGGTCGACTTGAACGCGTACCGGGAGCGGAAGAAGCTGGGCTGAGCGAGCGTTGAAGCCCCGAACCCGAATGAACTGCCCCGACGTCGACCCCCTGCTGATGCCCTACCTCGATGGCGAGGTGGTGGAGGCCGATCGGCTCGAGGTCGAGCAGCACCTGGCCAGCTGTGAGCCCTGCGCGAAGCGGTCAGAGCGCTCGCGACACCATCGAACCCTCGTGCGCACCCTGGCGAAGGCGGGCACGCCGGCCGCGCCCGAAGCGCTCAAGGCGCGGGTCTTCACCACCATTCGCTCGGAGCAGACCCGGCAGCGCCAGCGGCGCTTCCTGCGTCTCTCCGCGGCGGCCGCGGGGGTCGCCCTCTGCGCGCTGGCCGGTCACCACCAGTGGCGCTCGTTCCAGCGGCGCCTGTACGTCGAAGACGCCGCCAGCCGGCACGCCCGTCAGTTCCCCCTCGAGGTGCGGCTGCCCCAACCCGAAGCCCTCGAGGCCTGGTTCGATGGCAAGCTCGGCCACCGGGTGGCGGTGCCGCGCTTCCCCAACGCCACCGCCGAGGGCGCGCGGGTGTTGAACGTGCGCGAGAAGCAGGCGGCCTACATTCGCTACGACGCGCCCACGCGCGCCTCGGCCCAGCCACGGCAGGTGGGCCTCTTCGTCTTCGGCGACAACGCCAACGACGTCGACGTAGGCGCGCGCGGCGAGCCCAGCCTGGGCAACTCCAACGGCTACAACGTCGTCACCTGGCGCGAGGGCGACATCGTCTACCAGCTCGTCACCGATCTCGAGGAAGACGACATTCGCGAGCTCTTGCCCTCGGAGCCTGGCCGCGCCCCGCTCCCGACGGCCCGCCAGCCCCTCGAGGCCCAGCCGGCCTCCTTCCGGCGCTGAGCGCTCGGCGCGAGACAGTCGCTGTCGTCTGACGGTCATTCGTTGACCCCCTCGGATCGCGCCGGTAGCCTTCCCGCACATGTCCAAGACAGTTTTGATCGTCGAGAAAGACGTCGCGCTCATGCAGGCCATGCGTGACTCACTCGTGGGGCGGGGCTTTGGGGTCGAAGAGACGACCGACGGAAAGGCGGTGCCCGAGCTCGTCAAGAAGCACCGGCCCGACTGCGTGGTGCTGGCGGTCGAGCTCGACGCTGGGCAGAACGGCTACATCCTCTGCAAGAAGCTCAAGAGCGACGACGATCTCAAGGGCGTGCCGGTGGTGATCGTCGGCGACCCCAAGGGCTTCGCCCAACACCAGAAGCTCAAGACCCGCGCCGAGGACTACCTGGGCAAGCCGTTCGACGCCGCTGCCGTCGTCGATCGCGTCGGCGCCCTGGCCGGCTACCCGCCCGAGCCCGAGGCTGCGCCCGTCAGCGACGAGGGCGGCTTCGACCCCGGCGATCTGCTCGATGAAGACAGCGCCCCCTCGGACGAGCTCGCGCTCGAGGGCGCGACCAACGAAGAGACGGTCGGTAACAGCGACCCCGACTTCGAGATGGTCGACGCCATGTTCGACGACAAGCCGCCTGGAGAAGAGATCGTCGTCGAAGAAGAGCTGAGCGCCGGCAACGAAGAGATCCCCCTCTCGACCCCGGGCTTCGACGACGAGGAGTTCCCGCCTGAGAAGACCGTGGTGGGCATGATGCCGCTGGCGCCGCCGAAGCCGCCGGCCAGCTCGCCCCCGGTGCGCAAGGAGCCAGAGAAGAAGGCCGCCCCCATCACCTCGTCGCCGTCGATGAGCGGCGACGGCGCCGAAGCCCGCGAGCTGCGCGCCAGGGTCGCCGAGCTGTCGAGCGCGCTGGAGGACGCCTCGCGCCGCAGCACCGAGCTGGAAGAGCGGGCCCGCGACCTCGAAAGCCAGCTCGAGTCACGCCAGGCCGAGCTCGACGCCGCCAAGACCGGCGGCGGCGGCAAGAGCGACAAAGAGGTCTTCACGCTCCGCGACTCGGTGAACAAGAAGGACAAAGAGATCCTCCGGCTCAAGACCGAGCTCAACGACAAAGAGAAGGAGATCGTCGAGCTCCGCGAGAAGGAGAACACGCTCGATCAACAGCTCTCGGAGTCGTCAGGTGAGCTCGCCCGCAAGGACGCCCAGCTCAAGACGCTGACCACCAAGTCGGAGCAGCTCTCCGCCGAGCGCAAGAAGCTCGACCAGCAGCTGTCTGCCTCGAAGGAAGAGGCGCGCGCGGCCTCGGCGAGGCTCACCTCGCTCCAGACCGACTTCGATCTGCTCCAGCCCCGCGCCCAGGAGCTCGAGCAGGAGCTCGAGGCGCTCCGCGCCGACAAGGCCGAGCAGGAGAACGCGCGCCAGCAGGCCGAGGCCGATCTGGCCGAGGCGCGCGGCGAGCTCGAGGCCGTCAAGGGCCAGCTCGAGGAGCGCAGCACCGAGGCCGACGACGTGCGCAGCCAGCTCGAGCAGGCGCAGATCGATCTCGACGGCGCCCGCAACCAGGTCACCACACAGGCGCAGGCCTTCGCCGACGAGATCTCGGGCTTGCGCCAGCGCATCGCCGACCTCGAGGGCGAGTCGAAGCGCCACGAAGACCGCGCCAACCGCCAGCAGGCGCGGCTCAAGGCCGTGCTGCAGGACGAAGAGCGGGTGCGCGAGGTGCTGGAGCAGGCGCTCTCGCAGCTCAAGCACGAGGGCTCGGACGGTGACGACGAGCTCGAGATCGACGAGATCGCCGAGGCGTGACGGTCAGCCCTTCTTGGGCTCGTTCTTCCGCTGCACCATCTTCTTCGCCATCATCTGAATCGCGCCCGCGACGTTCTTGTCTTTCGCGAGCGACTTCACGTCGGCCTCGGCCAGGGTGTTCAAGAAGCGCATCAGCACCTGCGCGGGCACCTTGGGGTTCTTCACCAGCGCCAGCCGCACCGGGTACTTCCGCGTCCACTCCCGGTGTGAGTAGACGACGCGCAGCACGTCTTCGTTGGCGCCCTTGTTCATCGCCTGCGCCATCACCTCGCCGTCGGTGATGCGAGGGCTGCGGATCACCGCGAGCGCCACCAGCTTGTTGGCGTCGCGAATCAGCATGGTGCGCACCTCTTTGTTGCCCTTCGAGGCCAGCTTGATGCGCTCCGAGACCGACATCTTGGCGATCTGCTGCGTCAGGGTGAGCTTCTTGGCCTCTTCGAGCTTGGCCTCCTGCTCCGCCAGGCGCTGGGCCTTCTCGGCGTCGGCCGGCGCGTCGGCGTCGATCACGCCCACCCCGAACTCGTTGATGATCTCGTCGGCCGTCGGCCCCGTTGCGATCGGCTGGGTCGCGGCCTGGGGGCCGAAGAGCCGAACCTTCGCCGCCTGCATCTGCGGCACGTCGGGCAGGTCGAGCCCGTTACGAATCGCGAAGTCGCAGACGCCGTCGATCAGCGCGCCCTCGGCGACGGGGTTCAACGCCAGCTGCCGCACGATGTTCTCGTGGCGCAACAGGCGCAGCTGGTTCTGGCTGATCAGCTCGGCGAGCTTCTGGCTGCACACCGCGGCCACGCCGGCGACCGCCTGATCGGGCGTGCTGGCGTTGAGGATCAGCATCTCGGCGTAGACGTCGTTGGCGACGTACACCTCGAGGAACCAGCCCAGCACGATGGGCTGCACGCCCTCGTCGCGGAACCCCGAGGCGGCGATGCGATCGGGCAGCGTCGAGGCCGTCTTGCCGGCCGTCTCGCGGATCTTCTCTTCGGCGTCGTACATCAGCATGAACAACGCCCCGAGCATGTCGGGCGGGTTGAGGGGCACCAGCGCCTTCGCCGCCATCATGCGCAGGGGCACCGGCGCTTTGGGGTCGACGTGCTTGCGCATGTTCTCGGGCAAGAAGTCGGCGGTGATGGGGCACGCCGAGGCGACCGCCGGCTCGGCGGCGGCCTCGACGGACTCGGGCTGAACGGGCGCGTCACTCATGATCGATTCCTCTCGTAGATGATGCGCAGGCCCTCGAGCGTCAGGAACTCGTCGACCTCGTCGATGGCCTTCGACTCGGCCGCGATCAGCGGGGCCAGGCCGCCGGTCGCGAAGATCTTCAAGGGGCTGCCGATCTCACCCTTCATGCGCTCGCAGATGCCGTCGACGAGCGCGACGTAGCCGAACACCAGCCCGGCCTGAATCGAGTGCACCGTGTTTCGGCCGATGACGTTGGGCGGGCGGGCGAACTCCACGCGCGGCAGGCGGGCGGCGTTGCGAAACAGCGCGTCCATCGCGATGGTGATGCCGGGGCAGATGGCGCCGCCCAGGTACTCGCCCTTCGCGCTCACCGCGTCGAAGGTGGTGGCGGTGCCGAAGTCGACGACGATCAGCGCGCCGTCGTGGCGCTCGCGCGCGGCGACCGCGTTGACGATGCGGTCAGCCCCCACCTCCCGTGGGTTGTCGTAGAGAATGGGCATGCCCGTCTTCACGCCGGGGCCGACGAAGAGCGGCCTGGTGTGGAAGTAGCGCTCCGACATGCGCTCGAGGTTGAACTGCATGGCCGGCACCACGCTCGACACGGCGACCGCGTCGACCTTCGAGGCGTCGAGCCCTGCGTGGGCGAACCACTGCAGCACCAGAATGCCGTACTCGTCAGAGGTGCGGCGTGAGGTGGTCTCGAGCCGCCACTGGGCGACCAGCTTCTTGCCCTGGTAGGCGCCGATCACGGTGTTGGTGTTGCCGACGTCGATCGCGAGGAGCATGTCTGTGGCGCAGCATACCCCCCAAACGCCCACGCGCGGCCGTCACGTCTTGCGGGCGCGCAGCTGCTCCACGTCTCCGGCCAGCACCCGCTCCAGGCGCCCGTCCACGCGCAGCATCAGGGCGCCCGAGTCGTCGATGTCCTCCGCGACGCCCCGCAGCTCCTTCGCGTCGGCGCGCACCAGCACCTCTTGCCCCAGGGTGGACGAGGCCGACTTCCACGCCTCTCGCACGGGGCCGAAGCCCTGCTCCTGCCAGGTGTCGAGCCAGGCCTCGAGCCGGGTGAGGAGCGCGGCAGCGAACAGCGCGCGCGGCACCGTGAGGGCCCGGGCCAGCTTCACCGACGTGGCCAGCTCGCGCACCTCGGGCGGGAAGTCGGCGGCGTCGGTGTTGAGGTTCACCCCGATGCCGAGCACCAGGAAGTGCACCCGCTCGGTGTCGGCGGAGAGCTCGGTCAGCACCCCGGCCACCTTGCGGCCGTCGAGCTGCACGTCGTTGGGCCACTTGATGCGCGCAGGGGCGCCCGCCTCTTTCAGCGTCTCGGCGAGCGCGACGGCGGCCACCAGCGTCACCTCGGGCGCCCTCGAGGGCGAGATCTCGGGGCGCAGCACGATCGACATCGCCAGGTTCTTTCCGGGTGGAGAGACCCACGCCCGGCCCCGGCGGCCCTTCCCTGCCGTCTGCTCCTCGGCGATCACCACCTCGCCGTGAAAGGCGCCCGCCTGCGCGAGCTGAAACGCCTCGGCGTTGGTCGAGCCCAGGCGCTCGTGGTGGTGCAGCGTACGGCCGAGGTCATGCGTGGCGAGGAGCGGTGAGAGCTCGAGCTGCGTCAGGCGATCGGGCACCTTCAGGAGCCGGTACCCACGCGACGGCTGGGCCTCGATGCCGTAGCCGAGCTTGCGCAGCGTCTCGACGTGCTTCCACACCGCGGTGCGCGAGAGCCCCAGCTTGTCCGAGAGCGTGACGCCCGAGATGAAGTCCGCTCCACCCTCGGCGAGGAAGGAGAGGATCATCTCTTCGTTGGAGAGCTCGAGCTCGGCGGGATCCACGGTGGTAAGGCTAATGGGCCCGGCCCGCTGCATCAACCCGGCGCGCCGCCGAGGCCTACCGTGCGGGCGCGGTGAACTTCAGCAGCGTCAGCTTCGACTGGGGCACGCGCCTTTCGCCCTCTTCGAGGGTCGTCGCCATGCGTACGATGCCTACACCCGGCGCCAGGGTGATCTCGTTGACGAGGCGCTTCGAGGCGTCGATGCGGTTCTTGCTCTCGACGATCACGCAGCCCTCCCAGCGCCCGGCCGGGCTCTCGCACGGCTGCTCGGCGGCGATGATCTCGTAGGCCTCGACCGAGGACGGCGACACCACGTTGTTCCACTTCGTGCCCGACTCGATGGGGTTGCGCAGCAGGTAGCGCCGCTCGTCGCGAACGCCCCAGGCGTCGGCCATGAACCGGGCGCCGGTGGAGTCCTCTGCGAGGCCGTCGACCACCTTCACGATCGACACCGGGAGGACCCGCTTCTCGCCCAGCATCGCGGCCTCGTACTCCCAGGCCGTGCCCACCTTGAGGGGGAAGAAGTCGGCGGCGGTGTGCGCCGCGGTCGCGGTCGAGGGCCCGGCCTTGCCCCCCGACGTGGCGCAGGCAGACGCGACGACGACGCACAGGAGGAGGAGCTGGCGCTTCATGGGGGGCCGCCTTTCGGAGGAGGAGGAGGAGGGAGTCGTTTGGCGCGCGCGCGCAGCTCGGCGAGGGCCTTCTCGGCCGACGCGCGCAAGAGGGGGTCGTCGTGACCGGTGGCGACGACGTCGAGGTACGCCTCGGCCTCGTCGCCGCCGATCGCCGACAGGGCGAAGATGAGCTCTCGCTGCACCACCGGGTTCTTCGCCCGAGACGCCTCGATGATGGCCGGCACCGCCGAGGGGTCGCGCACCTCGACCAACAGGCCCACCGTGCGACGGAGCACCCCGAGGTCGTCGACCTTCAAGCGCTCGAGCAGGGCCGGCACGGCGGCCGGGTGGCGACGACGCGCGAGCAGTCGAATCGCGGCCGCCTGCACCGAGGCGTCGGGGTCGCTCACCTTCCTGGCCAGCGCGTCGTCGGCGAGGCGCTCGAGCTCGATCGACGCCCTGGCCTCGGTGGCCGCCAGGGCCAGCGACAGATCGAGCGCCTTCACCGCGGCGGCCTGCACGGCCTCGAGCGCGTTGGAGTCGGTGGGCGTCTGCTCCGAGGCCTCGACGTCGAAGCCCTCGCTGGCGCCCTTCTGACGCAGCGAGAGCGCCACCACCGCGCTCCCCGGCAGCTCGGACTGCGGGTCTGGCTCGTCGATGCGCACCGCCAGGGCGATTCGCCACGGCTTGACGCCCGACGGCACCGGGGCGTCACCCAGCACCGTGAAGCCGGCCCGCGCCAGGGCGGCGTCGAGGCGCGCCAGCAGCTGCGGCGCCTCCCACCCCACGATCTCCCGGCCGTCGAAGACGTCGATCTCGGTGCGCTGAACCACGGGCTTCTCGGCACGGGCGCAGCTGGCCCCGGCCATCGCGGTCAACACGCCGAGCCCAACCAGCACCAGCCGACGGCTCATGCGCTGCAGCTCATCGCTCAGCTGGCATCACCAGAGCTCGCTGGAGGGGCCGGCGTCGGCGCCGGCTCCGAGACGGGCTCGGCGCGTGGCGCAGAGGCAGGAGGCGGGGGGGCCACCGCGACGCCTTCGGCGGGGGGAGCTGACTCGCTCGCCCGGGGCGCGCCCTCGGCGGTCTGACCAGGCGCGCCTTCAGCGCCACCACGGCGACGGCGACGACGGCGGCGCTTGCGGCGACGGCCGCCCTCGCCTGCTTCGCCACCCTCGCCGGGCGCGCCAGCGGCCTCGGCGCCCTCTTCACCTTCGTCGTCTCCGTCGTCGCCCTCGTCACCCTCAGCGCTGGCCTGCGCCGGCGCTGAGGCTCCGGGGGACGCCGCCGGTGGCGTGGCCGCCGGCTCGGAGTCGCCTTCGCGCGCGTCGGCCGCCTCGCCGTCATCACGCCGGCCGTCCTTCTCACGGTGACGCTCTTCGCGGCGCTTGTGCGCCTCGTCGGCGTCAGCCCTGGCCTGCTCGAAGAACGCCTCGTCGATCTCGAAGAGCTCGACGCGCAGCACCGACACGCCGACCTCGGCGTCGAAGAACTTCTCGGAGAGGTGATCGCCACACCACAGCATCACCAGGGCGCCGCTCCCGGTCGCCTCGGCGCGGGCGTCGTTGCGCGCCTCGCCCGGCGTCAGGAGCAGGCCGAGGTTGGCGCTCACCTGGCCGACGTCGCGGCGCAGCTCCTGAACGGTGCGGCGCTCCACCTGCCCCGAGCCTCGCGCGATGCGAATGGCGAAGCGCAGCTCGAGGCTGCCCTCTTTCTTGCGGGCCGACAGCAGCGCGCCGTCTTTGGCGCGCCGCGCGACCTTGAGCTCGCGGAAGCCGTTGGCGTGCAGCAGCTTCACGCACGCCTTCTCGAAGGTGCCGGTGTCGAGCTCGCTGAGCTTCTTGCGCAGCACCCGGGCCATGGCCCGGCGCGCGTCCTTCACGCCCAGGCGCGCGGTCTGAACGAGGGCGAGATCTTCGGGGCTCGAGGCCACCACGGCCGCGGCCGGCTCGTCCTTGCGGCGGTGCGAGCGCAGCACCACCTTGCCGTTCTCGAAGGGCAGGTTCGCGGCCTTGCAGAAGGCCTCCTGCGTCTGCAGCGGCAGCGGCCCGTTCTCGGGCGCCGAGGTCTCGGCCGAGAGCTGCAGCTCGTTGGCGTCGGTGCGGATGGCGGTGAACTGCGGCCGCCGGCCCTGATCGATGCGCTGCTGGTTGTCGTCGGCGAGCGCCTCGAGGAGCGAGAGCGTGCCGAGATCGTCCACCAGGTCGCGGGCCTTGAGCCGGGCGATGAGCTCGTTGGGCACCAGCCCGCCCACCTCGGACAACACCTCGAAGGCCACCTCGGCCACGGGCGGCAGCTTGCGGCGCTTGCCGTCGTCGTCGCGGCGCCGGTTGCGCTCGGCCTGGCGACCGATGGCGCGCAGGTACTCCGCGCGGGGCTCGGGGTGCCGCTCGGTCGGCCGCAGCGCGGGCAGGCCCTCTTCGGCGTTGGGCTCGACGATGCCGGTGACGGCGAGGGCGTCGGGGTCCTCCGGCAGCATCCAGTCCGAGAGGGCGAAGGTATCGCGGGCGGTGACGACCAGCTTGCGATCTCGTGAACGTTTCGCCTGCGCGGCCAGGCGCGCGAGCATCGTCTGCTCGGGCACCTTCCCCACATGCGACAAGAGCCCCTTGTCGAGGGACCGCTTGGTAATCTCCAGGTAATTCATCGGAGCGCCCGCTTCTTCAAGAACGCGGAGCGCCGCCTCGTAGAAAGTCATTCTTTTTCCCAGCGAAATCGGGGGCTTCAAAGCTGCCCACACGAAGGGAGGACAAGGTACGCTCAGCGCCTCGGCGAGTCAATGAACTCGCGGACTTTCGACTTCAGGGGGCGGGCGGTGCTGCGTTTGAGACTGGGAGAGCGGTGGCGAACCGAGGGGCAGACGCCTCGCGGGGCGGTCTCGCTCGAGGTCGAGGGCGTGCCGCTGCTGCCGGCGATCGACGAGACGGAGTTGGCGCCCTGGCTCAGCGGCTGGCTGCGCGTGCTCAAGCAGCTGTTGGTCGATCGCGCGGCGACGGCGCAGGTCTCGCTCGACGTGCCGCCGCTGGAGATCTGTCTGTTGAGGCGGCCCGGGCTGACGCTGGAGCTGTCGGTGATCTCGCTCGACCCCGAGCCGCGGCTCGTCACGCCGGCCGTCACCATCGACCTGGTCGAGCTGCGGGCGGCGCTCGAGCAGGCCACGCGCGCCTTCTTGCGCGGCGCCTCCGAAGAGAAGGTCGACCCCGAGGTGCTGATCGGCCTCGAGCGCGCGCTGCGTGAAGCGACCGGCCGGGCGATCGCCCCGTTCGCGCTGGCGCCACACGGGCCGTGGTCGTTCTCGCGCGCCGTCGACGAGCTGTCGCTCGAGCTCGACGATCGCGACGGGCGCACCACCCTGGTGTCGCGCGGGTCGGGGAGCCTCGGGGCGCTGCTGACGCCCGGCGCGCTGCGCGTCGGCGGCACCACCAGCGCGCAGCCGCCGTTCCTCGCGCTGATGGGGCTGGTTCGACGCAAGCCATCGGCTGCGGCCTTCGAGCTGGGGCTGGCGCTGTGCGCGTCGCTGCACGCCCGCCACCCTGCCTGGGCGACCGACCCGTGGGTCGACGCGCTCTTCGTGCGCTGCACCGAGGGCCTGGCGGCGTTACGGCCGCCGCGCCCCGACGTCACCGTCGCCGAGCCCCCGCGCCCCTCGGCGCCCAGGAGCGACGGCAAGCTGGCGGCCGTGGGCGCGCCGCGCCGGGTGACGCTCACCCCTGCGTGGGCGCGGCCAGTCGCGCTGGGGGAGCCCCGCGGCCGGGTGGCCCTCTCGGCGAAGGCCGTGGTGGTGCACGCGCCGCACTCGGCGCACGTCTTCTCGACCTCGGGCAAGGAGTGGCGCCGGGTGCACGCGCCGCGCGGGGTCGCCGCCGCCGCCGACGGCACCGTGCTGGTCGCGACCGAGGCGTCGCTGGCCTGCTACGGGGCGAGCGAGGCGAGCGCCCGGTGGATGCGCGACGGCGGCGGGCTGCGCGTCGGCGGCGAGCTGCGCTTGATCGAGGGGCGCCTGCTGACGCGCCTCTCGGGGCGCGGCGTGCTGGCGCTCGAGTCGCTGACCGGCTGTGAGGCGTGGCGCTTCGACCCGCCCCGCACCCAGCGGGCGGTGGTGAGCCAGGTAGGCACGCGGCTGATCGTGGGCACTGACGCGGGCGATCTGTACGGCGTTGACGCCACCGACGGCCAGGTGCGCTTCCGCATTCGCGGGCCGGTCGCGAGCCCCTGGCCGGTGGCGACGGTGCAACGAGACGCCGTGGCGGTGTTGACCAGCGCGAGCCAGACGGTGGTGCTGCGCTTCGCGGCGCTCGCCGGTGGGTCGGCCGGCCAGGCGGGCGCGGTGTCGTGGACGCGGCCGCTGCCCTTCGAGAGCGCGAGCGCTCCGGTGGTGGCGCGGGGCCGCCTCTTCGTCGCCGGTCGGGCCGAAGGGCGCGGCGGCGTGGCGTGCCTGTCGGGGAAGGGCGAGGTGTTGTGGCTGCGCGCGGTGCCCGTCGATGGCGCGTCGGCGCTCGTGGTGCCCTTCGAGCGGGGGGCCCTGGTGACCGACGCGCGCGGCGCCGCGGTGCGCCTGTTGCCCGACGGCGACACGGCGTGGGTGGTGGGCGGCCAGGACGAGGCGCTGACCCAGCGGCTGGCCCCGACCCTCGCCAAAGGGGCCCTGGTCGTTCCGGGGCCGAGCGTGCGGTTGATCGACCCGCTGTCGGGCCGGGTGCTGGCGTCGACGCCGCGTGACCCCGACCTGACCGACTACGCGGTCGGCCGGGGGCTCTCGCTCTTCACCTACGCCGAGGCGGGCGCCCTGACGTGCTTCAAGCCGGGCGCGGTGCTGTCGGTCGTCTGAGCGTTACTTCTTGGCCTGCTTGCTCGGGTCGATCTCTTCTTCGGGGCGGATCGACTCCTGGGCGCCCTTCCAGGCTTCACCGGCGGCGAGCTTCCAGTCGGCGGGCACCTCGCCCTTCCAGTTGTAGCTGGCCATGATGTCGCCGCCCGACGGGCTGCGGGCCGAGATGGTCCACGAGATCTCGGCGGTCTTGGCCTCGGGCGGGAGCTTGTCGATGTCGTAGGTGCCGAAGACGACCATCGGGGGGAAGAACTTGATGTAGCGCTCGGGCCAGTCGACGCGATCGTTGGGGCCGCCTTCGCCGGGGATCTCGGCGATCAGCTTTCCCTTCTCGTCGAAGAGCTTCCAGTTGAACTTGAAGTTGCCGTTGGTGACGACGCGGCGAATCTTCTTGTCGTCGATGCGCTCCTCGCGCGGCAGGCCCCACGCGACGACGGGCATGTGAATCTGATCGCCGCGGGCGTCAGCCGAGACGATGTCGAGCCGAATGCCGTTGCTGGTGCCAGTCCACCAGGGGGAGTAGCTGCCGTCTTTGAAGGTGTCGAAGAGCTTTCGGGTGGCGTCGTAGGCGGCGCGCTTCTCGCTCGACCGGTCCTTGGTGGGCGACTCGTACTCGGAGACCTTGCGGCCGCCCTTCTCGTCGAGCTCGACCAGGTAGTCGTCGAAGTTGCGGTTGAGGCGGAACTCGTTGACGTGCTCGTTGACGCCCTTGAAGTACCAGCGCAGGAAGGTGCCGACCTCGCTGGTGTAGGCCTTCTGCTCGGGGATGGCGCGAATCCACGCGACGCGCTCGAGGTACTCCGCGCGCAGCCTGGCGGCGCTCGCCTCACGCTTGGTCTCGGTCGACTTGTCTTCCCACTTGCGCATCGTGAAGACGATGCCGACCACGACGAAGACGACGGCGACGATGATGCCGAAATAACGCTTCATGCGAGCAACGGCTCCTTGCGAGGGATGCCGCCTCTTAGGCGGTGCGACCCTTCACCACAAGCGGCAGACGCTTCGGCAGACGGGCCCCGGGTGGTACAGGCCCGGGGCATGGCGCTCGTGGTGGGAATCGCAGGCGGCACCGCGTCGGGGAAGACGACGGTCGCGCGCAAGGTGCATGAGGCGATGGAGACCTCAGGCGTGTCGTTCATCGACCAGGACTCGTACTACCGCGACCTCGCGCACCTCACGCACGAGGAGCGGCGCGAGGTGAACTTCGACCACCCCGACGCCTTCGACACGGAGCTGTTGGTCGCGCACCTCAAGGCGCTCAAGGCCGGCCGGGCCGTCGACAAGCCGGTCTACGACTACGTCGAGTCCACCCGCACGGCGCGCACCACGCCCGTGCACCCGGCCGAGCTCATCCTCATCGAGGGCATCCTGGTGCTGCACATGGAGCCGCTGCGCAAGGAGCTCGACGTGCGCATCTTCGTGGAGACCGAAGACGACGTGCGCATCATTCGCAGGCTGACCCGCGACATCAAGGAGCGCGGCCGCGACTTCGATCACGTGGTGAGCCAGTACTTCCGCCACGTGCGGCCGATGCACATGGCCTTCATCGAGCCCTCGAAGCGGTGGGCCGACATCGTGGTGCCGCACGGCGGGAACAACGACATCGCCATCGACATGCTGGTGGGGGCCCTGAAGTCGCGGCTCTTGAAGCGGCGCTGAGGCGGGGCCGGCTCAGAAGGTGAACGACTCGCCCTCTTCGCAGACGTGCACGGGCATGTGCTTGACCTCGCGCTTGAGCACCTCCACGAAGGCCGGCTTGAGGTGGTACAGCGCCACCTCGCAGTCGCGGCGATCGAACTTGGCCAGCTCGGCCAGCATGGTCTGCGGCGTGAAGTGCCCTGAGATGTCGGCCAGCGCCTGCAGCGCGTTGGGGAAGCTGGTCTCGAGCAACAGCAGCTTCAGGTCGTCTACCTTGTTCAGCACCTTCCACAGCTTCTCGGTCGGCCCGGTGTCGCCCGACATGCCCAGCGAGGAGTGCCCGTCGCTGATCACGAAGCCGCACGACTCGACCGGGTGGGTCACCGGCACCGACTTCACCTGGTACTTGCCGATCTTGAACGACGAGCCGCTCTTGAAGGGCTTGAGCCGGTAGACGGGCGCCTTCTTCGTCGGAATGCGGGTGAAGTCGGGCCAGAGCACGTTGTTGAAGAGGTTCTCGCGCAGGGTGGCGATGCACTCGGTGTTGGCCCAGATGGTGACGGGCTTGTCGCGGCGGCCCACCAGCACGTCGGCCAGCAGCGGCAGATCCTTGATGTGGTCGAAGTGCGAGTGGGTGACGAGCACGTCGTCGATCTTCACCAGCGCGTCGAGCGGCATCGTCGAGGTGAGCGCGCCGGCGTCGAGCGCCAGCACCCCGTCGAGGAGGAAGCAGGTGCTCCGGCACCCCGGAAGCTCTCCGCCGTGAGGCCCCAGCACCGTCAACTGCACGTCAGAGGTCTCCGAACTTCTGCTTGGCTTCCAGGAAGCGCAGGAAGTCGAAGAGGCGCGCGGTGTCACGCACCGTCAGGCGGTCGCCCTGGAGCTCGATCAGCCCCGACTTCTCGAGCCGGTGACAGAGGTAGCGAATGGCGGGCTCTCCGACGGCGATCTCGCGCGGCAGCTCCCGCACCGGGAAGTCGATCTCGATGCCCTCTTCGAGCGGGCGGCCGCGCGTCTGGCAGAGGTGGAGGATGTGCTGCACCACGCGGCTGTTGGGATCGGAGAGGAGCAGGGTCTCGATCTGCGCGTCGGCGTCAGAGAGGCGCTCGGCGAGCTTCTTGATCATTCGAACGGCGATCTCGCTGTTGCCGCGGATCATCGCCTCGAACGTCTTGGGGTCGATGACCAGCAGCCGGGCCACCTCTTCGACGGTCGCCGAGGCGTTGCGGGGCTTGTTCGAGATGATCGCCATCTCGCCGAAGAACTCACCGGGCCCGAGCACCGCGAGCACCTTCTCGACCTCGCGCACCTTCTTCGAGATGCGCACCTTGCCCGACTGGATGACGTACATCTCTTTGCCGGGCTCGCCCTCACGGACCAACACGGTCCCGACAGGGATTTCCTTACCGAACCGCTGGAAAAGGGCTTCTTCGGCGCTCATGAATCGATCAGCAGACTTGCCGACAAAGCGCGGTGGGTCAATTTCTTCCGGCCGTTACTTGGTGGTGAGCGAGGCCACGCCGTCCCAGTCGCTCGGCGGGGGCCGCGCCTTGAACGCCTCGAGCTGCGAGAGGTAGAGCCGGGTCGGCAGGTCGGTCGGCCAGGCGGCCAACACCTGGGTGAACTTCTCGCCGGCGGCCTCGAAGCTCCGCGCCCAGAACGCCGCCAGCGCCTCTTCGAAGAGCGCGATGATGGGCCCCTCGCTCGCCGTGGGCTTTCCGATGCCGCGCAGCTCGTAGATCGCGACCGGCAGGCGCTTGCCCTTCACCCGCACCGCGCCCAGGCGCCGGCACACCAGCTGGTCCTTCGCCTGCTGCCAGGTGCTCTCCGAGATGATGATGCGGGTGCCGTATTCCTTGTTGGTGCCCTCGAGCCGGCTGCCCAGGTTCACCGCGTCACCCAGCACGGTGTAGTCGACGCGCACGTCGGAGCCCATGTTGCCGACGACCATCGGCCCCGAGTTGACGCCGATGCCGATCTCGAGCTCGGGCAGCCCCTTGGCGCGCCAGTCCTTCTTCAGGGCGTCGAGGCGCTCGAGCATCTTCACGGCGGCGCGGCAGGCCCGCAGCGCGTGATCTGGTTGATCGAGGGGCGCGTTCCAGAACGCCATCAGCGCGTCGCCGATGTACTTGTCGAGGGTGCCCTTCTCTTCGAACACGATCGCCGTCATGGGCGAGAGGTACTCGTTGATGAAGGCGGCGAGGGCCTCGGGCGACATCTGCTCCGACAGGGTGGTGAAGCCGCGAATGTCGGAGAAGAGCACCGTCATGTCGCGCTTCTCGCCGCGGTTGAGGCGCTCGGGGTTCGCGATGGCGATCTCGATGACGTCTTCGCCGAGGTAGCGGCTGAAGGTCGACTTCATCTTCAGCTTCTCGCGATCGACCGAGAGGTAGCCCATGAAGACGACGCCGAACGACGTCAGCAGCAGCGACCCGACCGGCACCGCGACCGACACCTGCACCCCGCGCAGGAACACCAGGTACGCGACCGCCACCCACCCCAGCGAGGCCGCCCCGATCAGGAGCGCCTTCAAGTCGAAGCGCACCCGGGGAATGACCAGCCCCAGCCCCAGCGACAGCAGCACCACCAGCAGCGCCTCGAGGAGCACCAGCGCGTGGGGCCTCACGAGGAAGCGATCGGCCAGGATGTTCGAGACCATCGAGGCGTGGGTGAAGACGCCGGGCTCGAGCTCCTTGAAGGGCGTCACGCGCTGATCGCCGGAGCTGCCGACGATGGTGACGCCGATCAGCACCACCTTGCCCGAGAGCTCCGCGGCGCCGACCTTCCCCGTGGCGACGTCGGCGATCGAGAAGGTGGGGAAGACCGCGGCCGGGCCGGGGTAGTCGATGAGCGTGAAGGGGGCCAGCTCGTCGAGGGGCACGGTGCGCGGCGTCGGGCCGACGATCGCGGCGCCCATCACCCGCGGGCCTTCCAGCGTGGGCTGCAGCGCGCCTCCCAACGCCGCGGCGGCGAGCTGCAGCGCCATCGACGGGGCCAGCCCGCCCGGCCCCCGGAGCCGCGCCCAGATGGCCGTGCGCCGAATGGTGCCGTCGAGATCAGGGACCATGGCGAAGTGGCCGTAGCCGGTGCCGACCGACATGAAGCGCGCCAGCGGCATCTGCCCCGTCTCGGCGGTCCACAGCATCACCTTGTCGAGGTTCAGCTGAACCGAGACCCCGGCGCTCTTCTGCACGGCCCGAATCACGAAGGGGTCGATGGCCTCGTTGAAGCGGCGCAGCTGCTCCGCGGTGAAGTCGACGGTGCTGGCCTCTTCGATGGGGATGAAGCCCTGCACCATCTTGGGGCCCAGCCGGCGCAGGGCGTTCTCGAGGGCGCGGTCGGCGGTGTCTTCGACCGACGCGGCCAGGCGGTCCTTCCAGGTCTCGAGCTCGGGCGGCAACGGGCCGGCCGCGCGGAGCTTCTCGAGGGCCACCCGGTCCGCGGCTTCACCGTCGTCGCGCACGTCGGTGAAGGTCACGTCCATGCCCACGGCCTTCACGTTGGCGTCGGCGAGCCGCTCGAACGCCGCGGCCATGTGCCGTCGCGACCACGGCCACTGGCCCCACGCCTGCACGCTCGGCTCGTCGATGGCCACCACCACCACGTCGGGGTGCGGGCCGACGCGGCCCCTGAGGCGGAACTTGAGATCGGTGACGCGGCCTTCGGCCAGCTGGGCGGCGCGCTCGAGCAGGGTGGCGTCGGTCCGGGCCAGGCCGACCCGGGGCACGGCGGTCGACAGGTGCAGGCCGGCGCCGATCACCCCCAACGTCAGCGCCAGGACTTCGAACCGCCGACGAGCGAGCCAGGCCATGGGCGCGGCACGATAGCCGACGCCACGCTGTTTCCCCCGCGCGGAAATGGATAGAAGCCGCGCGTGGGCACCTCCTACAAAGACGCCGGGGTCGACATCGTCGCGGGCGATGCGTTGGTCGAGCGGTTGAAACCGATGGCGGCGCGGACCCGGCGGCCCGAGCTCCTGTCGGGCGTCGGTGGCTTCGGGGGCCTCTTCGCCATTCCTCCCGGCAAGTACCGGGAGCCGGTGCTGGTGAGCGGCACCGACGGCGTCGGCACCAAGCTCAAGCTCGCCTTCTCGATGAACCGGCACGACACCGTGGGCATCGACCTCGTCGCCATGAGCGTCAACGACGTGCTGACCTGCGGCGCCGAGCCCCTCTTCTTCCTCGACTACTTCGCCACCTCGCGGCTCGACGTCGACCAGGCCGAGAAGGTGATCGCCGGCATCGTCACCGGGTGCGAGCAGGCCGGCTGCACGCTGCTGGGTGGCGAGACCGCCGAGGTGCCGGGCTTCTACTCGCAGGGAGAGTACGAGCTGGCCGGCTTCTGCGTCGGCATCGTGGAGCGCGCGAAGATCATCGACGGCAAGTCGATCGTCCCCGGCGACCGGGTGATCGGGGTCGCCTCGTCTGGCCTGCACTCGAACGGCTACTCCCTGGCCCGGAAGATCCTCGCCGATCAGAAGCTGGCGCTCACCGACACGGTCGACGGCGTGCTCCTGGGGCCTGCGCTGCTGGCGCCCACCCGCATCTACGTCAAGGACGTGCTCGCGCTGATCGCCGAGGTGCCCGTGAAGGGCCTCGCGCACATCACCGGCAGCGGCCTGCCCGGCAACGTGCCCCGCTGCCTACCCGACGGCACCCGCGCGGTGCTGACGCGCGCCTCGTGGCAGCGGCCGCCGATCTTCGACGTGCTGCAGAAGCTCGGCGGCGTCGCCATCGACGAGATGGACAGCACCTTCAACATGGGCCTGGGCATGACGATCGTCGTCGCGCCGGCCGACGTGCCGAAGGCGCTCGCGCTGCTCGAGGCCCGCGGGCTCGCGGCGTGGGACGTCGGCGTCATCGAGGCGGGTGCGGCTGGCAAGGAAGCCGAGGCGCTCGTCCAGTGATGCGGGTCGGCGTGCTGGCCTCGGGGAGCGGCTCGAACTTTCAGGCCCTGGTCGAGGCGCTGCATCGCGAGGGCTCGCCGGCGACGGTGTGCTGCCTCGTCTGCAACGTGCCTGGCGCGAAGGTGCTCGAGCGCGCCGTGAAGGCGGGCGTCGAGGCCGTGGTGCTCGATCACAAGACGTTCGCCTCCCGCGAGGCGTACGACGCGCAGCTGGCCGCGCTCCTGCGCGCGCGGGGCGTCGAGCTGGTGTGCCTGGCCGGGTACATGCGCCTGGTGTCGCCGGCCCTGCTGCAGGCCTTTCCGGGCCGGGTGGTGAACGTGCACCCTGCCCTGCTGCCCGCGTTCCCCGGGCTCCACGCGCCGCGCCAGGCGCTCGCGTACGGGGTGGCCCTGGCGGGCTGCACGGTGCACTTCGTCGACGAAGGCACCGACACCGGGCCGATCATCGCGCAGGCCGCGGTGCCGGTGCTGCCCGATGACGACGAGGCGCGGCTGACGGCGCGCATTCAGCAGGAGGAGCACCGCCTCTTCCCCGCCGTGGTACGCGCCCTCGCCATGGGTGAGGTGACGCTCGAGGGCCGGCGCGTGAAGCGGGCCGCGGTGATCGCGTGAGCGCCCCCGGCCCCCTGGCCAGGCGCGCCTCGACGCCCGGCCGACACGTCTACGACGCCATCGTCATCGGCGGGCAGCTCTCGAGCGCCCTCACCGCCGGGGTGCTGGCCAAGCGCGGGCTGCAGGTGCTGCTGGTCGAGCACGACGGCCTCGGCAGCCCCTACACCCACGGCGACTACAGCTTCTCGAACGCGCCGTTCCTCACCGGCACCCTCGACAAGATCGCCCCGCTCGAGGCGCTGCTGGTCGAGCTCGGGGTGTCGACGCAGGTCAAGCGCCTGTCGCACGCCACGGGCCTTCAGCTGCTGCGGCCCAGGCGTTGGTTCGAGCTGTACGCCGAGCTGGGCGCCCGCTCGAAGGAGCTCTCCCGCGCGCTGGGTGACGCCGACGCCGAGGCCCTGATCGAGGCCATCGACGCCGCCTCACGCACCGGCGCGGCCACCGAGCCGCTCTTCCACTCACACCCCGACTTGCCCGCCGACGGCTGGTTCGCGCGCTGGAAGCTGCGCCGGCACCTCGCGAAGCACAGCGGGCTCGACACCGACACCACGCTCGACGGCAAGACGCCGGAGCAGGCGCTGCTGCGCTCCCTCGAGCGGTTCGCGGCGACCGCGGAGGGTGCGCTCGCGCGCTCGCGGGCCATGGCGCGGCTCTTCCCCACCCCGCACACCTTCCCCGGAGGACACGAAGGGCTGCGCGCGCTGCTGACCGATCGCGCGAAGGAGCTGGGCGTGGACGTGCTCGACGCCGAGCAGCAGATCGAGCTGCTGGTGCTCGACGGCAAGACGGCCGTCGGGGTGCGGCTGCGAAAGGCCGAGCCGGTCTTCCGCGGCGGCGCCATCGTCGTCGCGTGCGATCTGCAGACCTGGGCGCCGCTCATTCCCGAAGCGCGCCGCGGCCCGGTCGAGAAGCTCAAGGGGTTGGCGCCCAGCACCCGGGCGCTCTTCACCACCCACGCGGTGGTGCCCGAGCCCGCCCTGCCCCGCGGCCTGGGGCAGCTGGCGCTGATCGAGACGCCCGACGCCGAGCTGGGGCCGGTGCTGCTCAGCGTAGCCGCCGCGAAGAAGCACGGACACGAGACCGCCGACCGCGTGCTCTCGATGTCGGTGCGGGTGCCGGTGGCGATGCGCCAGGCCGGAGAGCCCGCCGTCCACGCCCTGACGGCGCGCCTGTGGGCGGCCGTGAAGGACGTGCTCCCCTTCACCCAGCAGCAGGTGACGCTGACGTCCTCTCCGTGGACGGACGCGCCGCGGGTGGTGGCGGGCGTCGGCGAGCCCTGGCCCACCTTCGACCTGCCCGACACCTCGCTGCTGGGCATCGTCGGGCTCACCACGAAGACGCCCTGGCCGCGGCTCTTCAACGCCAGCCGGCAGGTGCTGCCGGGCCTGGGCCTCGAGGGTGAAGCGCTCGCGGCCCAGCGCGCCGTGGCGGCCGTCGAGAAGCTGCTGAAGAAGAAAGACCCGCTGCGCGAGGGGAGGCCCGCATGAGCACGGTCAACGTGATGGCCCGCGAGATCGCCGCCAAGGTGGTCTTCTACGGGCCCGGCCTCTCGGGCAAGACGACCTCGCTCAAGCGCATCTACGAGTCGATCAAGCCCTCGCTGCGCGGCGAGCTGATGTCGCTGCCCACCGAGGCCGATCGCACCCTCTTCTTCGACTTCCTGCCGGTGCGGGTCGAGAAGGTGGCTGACTACGCGCTGCGGCTCGCGCTCTACACGGTGCCGGGCCAGGTCTTCTACAACGCCACCCGCAAGCTCGTGCTCCAGGGCGCCGACGGCGTCATCTTCGTCGCCGACTCGAACCCGGCCGCCGATGACTCGAACCGCGAGTCCATGGCCAACCTCGAAGAGAACCTCGCCGAGCAGGGCATCAAGCTCGACGGCTTTCCGATGGTGATTCAGTACAACAAGCGCGACCTGCCGAACGCGTCGTCGCTCGACGACATGCGCGCGTCGGTCAACGCCCGCGGCGTGCCCGAGTTCGAGACCTGCGCGACCAGCGGCGAGGGCGTGCTCGACGCGATGAAAGAGACCGTGCGCCTGGTGATCAGGGATCTGCGGGCGCGCAAGGTGGTGCCCGCGCCGCGGCCGAAGCGCGAGCTCCCCCGGCTCGATCAGCCCGATGATCGGGGCCTCGAGGCGAAGATCCGCGAGCAGCTCAACGAGCGCCCCGCGCCGGCGAAGCCCGTGCTGCCTCCGATGGGGCCGGTGGCGACGCTCGCGCCCGGCGTGCTGGTGGACCCCGCGCGCGCCGCCGAGGTGTGCTTCGCCGCCGGCGACTACGACGGGTGCGTGCGGGCGTGCGCCGAGGCCATGGCCCGCGGGCTCTCGTTCGCCGGCGGCGCCGAGCGGGGCAGCCAGGCCTTCCTGCTGGGGCTCGACGGGCGCGACGTGCTCGAGCTCGAGCGCCGCGCGGCCAACGGGGCCAGCCGCATCGACGACGCCGCCTTCGCCCTCTACGTGTTGTCGCAGACCTTCGTTCGGCTCGCCGACGCCGGCCTGCCGACGCCGCAGCAGTGACGGGCGCCGTCGCGCGCCCCAGGCCGCCGGAGCAGGCGCTTCAGCGCGGCTCGGCGGGGGTGAGCACGCCCTGCCGCACCAGCTTGTGCAGCGCCTTGAGCGCATCGACCTCGCGCTGCCCCGAGGCGAGCACCATCGCCGACACGTCGAGCCCCGCCCGGGCCTGATTGACGAGGTGGCGCTCTTCGGGGCGAAGCCCCTGCATCAGCTCGGGCAGCTCGTGCACCGCCAGGCGCGCGACCGGCGGGAGATCTCGGTACAGCGCGGCGACGTGCTCGCGCTCCACCATGCGGGCGAAGTCGCGCACGCGGCGATCTTGCGGGTCGCTCTTGAGCAGGGTCATGAACACCAGGGCCGCGGCGTCGAACTGCCGCTCCCGCAAGAGGATCGCCCCCTGCTCGAGCATGTCGGCCACCGGGTCGATCTGCGGGGCCTGCGAGCCCTCGACGCTGACCTTGCCGGCGCGCACCAGGTCGAACACCGCGCGGCCGACGATGGTGCGAGGCAGCCCCAGCGAGAGCCACAGCCTGCCCAGCGAGACGCCCTCGCTCTTCGCGATGAGCCGCAGCACCACGCGGTGGAGCGCGTGCGACGGCGGCGTCGCCACCAGGGCCCGGAGCACGCGCGTGTCGTCGGGCAGCAGGCGCTCCACCTCGGCGGACTCGTCGAGCCGCTTGAGCGACTCGAAGACGGCGTGGCGCAGCGGCAGCTCGAGCGAGACCCACTCGTCTTCGCCCCGGTCGGGATCTTCCGTCCAATGGAACCGGCCGCCGGCGGTCGCGGTCGCGTCGGTGAGGGCGCCGATCAGATCCTCCTCGGCGAGCT
The DNA here is from genome assembly GCA_014879945.1 of Myxococcus sp. Lineage (GTDB taxonomy): Bacteria > Myxococcota > Myxococcia > Myxococcales > Myxococcaceae > Xiheimicrobium. The sequence goes on from JACSRE010000242.1 coordinate 222,174, forward strand.
GGCGAACCACGGCCCCCATCGCCGCGTCGACCACGAGCGCGGCCTTGAGCGCGGCGACGACCTGCGTGCCGCTGTACTCGTCACCGACGTCGAGCACCCGCGCGATGCGCTCGTAGAGCCCCTGCGACGCGGTGGCCACCACCTGCCCGCCCAGGAGGAAGAGCTTGCGCTCGCCCGACTCCCAATTGAGGTGGAGCGCGCCCGTCTTGCGCGACGCGTCGAGCCACTGCAGGAGCTCAGGCACCGGGTAGCTCGAGCAGTCTCCGTGAAAGGCCATCGCGCGTATTGTACGGAAACCGCGTGCCCCCGCCCTCGAAAGTCGCACTGTTATTCGTCGACGGAATCGGCGTGGGCCCGCGCGACCCGTCCACCAACCCGCTCGCCGACCAGGCCTTCCTGGTCTCGCAGTTCGCCGACGGCACCGGCACCACGCTGCCGCGGGAGGGCGTGCGCCTCGACGTCGACACCACCTTCGGCGTCGCGGGCCGGCCCCAGTCGGCGTCGAACCAGACCGCCATCTTCACCGGCCTCGCGGCGCCCAGGCTCCTCGGCGCGCACGTGCTGGGCTACCCCACCCGCCCCTTGATGAAGCTGCTGTCCGAGTCCTCCATCGTGAAGACGCTGCGCGCCTCGGGGCGATCCGTCACCTTCGCGAACGCGTACCCGGTCGGCTACCTCGACGCCCTGGCCCTCAAGCGCCGGCCCGGGACGCTGGGCGACTTCGTGATGCCGGCGAAGCTCAAGCGGCGCCTCAAGCCCTCGGCCAGCACCCTCGCCTTCGCGGCCGCCGACGTGGCCCTGCGCACCCTCGACGACGCCGCCGCGGGCGAAGGGCTGACCCACGACATCGACGGCTCCACGGCCTCGCGGCGCCGCTTCCCCCTGCCGCGCCGCACTCCCGAAGAGGCCGCCGCGGTGTTCTGGGGCCTCGCCGAAGACTTCACCCTCTTCGAGCACTACCTCGCCGACGAGGCCGGGCACGCCCAGGACCGGCAGGCCGCGCTCGAGGCGCTGCGCACCTTCGATCGTTTCGCGCGCGAGATCGTCAGGCTGATGCCCGATGATGCGCAGGTGTTGATCTGCAGCGACCACGGCAACGTCGAAGATCTGTCGACCCGCAGCCACACCTTGAACCCGGTGGCCGTCCTCTCGTTCGGGGGGCTGAGACCCGCCGCGTTGCACTCGGTGGCCGACGTGGGCGCGCAGATCGTCCGCTGGCTGGGGCCCGCGTGAGGTGGCTGCTCGTCTTCGTGGCCTGGAGCGCCGTGGGGTGCGTCGCGCCGCTGGCGTCGCTCACCCGGGTGACGCCGCTGGAGGCCGCCTCGGCGCGCTTCACCCTGATGACCGAGCCGGGCGCCACCGAGGACGAGGCCCGGGTACGCGCCGCGTTGACCCGCGCCGTACCGAAGCTCGAGCGCTGGGGCAGCCTCGCGGCGCCGGTCACGGTTCGCATCGCGCCATCGCACAAGGCGCTCGAGCGGGCGGTGCGGCGCAACGGCTATGACTGGCTCCGCGCCTGGGCCCGCTACGACGAGCTGATCATCCAGTCTCCGGGGAGCTGGGCCGGCACCGATCGCGACGTCGATGAGCTGGTGCTGCACGAGCTGTCTCACTGTCTGATGTTCCAGCGCAGCGGCACCGCGAGAGACTGGGAGTCCAAGCGCATTCCCCTGTGGTTCCGTGAGGGCCTGGCGACGGTCACCGCCGACCAGGGCCTGCGGTTCCCCTCGCTCGAGGATCTCGCCGACTGGGTGGCGCGCAACCCCGGGCTCGACGTGTTCGGTGACGCCGAGCAGCTCTCGAGAGAGGCCTACGGCCAGATCTACGGGGTGGCGTTCCACGCGATGCGGTTTTTGCTCCGGCGGGTGGGCGACAAGGGGGTGATCGACACCATGGACGCGATGCGCGCGGGCGACGACTTCGGCGCCGCGTTCACGCGCGCCGCCGGCACCACCCCCGCCCGCTTCGAGGCCGACTTCCTCAACTACCTGCGCTTCCGCGGGTTCCGCGGGTTTGGCCTCAAGGCGCGGCCGCGCTTCTTCCAGGCGCCGGAGGCCCTCCCGGCTCCCTGAGGGGCGCTAGAGCGCCGATCAGGTTTCCGCCCGAGGAAAGTCGATCGCTTACGGGTGCGGTCGACGCCGC
>JACSRE010000419.1 GCA_014879945.1 Myxococcus sp.
TCGTCGGCCAGCGTCAGATGTGTATAAGAGACAGGGTGAGGGTCCTCGTGAGCGCGGGGTCGGCCGAACCCGCTTGCGTGAGAATGCGCACTCTGCGCGATGGGGCGCAAGCAGCAACACCGGTCCCACCGCCGTCGTCGGGTTCGGCGGCCCCGGTCACCCGCCGGCGAGCGCGATGAGCTGCATCGACAGCCAGGCCAGGCCCGCGCTGAAGGGCAGCGTGACCACCCAGGCGACGAGGATGTTGGTGGCGACGCCCCAGCGCACCGCCGACAGCCGCTTCGACGCGCCCACGCCCATGATGCAGGCGTTGATGACGTGCGTGGTGGAGACGGGAATGCCCAGCCGCGACGCGCCCAGGATGGTGAGCGCCCCGGCCGTCTCGGCGGCGAAGCCCTGCAGGGGCGTGATGCGGATGATCTTGGTGCCCATCGTCTTGATGATGCGCGTGCCGCCCGCGGCGGTGCCCGCGGCGATGGCGCCGGCGCAGACGATGACGACCCACAGCGGCACGCTCTCACCTTGCGGCAACGCCCACTCCGGCATCCACCCGGGGCGCGGGCCCTGGTGCGAGGCGGCGAACGACAGCAGCGCCAGGGTGATGATGCCCATCGACTTCTGGGCGTCGTTGGAGCCGTGCGAGAAGGCCATCAGCCCCGCCGACACCAGCTGCATGCGGCGGGCGAGCCGGGCGACCACCTGCGGCGCGGCGGCGTAGAGCTTCTTGCCGAACCACCACCCGCCCATGGCCCCCAGCACCACCAGCCCAAACAGGCCGGCGTACTCGAGCTCGATGGTGGTGGTGGCGGCGCCCTTCTTGAGCGCCTCTGCCAGGGCATGCGCGCGCCCGCTCCACCACTGCGACAGGGCCAGCGCCACCAGAGCCGCCCACACCAGGAGCGCGACCAGCCTGCCCAGCCCCGAGAGCCGGCCCCGCGCCAGCCACACCAGGCCCACCATCACGAAGAAGGCCATCACGAAGCCGATGCTGGGCGACGCCACCAGGGGCACCAGCACCTTCTGCACCAGCGCGCTCCACTTGAAGGCCCCGAAGCCCGCGTGCCCCACCACCGCGCCGGCGAGGCCGCCGACCAGGGCGTGCGACGACGACGACGGAATGCCGAACCACCAGGTGATGAGGTTCCACACCGAGGCGCCGATGAGCGCCGCCAGCACCACGCCCTGCGTCACCTGCGCGGGGTCGGCGAACCCCGACGCGATGGTCTTCGCCACCGCCGTGCCCGCCATCGCGCCCACGAAGTTGAGCACCGCCGCCAGCAACACCGCGGTGCGAATCGGCAGCACCCCCGTCGAGACGACCGTCGCGATGGCGTTGGCCGCGTCGTGAAAGCCGTTGATGTAGTCGAAGACGATGGCCATCAAGACCACCGCGATCAGCAGGCTAACCATGCTTCACGGCCATGTTGGAGAGCAGGTCGGCCACGTTGTCGCAGTGGTCGACCGCGTTCTCGAGGTGGTCGAGCGCCTCCTTCTGCTTGAGCAGGTCGCGGAAGTCGATGGTGGGCGCCTTGAACAGCTCGCTGATGGCGGTGCGGTAGATGGTGTCGGCGGCCTTCTCGAGGTCGCGCACCTTGCGGCCGCCGTCGATGAGGTCGGCGAAGCGGTGGGTGCGCAGGTGGGGCACCGCGTCGCGGATCATCTCGGTGCAGGTGATGAGCTTCTTCGAGAGCTCGATCATCGCCGGCGTGGGCCGCTCGATGTTGTAGAGGCCGTAGCTGCGCGCGGTGAGGTTGGCGAGGTCGATGATGTCGTCGAGCTCGCTGGTGAGCCGGTGCAGGTCTTCACGGTCGAGCGGGGTGACGAAGGTGCGGGCCAGCGCGTCCTCCATGCGGCGCACCACGTCGTCGGCCTTGTGCTCGATGACCTGCACCGAGGCCTGCACCTGCGCGGCCGGCGTCGTCTCGAACGCGGCGAGCGCAGTGGCGGCCTCGAAGCCGAGGCGGCCGAGCTCCTCGATCATGTCGTAGTAGTGGTCTTCCCTCGGGAGCAGCCAGCGGATCATCGCTTGAAGAGCCATGGCCGCTGTTCAGCACGACGGCTGGCGCGTCGAAGTGACAGTTCAGTGACGCGCTGGTGACGGGCTGATCAGACGATGCGCCCGTCGATCATGCGCGCCAGCTCGTCGAGCTCACCGGGGAGCGAGGCCCTGGCGCGCTCGGCCCCGGGGCCGCGCACCAGGCGCTTGGTCAAGGCGTAGCCGGCGCCCGAGAGCGAGGCGAGGTGGCGGGCGTGCATCATCGCGGCCGCCAGCAGCGACTCGGGCGCGTGCAGGGTCTCGGCGACGTGCATGCTCAGGGCCTCTTGCGGCGTCAGCGCCCGGCCGTGCACCACCAGCTCGGTCAGGCGCGAGGTCGAGACGGCGGCGCGGGCGAGCTCGACGGCGAACGACGGCACGAAGAGCCCCGCGGGGACCTCGTTGAGCCCGAACCGGTACGGCCCTTCGGCGAACACCCGCACGTCGCAGGCGAGCGCGAACATGGCGCCGGCGCCCAGCGCGTGCCCCGACACCGCCGCGACCACGGGCTTGGGAAACAGGAAGAGCTCGAGCACCGCTTCACCCATGGCGCGCACCACGTCGCGCTTCTCTTCCAGCGAGAGCGTCGGCAGCACCTTGAGATCGAGGCCCGCGCTCAGGTACCCGGGCCGGCCGGTCAGCACCGCCGAGCGGGCGCGCGAGGCGGCGACCTCTTCGAGCGCGGCCCCGAGGCCCTTGAACTCCTTCGTCAGCACCACGTTCGCCTTGCCGTCGTCGAGCGCCACGAGGGCGACGTCTGCGTCGTACGTCACTTGCCACTGGCCCATGGTGCGTTCCTCTCGCGCTTGGTCCGGTCGGTCTACCTGAAGTTGGCGCCCCCGCAGAGCTCACAGTTCATCGCGGGCACGCGCCCCACCGAGACGGTCGACACGTCGCGCTCGAGGCGGAAGCCGACGTCACCCACCCCGAGCGAGGGCGAGGGCTCGCCCCTGGCGTCGTAGGTCCACCTCGTGGCGACGCGCGAGCGCAGCCAGTCACGCGCCTTCGCCTCGCTCTGCGCGCCCACCACCGAGTGCTCGACGCCCTGCCAGCCCGCCACGGGGAGCGTCACCACCAGCGACGAGGTGCCCAGCGGCAGCTGGAGCCGCCGCACCACCGCGCCGAAGACGTCGATCTTGTGCTCGTCGACCTCTTCACACTCGCTGGTGGAGCGGATGGGCATGGAGACGACCCACAGCCGCTGCGCGCGGGTGGCGTCGACGACCACCTCCAGCGTCGGGGCCGGGGCGCTCAGGCCCAGCGCCTCGAGCGCCGCGCTGGTGCGGGCGATGGCGGGCGGGGCGGCGCCCGTGCACGGCTCGCGCAGGTCGACGCCGGTGACGCACGCGTCGGCCGGGGCCTTCGCCGACGCAGGGCCCCACTTCGCCTTCGCGACGTCGCCGCGGCACGCCCAGGCCACGCGCACCGAGCGGGGCGCCACCCACACCGGCTCGAGCGCGGCCGAGGCGACCCACGACGGGCGGCGGGCCTTCCACGCGGCGTCGATGAGGTGGGCGCGCACCGCCTCGGTCGGCCCGAGGAGGAAGACGCGGTGCCACAGCACCAGGGCGACGTCGTGGCCCTCGTCGGTGTTGGCCTGGGCGCTGGCCTCGGCCGCGAGCGACGACGCGTCGGGCCGCGCCACGACGAGCGCGTCGAGCGGCGCGAGCCCCTTGACGGTCTTCGTCACCACCCGGGTCGGCGCGCCGCCCTCGGCGCCGAAGGCCACCCGCGTGGCGAGCTCGACCGAGACCGTCGCGTGCTTCCCCGCCACCTTCTCGATGGCCACGCCGGTGCCGGTCGGGAGCGTGGCCAGCAGCTTGCCCTTGCCGGGCGCGCTGCGGAGCTCGAGCTGCTGCACCCCGACGAAGGCCGGGCCCGGGCCGGTGGCGAGGGTGCCCGAGGCGGGCACCGGGGGCAGGGGAGACTCCTTCACCTGCAGGGGAGGCCCCTCGACGTGGCGCCGGAGCGCCAGCGCGGCCAGCACCGCCACCTGGAAGGCGCTCGGTGCGGGGGCCTGCTCGAGCAGCCGAATGACGCGGTCGGGGTCTCGCGCCAGCAGCTTCTGGAGCGCCGCGTCGCGCAGGTCGTCGCCGCTCATGGGTGGGTCGTCGGGCAGGCCTTCGGTCGCGACGCCGTCGAGCACGTCGGGCGCGAGGGCGGGGGCGGCGC
>JACSRE010000025.1 GCA_014879945.1 Myxococcus sp.
GTGCTGCGGGTGGCGCCGCGGGTGGCGTGGCGGGTGGCGCTGCGGGTGGAATGGCGGTCGTTGCTCCGCCGGTGTTCGTGTTGACCAGCCCTGCTGCCGGAGTAGCGGTCGGCGGCCCAACCGTGGAGCTCGTCGGCACCGTCACTCAGTTCGCCGGTCGCGAAGTCCTCTCGGCGTCGGTCGACATCGGCGATGGCATGGACAGGCCGCTCAGCATCACCGGCGCCACGTGGCGCGTCACGGTTCCGCTCGCTCAGTCCGTCGAAGAGTCCCGCAGCTTCACGCTCTCGGCACTCGACCTGGCGATGACGACCACCACGACGATGTTCTCGGTGCGCATTGACACCCGGGGCCCCGCGCTTGCGCTGACCACCCCTGGTTCCGGCACTGTCGTGGGCGCCTCGGCGACCCTCTCGGGGACCGCGAGCGATGGCTCCGGCACCGTCTCGGCGATGACGGTCGACGTGGGTACGGGCCCTCAGGCGGTCGTGGTTCAGCCGAACGGCACCTGGAGCGCGACCGTCTCGTTTCCCCCGAATCTCGACCGCGTCGCGCGAATGGTGACGCTTCGCGCGCAGGACGCCCTGAACAACGTGACGCAGGCGACGGTGCAGGTGCTCGTCGACACGCAGGGCCCCGCGCTCACCTTTACCGCGCCGGCTTCGATGGAGCGGCTCGGGAACCCCAGGACCCAGGTCGTCAGTGGTTCGGTGAGCGACGGCTCGGGTCTCTCCGGCGTGCTGGTCGACTGCGCCGATGGCGTCGGCGCTCGGACGACCACGGTGTCGAGCGGGACGTGGACCCTCTCCTGGCTCCTGCCCACCTCGGACAACGGCAGCTTCGTCTGCACCGCGACTGCGACCGACTCGCTCGCGAACACAACCGTCGTCGCCCGCACGTTCTTCGTCGACACCATTGGGCCTGTCGTCACGCTCCAGAGCCCTGCCGCGGGCGCGCTGCTCGGCGGCGCGGGGCAGACCAACGTGACCATCTCGGCCACCGTCACCGACGGCTCCAACGCCATCGGCGCCGTCTCCGCCACCTTTGGAGCTGCCACGGCGTCAGCGCAGGCCGCTGGGTCCACCTGGAGCGCCAGCTTCTCGCTCCCGCTCGTCGACTATCAGGCGGTCGCCATCGCGGTGCTCGCCACCGATGCAGAGGGGAACTCGACGAGCACCAATCGCTCCGTCACCGTCGATCGGGTGGCGCCGGTCGTCGCGTTCACCGCGCCTTCTTCTGGTCAGACGTTCAACATCGCGTCGTTCCCCTCTGGCAACGACGTGCAGCTGGCCTGGACCGTCACCGACGGCGACCCGATGGCAGGCACCCGGAGCTTCAATGGTGCCGCCGTGGCGGCGACGTTGCGCACGACCGCCGTGACGACGGCCTCGACCGACAACGGCGTGACCTACGTTCGAACGGTCGAAGGCATTGACCGCGCAGGAAACGTGTCGGCGCTGGCGAGTCGTTCGTTCACGGTCGACCGTGTGCGGCCCTCGGTCATCGGCACCAGCCCGAATGCAGAGAGCCGAATGAACGAGCCCCGCGTGACCTCCGTGACGTTCTCGGAGCCAATGAGCACGTCGGTCCACGGCCTGACTGGCGCAGGCGGCGGTGTCTGGAATGGCGCGCAGACGCAGTGGACTTCGTCGGCGCTCGCCGGCGCGACGGTCTTCAACGTCGCGGTCAACGCCTCGGCGGTCGACCTGGCGGGGAACACGGCCTCGTCGCTTCCGTCCTGGCGGTTCCACACCGCGCCAGTGCTTCCCCTGAATGGAAGCCTGGTCGCGAGCAACATTCAGTTCTTCGACGCGGCCAGTGACGTCGACGGCCAGGTCTTCGTTGCCCTCACCCAACCGGGCACCGCAGCGGTGTCGACCCGTACGCTCGATGGAACGACCGGCGCGTTCCTCGCAGACCAGAATGGCCTCGTGCTGCCAGCGGCGAGCTACTCGAACGTGCACGTCCAGGTGCACAGCACCATCGGCCCTGGGCTGACCGTGCTGCGAACGAGGTCGGTCAATGGCGAGGGCGTGTTCCCGGTGTTTGGGGCCGCGAACGTTCGCACCATGAGCCTCAACGACGCCATGGCGGTGGACCCGGGGGGGCTGCCGATCGTGTCTCCGCCCATCGAGGCTGCAGACGGTGACGCCGCCACGGGTCAGTTGGTGGGCGTTTCCTACTCACGTGGCCTGGCGCCGTTTGCGCTCGCCTACCCGTACGTGAAGGTCATTCCTGGCGGAAAGCAGTGGGTCGCGCTCGCGTACAATGGTTCGAGCCTCGTGGCTGCCCACCGCCGATGCGGCAACGACCTCGGTGGAGCGCGGAGCTGCGTGTTCGACGAGGGAACCATCGTCGACGGCGTTCAGCCAGGCGTGCTGCGCACGGTCTCTGGCGCGGTTTCGCTCACCGGTTGCGTCATCTACTCGTACGACAGTGGTTCGGGCCGCCGCGCGCGCATCTTCTCGACACCGTCGATCGTCGTCGGCAGCAGTTCAGGCACCTCCTATTCGTCAGCGGCGGCCCCCGGACCGGGGTTCAGCGTCGCGGCCAGGACCGGCGGTGGGCACTGGGGCGCCTGGGTGTCTGGCTCGCTCGTGCAGGTCTCTCGAACGACCAATCCGTCGACGTGCACCGGAGCGAGTCTCTCGACCAACTGGACCTCGGAGGGGACCGTCGACCTCGGGGGCTCTTCGAACTTCCGGGTCGTGCAGCTCGGAGCTCGCGTCGCGGTGGTCTACCAGTCGGGGTTCGATCTGCGAATCGCCTATCCCTGATTGGCGTGCTAGCGACCCGGCGCATGAGACGACTCTCTTTCGTCCTCACGGTGCTGCTGGCGACCCACGCGGTCGCCGAGCCGTCGACGTCACGTTCCTGGCTGTCGGGCCTGGGCGTGGGGCTGGTGGGGCTGGGCGCGGGGCTGGCCACCTTCGGGCTCGGTCAGCAGCTCATCGCGAGCGAGACGCGCGCGCTGGTGAACGTCTACGGGGTGCCGACGGCGGCCGAGGCTCCGGCGGTCGCGATTCTCGACAACCGCGCCAGGAGCGCGTCGGGGCTGGCGCTGGGGGGCTTCATCGGCGGCGCTGCCCTGCTGGCCGGTGGCCTGGTCGCGCTCATCCTCGACACGCCGGAGCCCGCGGTCAGCGTCACGCTCCTGCCTGGCGGAGGAGCGGTCGTCGCCACCGTGCACTTCTGAGCGGAGGCTCGCCGCTCACGGCGCGACTGGCAGGCGGTCGGCGTCGAGGGTCATGGTGAGCAACCGGTCGCCCTGCCACGGGCCGTCGTCGAGGGAGCGGCTCCACGCCTCGTACGCGGGGAGAAACCGCCGCACGTAGTCTTCGACCTCGGCCTCGGTGAGGCCGGGCCTGCCCGCCGCGCGCGTGGCCGCCTCGGCCTCGACCCGCCAGCGCACCACCTGCCGCGGGTCCTTCATGCGCAGGCTGATCATCACGTCGAGGCGCTCGTTCCAGGCGGCGTACTGGCGGAGCGCGTCGTTCGGCGCGCGCAGGTCGGCGTCCTCCACCGAGGCGCGCGGCTGGAACCCCAGCATCCACCCTTCGAGCAGCACCACGTCCACCCGGCCGCGCAGCACCGTCACCTCGTCGCTGCGGTCACCCCGCCCGTTGAAGGCCGACTTGTCGTAGCGAGGCACCTCGACGTCGGCACCGGCCTGGAGCGCCTCGAGCACCCGCGCGCCGAGGGCCACGTCGTGCGTGCCCGGATAACCGCGGTGCTCGAGGAACCGGTTGCCCGAGTGCCGCGCGGCCAGCGCCAGCTGTTCGTCCCGTCGCAGGTAGAAGTCGTCGATGCTGATGCTGACCGCGCGGTGGCCGAGGTGCTCGAGGAGGCCGACGAGGCTCCGGGTGAGGGTGGTCTTGCCGGCGCCCTGCGGTGCGTTGAGGCCCACCATGAGCGGACGTCGTGGCGCCGCGTTCAGGTGGTGAAGGAGCCAGGCGGTGATGGGGAGCGTGAGGCAGTGAATGCGCTCCTGAAGGCGGGGCGTCGTCGGCAGGTGGTGCTCCAGCCACTGCGCCGCGCGGCGCCAGGCCTGCTCATCGAGCGCACCGAACGTGGCCACCTGTGACCAGGCGGGGCCGTGTTGAGCGAACGAGGTCATGGTCGTGCGTTCACCAGTGCGAAGCGTGGGCGGCGAGCTCCTTGGGAAGGAGGTGCTCACCGAGCTTCGCATCCCGGACCGTC
>JACSRE010000273.1 GCA_014879945.1 Myxococcus sp.
GAGGGCCCAAGGTGCGCGCTGACGGCGAGGACTCCAGCACCGGGCAGACCCGGCCAGCGGCGGAGCCCGACTACGCTTCGGTAGTGGCTCGAGAGACCTGCCCGTTCTGCGCCGCGCTTGGTGACGGTTCGCTTCTCGCGGAGAACGCGCTCGCGGCGGCGATGGCCGATCGCTTCCCGCTCAGCCGTGGCCACAGCTTGATCATTCCGAAGCGGCACGCGGCGACGGTCTTCGACCTCACCGGGGACGAGGCGGCTGCGCTGTGGGCGCTCGTGCCTGTCGTCAAGCAACTCCTCGACGTGGCGCACGCGCCCGGCGGATACAACGTCGGCACCAACGCGGGCCAGGTCGCCGGCCAGACCGTGGCGCATGCGCACGTGCACGTCATTCCGCGCTACCAGGGCGATGTCGCTGACCCTCGCGGCGGGGTTCGTTGGGTGCTCCCGGCGAAGGCGGCCTACTGGAACGAGAAATGAACGGGGCCGATCCCATCGCCGTCGCGGAGCGGCTGTTCGCGCTGCTCGATGAAGGCTCGTTCTCGGCCACCTACAAGTACGCCGTGCTCATGGCGCTCCTCGACCTCTGCTTCGAGAAGACCTCGCGCACCGGAGCGCCGCCCACGTCGCTGACGACCCGGGAGCTCGCAGAGAAGGTGCTCGAGCTGTATTGGCCGCAGTGCGAGCGCTACGAGGACGACAAGTACCTGCGGCAGGGTGGCGTGAACGCGTCGCAGCAGGCCGAGCTGCTCTCGAAGATCATCGAATTCCGTGAACGGCATGGGTCGGCGGCGCGCGGTCTCGTGCGAGACCGGCGCCCGGCCTCGAGTCAGCTCATCGACTTCATCGAGTGGAAGCTGATCGAGATGCCGCTGCCGCGACTGCAAGTGATCGGCAGGACGGAGCATCGGTTCCTCTACGAGTACGGCTGGGACAAGGACCTCAAACACTCGACGGTGAAGAGGTACCAACGAGGCGAGCGGGTCGGCTTCGACAACCACCTGCTGCTCAAGCCGGGCATCGCCGAGGCGTTGATCCGCCTGAACACGCTGGTGCGCCCGCTCATCCGGCGTGAGTGGTTGAGGCAGGTCCAGCTCTTCAATCGCTCGCGGATTCCGGGGAGCGCGCTCGAGAACTTCTTGTTCGATCGCGAGCGGGAGGCGCTCGGGAAGGTCGACGGTGCGCTCAGGGAACTTCAGGGCTCCCGCTGCTTCTACTGCGACGAGCGGCTTTCGCGGGGCCAGGTCGATCACTTCATCCCGTGGGCGAGGTACCCGAACAACGCCATCGAGAACCTCGTCCTGGCGCACGACGGCTGTAACAACAACAAGCGCGACTTCCTCGCCGCGTCACCGCACGTGCAGCGATGGGCCGAGCGGCTCGCGAAGCGCGCAGACGAGCTGATCGAGGTGGCGGCGGAGCATTCCCTCGAGACGGCGCCGACTCGGTCGAGAAGCGTCGCGGTCGCGTTGTACGAGCGCCTGCCTGAGAGCGCGCTGGTCTGGGACAGGGTCGGGACGTTTCGCGCCTGGGCTGATGAGCGGTCGGGCGTCATCCGGGCTTTGGCCGCGGCTTGACCACTGGACGCGCGTCCCACTCGTCTTCAGTCACCTGAACGCCCGCTGAACCCCGCGCAGATAGCCCGGAAAACCGAAGGCCCTGACCCGCTCCGGTTTCCCGAAACGAATCAGGGCCTTTCATCAGTCGGGGAGACAGGATTTGAACCTGCGACCCCTTGGTCCCGAATGCCGGCGCAACGTCTTCCATTGGGTCCGCGACGTACTGTGGTTGTCGAAGCCGTCGAAAAGGCAGGGGTTTCTGGGAAGCCTGGCGGAGCGCGCAAGTCCATCAAGTCCATTTCGTCTTCAAAAACGACTCCGGGAACTGCGCCGGCACTGCGGATTCTGGAGGGGCTCCCGGAGCTGTTGACCGTGAGAGAGGCGGCCGCGGTTCTGCGCGTCTCGAGGGCGACCGTGTACGCCCTCGTGGACGTCGGGGCGGTGGAGCACTTCCGGGTGCTCGGGTCGCCTCCACCTTCGACGCGCAGGACAGGCAGTTGACGGCCGGCGCCACCACCTTCGCGCACGACACCTTCGGCAACCGGGTCCGCAAGACGGAGGGCGTGCAAGTCACCCAGTACGTCTACGACGGCGTGGGAGGCCTCCTCTCGGCGACCCTGCCGGACAGCACCCGTCTCGAGTACGTCATCGACGCCCGCGGACGGCGCGTCGGGAAGAAGCGAAACGGGGTGCTGGAGAAGGGCTGGCTGTACGACGGGCAACTGCGGATTGTCGCCGAGCTGGATGGTGCTGGAGCGGTGGTGAGTCGATTCGTCTACGGCAGCTTGAGTCACTCGCCTGACGTCATGGTGCGGGGCGGAGTCGTCTATCGGCACGTCCACGACCTCCTCGGCTCCGTGCGGCTCGTCATCGACACCGCGACAGGTCAGGTGGCCCAACGGCTCGACTACGACGCGTGGGGCGTCGTGACGGCGGACTCGAGACCGGGTTTCCAGCCGTTCGGCTTCGCGGGTGGGCTGTACGATGCCGATACCCGCCTGAGTCGCTTCGGAGCGAGAGACTACGATGCGGCCACCGGCCGGTGGATGTCGAAGGATCCGATCTTCTTTGCGGGTGACTCGAACCGATTCGCGTATGCATTATCTCTTCCGACGCATCTCATTGACAGAACCGGAAATGCCCCGGATGGAATTGGCTCATATTGGGACACGCATGCAGCGAATGTTCACACAAACACCAGAGCGCAGAACATCACCCTTGGGGTCGTAATGGCTGGAGCCGCAGCGGTGAGCCTGTTTGCTCTCGAGGGGCTTCCGTGGATCTATACCGGGGTTGAAGCTGACACAGCTTGGGCGTCACTCTCTCTACGGGAGAAACTCCTCTATGAGATTGGCCAGAAGACCCTGAGCAAGTCCGCCTTTGAGTCCGTCTCGAAACTCGCGGCGTCTAGCCCGTGCGAACTCGCTGTGGCCAAAGGGACGCAGTTGGTGGCAACGCAGGGCTGGATCCGAGCCATGCTGCCCAGCCTGGTCAGTGGGCAGTGGTCAGCCACAATGGGAACGGGCGCGACACCCGCAGTCCGAGCAGCGTTCGAGACCCTCTCTGCTTTCTTCGCTGGCTTCGGAGCGGGCGCAGCAGCGGGTGCGGCAGTCGGGGCGAGCGGTCAATGAGCCGATTTTTTCGGTTTCTCTGGCCGCACAAAGGCCTCGCGCTCATCACAAGCGAACGGCTGCCTCGCTCCACGCTGGCGTACGAACAACGAGAGACGCTGTACGCGGCCCTTGAGTCGCAACTGAGCGACGACGCTCTTCGACCGATTCTCGTTCTGGATTTTCTCCGGCGGGACCTCCTGGTCCCTGCTGAACGCTTCTCAGCTTTCCTCCTCACAGTCGCGCGACCATCGCTTCCTTGTGACACTCTCAATGCCCTGTGGCACCTGCATGCGCGCGCCGTCGTTGCCGGTGACCACGGCGCCAGTCTTGCGCTGACGCGGACGAATGCTTGGAATGGCGTCATCGAGACAAACCAGAGAGTGTGCCTTGATTTCTAAGTGTGACACCGAGGAGCGAGCGACCTGCGACAGGGGTTCGAAAGAAGGAGGGCGGAGACTCCCGGAACAACCAGTTGATGGTTCGCCTTGCACCCATTCCGTCGGCGTCCCTACACGAGCGTTCGGGTCGTCGATGTCGTCCGAAGCAGGCATGTGCTCCGTCAACAGGAGGAACTGCGGAGACCTCAGCACCGCGCCTTCGCGGACGGCACCGCGAAATGCGACTCCGCCAGCTCCGCTTCGTCCGCCATCACCTCGAAGTACCCCGCGTCGGGGTCCCCGGTCTGGTCCGCCACCTCGTACCTGAGCTGCCACGCTTCGGCCTTGCCCGGGGCGATCACCAGGACCGCATCGACGAGCTTCACCGCTCCCGCCGTGTCTCCTCGCTCGAACTCGTACCTCGCGCGGGCGAGATGGCACTCGACGTCGGCCTCGCCGATCCTCGACAGCCGCTCGTGCAGCTCGGGGATGAGGCTCGAGGTGGGCTCCTCCGCGCACAGCCGGTCCCGAGCGTGTCCGCAGACCTCTGAGAACGCACAGATGACCGCGGGATGCACCGGGTCGAGACGCAGAAGAAGAACAAAGCAGGAAACGGGGGGAAGGGTCGAGTGCCGAGGCGGCGTGCAGGGGCGC
>JACSRE010000179.1 GCA_014879945.1 Myxococcus sp.
CGGCTCGGCGACGGCGGGCGGCTCGGCGACGGCGGGCGGCTCGGCGACGGCGGGCGGCTCGGCGACGGCTGGTGGCTCGGCGACGGCAGGCGGCTCGGCGACGGCGGGTGGCTCGGCGACGGCGGGCGGTTCGGCGACGGCGGGAGGCTCGGCGACGGCAGGAGGCTCGGCGACGGCGGGCGGCTCGGCGACGGCGGGCGGTTCGGCGACGGCGGGAGGCTCGGCGACGGCAGGAGGCTCGGTGACGGCGGGTGGGAGCGCGGGCTCCGACGCCGGCTTCGTCGAGTCGGTCTACGGGCACAGCGCCTCGACGCTCTACGTCCTCGACCCGGTGACGCGCGCCGTGCGCACCGTGGGCAACTTCTCCTGTGCGTTCGACATCACCGACCTCGCCATCGACGGCGCCGGCAACGCCTTCATCGTCGGCTTCTCGGGCTTCTACAGCCTCAACCTGCTCAACGCGGCGTGCACGCCCATCAACACCACCAACACCTACCCAAACTCGCTCTCGTTCGTGCCGCGCGGAACGCTGGACCCCAACGACGAGGTGCTGGTCGCCTACTCAGGCCGCTTCTACTACCGCATCAACACCACGACCGGCGCGCTCACGCAGATCGGCACGGGCCTCCCCAGCGGCTTCGAGTCGTCGGGTGACATCGTCTCGGTGCAGGACGGCGGGACGTTCCTCACGGTGAAGAACATGTTCTCGAACCCCACCTGCGACGACTGCCTGTTGCAGGTGAACCCGGTGACGGGCGGCCTCGTGCGCAACTACGGGCCGATTCCGTACACCAACGTCTACGGCATCGCGTACTGGGGCGGCTCGGTCTACGGCTTCACCGCGGCCGGGCAGCTGTTCGAGATCGGCCCCAACGGCGCCGGCATCATCACGCGGCCCATCACGATCCCCAATGCGCCGCCGGGGTTGGGCTTCAACGGCGCCGGCTCGAGCACCTCGGTGCCGGCGGTGTCGAAGGACGGCGGCGGCATCAGCATCGACTGACGACGCGTTCCAGCTACGCTGCCGCGCGTGCGCCCCTGGCTCCTCGCTGTGCTCGCCGCCTCGTGCGTTCGTGGCTCCGGGCCCCAGGCCTTCGACACCCTGGTCGGGCTCGAGGCCCCATTGCTGGCCGGGCCGGGCCTTCGCGTGGCCATCCAGGGGCAGGTGTTCGAGGTCGAGGCCGAGATCGTCATCGACGTCGCCACCCCGATGACGATGGTGACGACCGGCTGTCTCGATCGCCCGATGGTCTCGGCCGCGCGGGTGACCATCGCCGACCCGATGGGCGCCGACGAGCGGCTGCCCGTGACGCGGCTGGCGGGGCTCACCATCGCGGGCAGGCGGTTGACCCCCATGGAGGCCGGCCTCATCGAGAACCGGGACTGCGTGGTGGTGCTGGGCACCGATCGCCTCGGGTCGACGGCGCTGCAGCTCGACCCCTCCCACCGGGCGCTTCGGTTCGTCGCCGCGCGCTCCCGCGAAGAGTGGGTCGCCTGGGCCGAAGGCCAGGGCGGCGAGGTGCAGGTGCTGGAGCTGACCCGCGACCCGACCCACGACTGGCCGCTGCTGGCCGCGCGCCTCTCGCAGGGCACCTCGAGCTTCACCGGCGCCTTCGCCCTGTCGACCCGAGAGCGCTCGAGCCGGGTCTTCGAAGCGCCGGTGCGGCAGCAGGGCTTCTCGTCGACGGCCGATCTGCTCCAGGCGCTCGCGCTGCCCTCGGCCACGCTCCCAGCGGAGCTCTCGTCGTTCCAGGGCATGGCGATGGACCGCGTCGAGCTGTCACCCGGCGTCGGCGCACAGGGCTTGTCCTTTTCGCTCACCCGCAGCGGGCCGGTGCACGGCGTGGCGGGCGCGCTGGCGGCCGACGTGTGGGGCCGCTTCGAGGTCACCATCGATCTGTCCTCCAACGTGCTGCTGCTGCACCGGCCTCGCCTCTTCGTGGCGGGGCAGCGCCTGCGGTGCGCGCGCGGCGCCCAGCCGCCGTCGGAGGACGCGTGCTTCGAGCTCCAGCAGGTGAGCTCCGGGCCGGGCCTGCTCGTCACCGCGACCGTGTGGAGGCCCCTGGCCGAGGGCGGCCGCCTCTACCTCGACTTCCCCGGCCTCTCGCCCGAGTGCCGCATCGGGTTCACCTTCGACGCCGGCGATCGCGGGCGCTCGACCCAGCACGTGCTGCCCTGGTCGCGCCTGTTCCAGTCGATGAGCCGCTGCGCCCAGTCGCTCGCGCCCGCGAAGACGGCCGCGCTCGGGCTCTTCGAAGACTCGCCGCTGCGCGAGTGCCCGGGCATCTGCGCCTTCGCCCAGGATCTGCGCAGCGGGCGGGTGAGCTGCGAGTGCCAGCCGGGGCCCCTGGGGCTGCCGGCCGACGCCGAACGCCAGGTGCTCGAGCGCCTTCGCGCGGGCAAGAAGCCCCTCGAGCCCCAGGCGCCCGAGCCCGCCGACCCCGACCCGTAACAGGCCGTCGTTCCAGGCGCCTTCGGGTTTGCGCACCCGCCTGTCGCTGGGTGTCTCGTTCGTGTAATCCTTCAGTCCTCCTCCAACCCGAGGTCATGCCGATGCCGTCGGTGACTCAAGTCCGAACGAACCCCGTTGCGTCGCAGGTGCCGTCCAACAACCCCAGCAGCGTCACCATTCAAGCCGGTGACTCGCTCTCGAAGATCGCCGCGCGGCTCGGCGTGCCGATGCAGGCGCTGGTCGAGGCGAACGCGGCGAAGTACCCGTCGCTGGCGACCAACCCCGGGTCCATCAAGGTGGGCTGGAAGCTGAACGTGCCAGGCGCGGCGCCGGCGGCTCCGACCCAGGGCACGCAGGCCACCGCGACGCAGGGCTGGGGCCCGGGCGCGAGCGGCAACACCACCGTGCAGCAGACAGGCAGCGTGTCGCGGCCCAACGACTTCGGGAACAAGCTCGCGGCCGGCGGCGCCCAGTCGATCGAGCTGCGCACCAGGCAGCACCTCGACGCCATCGAGAAGACGGGCGTGGGCGTCTATTACGGCGACCACTCCTCGATGAAGACGATGTCGCAGAAGGAGCGCCAGGAGTGGGCCGCGCAGAACGCCAAGCCGGGCGCCACGCCGAACGCGAACTTCAAGGAGTCGTCGTGCATCGGCTGGGCGATGGAGAACGTCGGGGCCGCCTACGCCGCCGCCGGCAAGTCGGCGCGCTGGAGCGAGATCATGGCGACCGTCACCGCCAAGGGCTCGAAGGGCACCGACCTCGCGAAGGAGCTCCAGAAAGACGGCTGGCAGGCGGTGTACTGGAACCCCGACGCCAAGAAGCCCAACGACGGCAACCCCGAGCACAGCTTCTCGGCGACGCAGGTGGCCCGGGGCAACGGGTACTACGGCATCAAGATCGACGCGACGGTGCAGAACTACCGGCCGACCGAGGGCGGCGGCACCAAGCAGGATCTGTCGGGCATCGACAAGCTCTCGAAGGTGCCCTTCTTCTTCGGGCTCGCCAAGGGCGGCATGCACACCTTCGTGGGGCGCAGCGGCAACGTGAACGAGTTCCACTGGAACCACATGCCCGACTCGAAGACCGCCATCGAAGAGCGCCCGCTGAAGGACTGGGGCTGGAACTCGGGCGTCATCATGGTGCCGCCGGGCACCTGGCCGACGGAGTGACGCGGGCGGCTACGGGGTGACCCAGATCGCGTTCGAGAGCACCCACGGGCGCTCGTTGCGAATGAAGTCGCTCCGCTTTCCGATGAAGGGCTTGAGGTGCGACGGCACGATGCGCACCTCGGCCCGGTAGACCCCTGGCAGGGTGGGCGAGAAGCGCAGCGTCGGCTCGGTCGTCGACGCCACCTCGTCCCAGCCGCCTTCTTTCGCGAGCCAGAGCTTGGTGGTGATGGCTGGCGGCGTGGCGCCCGGGTCGAGGTCGCGCACGCGCGGCGTCTTCACCTCGAGCACGGCGCCTGACGAGAGCGCCACGCTGTCGCCGATCTCCTTCGTCACGGCGCCCTCTGACGCGAAGAAGTCGAACCCCTCGGGCGCGCCCAGGAAGTCGAAGGTGCCGTAGAGCCGGCGGGCGCGCAGCGCCTCCTTGAGCGACCGATCGTCGAAGGTGCCGTCAGCGCCGGGCCGCACCAGCAGGTGGTTCGAGAACATGCTCATCATGCGCCGGTAGCTGTCGATGCGCTCTCCGTCCTGGAGCTTCTGGCGGAAGGTGTTGCGGTGGCAGTCGGTGCCCATGGTGGTGACGCGCCTGGCGCCGCGCGCGAGCACCGTGCCCCAGGTCGAGAAGTACGTCGGGTCGTCGAGCGTGAAGGCGGTGAAGAAGGCGTCGGGGTGGGGCAGGCCGTCGAAGTCGCCCAGCTCCACCTTCCCGAAGACCAGCTCGGCCGCGATGCCGATGTTCTGCAGGCTGCTGCGGTGCAGGTTGTACATCTCGAAGCCGTCGAGCGGCATCGAGGTCAGCTGCTCCGGCGTCCAGTCTTCGGTGTGGGCCACCAGCGACACCGCGCCGGCGTCTTGCGCGGCCCGAACCGCGACGTCGTCGGTGCCGCCGTAGAGGGCGCGGTTGCTCAGGTGGCGCTCGAGGCCGACCGGCATGGTGCCGGTCTCGGTGCCCGCCATCACGAGGATGGGATCGTCGCCGGGGCAGGCGAGGCGGTTGGCGGTGGGCGCGCCGTCGTGGGTGATCAGCGCGTCGCCCTCGGCCGGGCGGTACAGCAGCACGTCGGGGAACTCGTTCTCCCTGAAGCTGTCGCCGTGATCGGTGAGGAAGACGAAGTCGTGCTTCGAGGTGCAGACGTCACGGCGGAAGTCGGCGAGGCACTCCGAGTCGTAGACGCCGGCGTCGTTCTTCGGCTGCCCGTCGCAGGCGTCGTGCGAGTAGATCGAGTGCGCGTGCACCAGGCCCTTGCGGTCGAGGAAGCCGCGGGCGTTGGGGCCGCGCTCGGCGCGGTACACCAGCCCCGGCGCCCACCTGGTGACCACCGGCTCCATCTTCATCGGCGACGAGCAGGCCAGCGAGGTCAGGGCGAGCAACGAGAACAGACGCATGACGCGCGGCAGACCACGCTCCGGCGCGCGCTTCAACCCCGGGCGGGGTCGAGCGCCGCGGCGTGCCATTGCGGCAGCGGCCTGGGCTCGGCGTCTTCCTGCCACTCGAGGTTGGCGCCCTCGAGCTGGTGGAGCAGATCGTTGGTCTCGAAGGTGGGCTGGGCGCTCGGGCCCTTCACGCGATGGCAGAAGAACGTGCGACACCCGAACGGCCGGTCTTCGTAGACGGTGCAGCGCAGGCCGGCCGGGTCGAGGAATGGGCAGCCGCCGTCGGCGCGCACAGCGGGCAGCGGGCGAAGGTCACGCTTGAGGCGCTCGAGCAGCAGCGTCCACTCGGTGGGCCACAGCCACGGCGGGCGGCCCGTCTTGCCGAGCTGACAGCACTCGGCGGTCGAGGGGCACGACCACGGGCTGAAGGCCCTCGAGGCCTCAGCGAGGACCTGTCGCGTCTCGGCGAGCGCGTGCTTGCGGCGCACGGGCTCGGGCACCTCGGCGTCATCTGGGTCGAACTTCACGGCCACACGATGGTGGGCATCGCCTCCGGGGGGAAGGGAATGTGCACGCCCGTCGGCGGGCGCGGGGTAGCCTGAGGCTTCTCTCGGGAGGAACGACAATGCTCTCGCCGCAACCCGCACCCGCAGGCGCCATGTGCGCAGTTCACCAGGACGCCGCCGCAGACACCGTCTGCACCCGGTGTGGCAACTTCATGTGCGCGACGTGCTCCGACAACCGCACCGGCACCCTCTGCCCGGCCTGTCGGCAGTCGCTGGGCACCTGGCCCTTCACCCGCGAGGACTACGACTTCTCGCGCGTGTGGAACCACGTCTTCGAGGCCTGGCGTCGAGACATCGTGATGCTCGGCGTCGGCGGCCTGGTGATGATGGGCCTCTCGTTCGCCGGGCAGCTGGTGTTTCAGCTCTTCTCGGTCATCGGCCAGATGATGTTGGCAACCGGCGGGAAGAACAACCTCGCGCCCGGCCTCGTCGTCATGGGGTTCGGCATCACCTTGGGCTTCCTCGTCACCATCATCGTGCAGGGCATCGGCATCATGGGCCTCATTCGCCTGGGCCTCGACTCGCTGCTCGGGCGCAAGGTCGAGATCCCCCGCATGTTCTCTCAGGCCAAGAAGGTGTGGCGGTACACCGCGGTGCAGCTGGCGATCGCCTTCGGCGTGATGCTCCCGTTGGTGGCGGGGTTCGGCGTGCTGTTCGCGCTGGCCATTCTCGCGGGCGGCGGCTCGTTCTCGTCGAGCGGCGTCAAACACGCCTTCGATCACGGCCCGGCGCCCGTCGTGGTGCTGCTCCTGGGCGGCACGGGCCTCACCTTCCTCATGGTGTGGCTCATCCTCCCGCTCACGTTCGCGCAGTTCGAGCTCGTCTACGCCGGGTGTGACGCGATGGAGGCGCTGCGCCGCGGCTGGGCGCTGGGCACGGGCCACCGGCTGCCCACCATCGGCTACACCTTCGTCGCGAGCCTGGTGGTGATGCTGTTGATGATCGCGGGCCTGCTGGCGCTCTGCATGGGCGTGCTGATCGCGTTGCCCATCGGCTACGCCCTCTTCTTCATGGTGCAGGCGGGCCTGTACCTGGCGCTGCGCAACGGCTCGGGGCTGCCGGCCCCCGTCGAGAGCTGAGCGTCAGCAGCTCCACGCGCGTATGGCGCACCGCTGGTTGACGCAGACCGCCTGACGCTCGCCGTCTTTGCAGGGCCTGAAGGGCCTGGGCTTCTTCTTGCTCGGGGGCGCGGCGATGACGTGCGGCACCGGCTCGGTGGCCAGCGCGCAGTCGGCGTCCACCCGGCACGAGACAGGCTCGATCCACAGGTACGCGCAGGCGCCCTTCACGCAGCCGCACGCCGGGCCCCGGGCTGGAGCCGGCCACGACGACGCGCCGCCGTCGGTGGTGCAGGTGGCGTTGGTGAGGTCCACCTTGCAGTCATCGGGGCCGACGCACCGGGTGCCGGCGACCGGCCCGTTCACGCCGCGCTGCTGGCACGGGCCGCCGTCACACTCCTCGGCCACGGTTGGGAGCGCCACCACGACGGCCAGCGCGAGCGCCATTCTCACAGCACCCGCAGCACGAAGCACTTGAGGTAGCGCGTCTCACGCAGGCCCAGCAGCACGGGGTGATCGCGCCCGGCGCCGCGCTTCTCGATGATCTGCACCCGCCGCTTCGAGTCGGCCGCTGCGCTGTCGAGCATCTCTTCGAACTTCGTCTCGTCGATGTGGTGGGTGCAGCTGGCGGTGATGAGGGTGCCGCCCGGGTTGAGCAGCTGCATCGCGCGCAGGTTGATCTCTTTGTACCCGCGCGTGGCGGCGGCGATGGCGTCTTTGTTCTTCGCGAACGACGGCGGGTCCAGCACCACGGTGTCGAAGCGCTTGCCCTCGTCGAGGGTGTCGCGCAGGTAGTCGAAGGCGTTGGCGCAGACGGTCTCGATGTTGGTGAACTGGTTGCGCTCGGCGTTCTTCTTGATCTGCTCGCAGGCGCTCTCGCTGATCTCGACGGCGGTCACCTTCCTGGCCTTGAGCGCTAGCTGGAGCGCGAACGCGCCCGCGTAGCTGAAGCAGTCGAGCGCCTCGCCGGTGCCGTAGTCGGCCGCGCGCACGTGGTTGTCACGCTGGTCGAGGAAGGCGCCGGTCTTCTGGCCGTGCAGCAGGTCCACCTCGATGACGACGTGGCCCTCGCGGTAGGTGACGACCGGCGGGAGCTCTCCGGTGAGCACGCCCTTCTCGGGCTCGAGCCCCTCGAGGTGCCGCACGTTGGCGTCGGAGCGGTTGACGATGGCCTTCGGCTTGAAGTGCTTCGTCAAGAGATCGACGAACAGGTCCTTCCGGCGCTCGGTGCCCGCGTGGAGGAACTGCACCGAGAGGTAGTCGCCGAAGCGGTCGACCACCAGCCCGGGGATCTGGTCGGCCTCGCCGTGCACCACGCGGTAGCAGGTGTCGTCGGGGTACTCGCGCTCGCGCAGGGCGATGGCGGCCTCGAGCCGGGCGCGAAAGACGTCGGCGTCGATGGGCAGGTCGTCCCACGCGAGCCAGCGCAGCGAGATCTTCGAGGCCTTCGAGTACAGGGCCTGCCCGAGGAACCAGCCGCGGGTGTCTTCGACCCGCACCGCGTCTCCGCCCTGCACGTCGGCGCCCACCGACTCGACGTCGGCCGCGTAGATCCACGGGTGGCCGTTCTTCCAGCGATCGACGCCCTTCTTCGTGATGCAGGCGGTTCCATTCTTCATGAGGGGCCCTTCATCACAGCGTGACGATCTGGTCGACCACCACCTGCCCGTGCCCGTCGTCTTGCACCGTGCACATGGCGACCGCCGGGTCGTGCTCGAGGAACAGGTGCCAGCCCTCTTCGACGGCCTGGGCCAACAGCTGCTTCTTCTCTTCGATGACGGTGAGCGGGTACAGATCGTACGCCGCGACCCAGGCCGGCTTGAGGTGCGCCGTGGTGGGAATGAGATCGCCGCAGAACACCACCGTCTTGTCGCCGCCCTCGAGGCGCACCAGCTGCAGGCCGACGGTGTGCCCCTCGGAGACGAAGAGCGTGATGCCCGGGTACAGCTCGGTGCCGCCCTCGAGCAGGTGGAGCTGCCCGCTCTTCTCGAGCAGCGCGAAGTCTTCGGGGCGGAAGCTGCCGCGATCCTTGTCGGTCGCGTGGTGGGCCCATTTCCAGTGGCGGCGCTGCAGGTGGTAGGTCGCGTTGGGGAAGCTCAGGCGCAGCTCGCCCGCCTCGTCGCGCACGGTGCCGCCGGCGTGATCGAAGTGCAGGTGGGTGAGCACCACGTCGGTGAGGTCGTCGCGGGTGAGCCCCGCGCGCGCGAGCTCGGCGTCGACCCCCAGGCCCTCGTGCGAGATGCCGTAGAGGTCGCGGTGCCGGCCGTCCCACCGCGAGCCGATGCCGTCGTCGACGAGGATCTTCCGCTTGCCGTCGATCACCAACATGCACCGCAGCGCGAGGTTGATGCGGTTGCGCGCGTCGGCGGGGAAGTGGCGCTCCCACAGCGGCCGCGGCACCACGCCGAACATCGCGCCGCCATCGAGGGCGACCGTTCCGTCGCGCACCTCGTGGAGGCGCAGGTGACCGAGCTCGAAGGGCATGGCGCGGAGTTTCGCATGAACCCCCACCGCCAGTGGCCCTCTTTGGCCCGCCGCATGAGAGAGTCGTGACATGCAGACGTCGTACGACCTGGTGTTGCAGGCGACGGTGCCCAACGGGGCCTTCGACGCCGCGCCGATCGAGGCGGCGATTCGAGGGCAGGGTGGGGTGACCCGCGGTGACGGGGCGCTGGTCTGGCGGTTCCCCGCTGGCGACGTCGTGGTGTTGCCGCTGCGAGAGGCCGGCGTGGTGACGGGCCTCGAGCTCAAGGTGCCGTTCTCCGACCGGACCGAACTGCTGGCGGGGCTCCTGCTGGCCGGCGTCGAGCTCGCGAGAGCGCTGCAGCTGCGGCTGGTCGACCCGCAGCTCTCGCGCACCGTCCTCGAGGCCGACGTGGGCGCGGTGACCGACGAGTACCTGCGCATCGCGCGCTACGCCGGGCAGTACTTCGGGCTGGGTGACGCGCTCCCCACCACCATGAGCCCGGGCGAGGTCGACGACGGCATGTCGCCGGTGCTCAAGGGCGTGCTGGCGCTGCTGGTGTTCGCGGTGGCGATGGCGGCGGCCTACCAGTTCTTCTCGCCGCCGACCGAGTGACCGTCACTTCACGAAGCGCCAGCAGCGGTGGAGCTGCCGCCGGAAGTCGCTCGGGGTGGACTGCAGCGCCTCGGCCGGCCTGAGCGCCTCGTCGAGCTCGAACTCGAGGAAGTTGTTCGAGAAGTAGAGCGTGCCGCCACTGGCGAGGCGATCGAGGCAGCGGGCGACGAGCCAGGCGTGATCGCGCTGCACCTCGAAGCGGCGCCCCATCTTCTTCGAGGCCGAGAACGAGGGCGGGTCAACGACGATCAGATCGTACTCGCCGCGATCGTGCTCCACCCACGCCAGCACGTCGTCGCGAATCACCCGGTGCGTCGCGTCGGCCTTGAAGCCGTTGAGGGCGAAGTTCCGCTCGGCCCAGGCGCAGTAGGTGTTGCTGAGGTCGACGGTGGTGGTGGCCTTCGCGCCGCCGCCCTGCGCGTGCACGGTGAAGGCGCCGGTGTACGCGAAGAGGTTCAAGAAGCGCGTGCCCTTCGCCTCCTGGCCGACGCGCTTGCGGGTGGGGCGGTGATCGAGGAACAGGCCGGTGTCGAGGAAGTCGGTGAGGTTGCACTCGAAGCGCCGGCCGTATTCCTCGACGGTGACGAGGCGGGAGGCGCCGCGGGTCTTCTCGAACGGCGTCTCACCCCAGGCCTTCGGCTCGTGCACCTTGACGATCACGTCGTCGGGCGTGACGCCCAGGCCCTTCACGCAGGCCTCGCGCACCTGCGCGCCCAGCGCGTCGACGCCGGCCTTGAGCTGCTTCCGGCTCGGGTAGGCGATGACGTGAATGACGCCGGCGTAGCTGTCGATCGCGACGGGCCACTCCGGCATGTCGAGATCGTAGAGCCGAAACGCGGTGACGCCCTCGCGGGCGGCCCAGGCCCTGCGGGCTTTGACGTTCTTGGCGAGGCGGTTGGCGAGGGCGTCGGCGGACACGGGGCGCAGCTAGGGTTGTCCCTTCGTTCCCCGCAAGCCGATTCAGCGACGGTGGAGTACACCGCGCCCATGCGTCGACTCCCGTTCGTTCTCGTGGTGGTTGCCTCCGCGGCCCTGGCTGCGGAAGGGAAGTGGACTCCGCAGCAGGTGCTCGAGCTGGGGCCTGCGTGGGTGAAGCAGCAGGGCTTCTCGCTGCCGCTCTCGAAGCTGTGGGACGAGAAGAAGGGCGGCGGGCTGCTGGCCAACGCGGTGCAACTGCCTGGCTGCTCCGGGAGCTTCATCTCGGCCGAGGGGCTGCTCATCACCAACCACCACTGCGTGGTGGGCATTCTCCAGGAGCACTCGTCACCGCAGCAGAACCTGGTGAAGGACGGCTACCTCGCGGCCACGCGCGAGGCCGAGAAGCCGGCGAAGGCGTACCGCCTTCAGGTGCCGCGCCGCTTCGTGGACGTGACGACCGAGGTGCTGGCCGCGGTGCCTCCGGGCGCTGACGACCTGACGCGCTTTGCGGCCGTCGAGGCGAAGCAGAAGGCGCTGGTGGCCGAGTGCGAAGCGCAGCCAGGCACGCGCTGCACCTTCGCGGCGTTCGATGGCGGGCTGTTCTTCACCCTCACCGAGTTCACCGAGCTGACCGACGTGCGGCTGGTCTACGCGCCGCCCGAGATGGTGGGGAACTACGGCGGCGAGACCGACAACTGGAGCTGGCCGCGCCACACCGGCGACTTCTCGCTGCTGCGCGCCTACGTCGACGGCAAGCCCTTTACGCCGGCCTACTGGTTCCCCGTCTCGACGAAGGGCGTGAAGCCGGGCGACGCGGTCGCCGTGCTGGGTTACCCGGGCGTCAGCTACCGCGCGTGGCTGGCCGACGAGATGGCCGAGCGGCGCGAGCTCTACTTTCCCTCGGCGAAGGCCCTCTCGGCGGAGTGGATTCGCATCATCCAGGAAGAGGCGGCGCGCAGCCCCGAGGCAGGCATCGCCACCTCGGACGACGTGCGGTCGCTCCTCAACCGCCGCAAGAACGCCGAGGGGCAGCTGATGGGCCTGGCGCGCGGGCGGCTGATCGAGAAGCAGAAGGCGTCGGAGGAGGCGGTGCGCACCTGGGCGCTCAAGCGGGCCGACCAGAAGCCCGCGCTCGACGCCTACGAGGCGCTGACGGCGCTGATGGTTGAGAGGCGCTCCACCTGGGCGCGCGACTTCCTCCTCGACGCCATCACCTGGGGCCCCCGCGCGTTGTCGTGGCCAGTGACGCTGGTGCGCAGGTCGGCCGAGTCGATGAAGCCCGACGGCGAGCGCGAGCCCGGGTACCAGCAGCGCGACCTGGCCCGGCTGAAGGAGCGGCTCGAGCGCGATCAGAAGCGCTACTCGCCTCCCGTCGACGTGCGGCTGCTCGAGAGCTGGGTGGTGCGGGCGCTGGAGCTGCCGGCGTCGCAGCGATTGGCGCCCATCGAGGCGACGTTCGGCCGATACCGCGCGGGTGATGGCGGCGCGGGGATCAACGGCGACGGGCTGCGCTCCCAGTTGGTGAGGCTGATCGCCGGCTCGAAGGTGTTCGATCTCAACGAGCGCCTCAAGATGTTCGACGAGACCCCGGAGCAGCTGAGGGCACGCAGAGATCCGCTCCTCGACCTGGGCCTCGCGCTCGACGCCGAGCGCCGCGCGCTGAAGGACCGGCGAGATCGCTGGTCCGGGGCGACGCTGCGGCTGCGGCCCCTGTGGCGAAAGGCGGTGCTCGCGCAGAAGGGCAAGCCCATCGCGCCCGACGCCAACAGCACCCTGCGCGTCACCTTCGGCAAGGTGCAGGGGTACACGCCCAGAGACGCGCTGGTGGCGGGCGCGCAGACGACCCTGAGCGGCATGATCGAGAAGCACGTGGGCGAGGGCGACTTCGACGCGCCGCGGAAGGTGCGCGAGGCGTACGAGGCGAAGAAGTTCGGCCGGTGGATCGACCCGACGCTGAAAGACGTGCCGGTCGACTTCCTCTCTGACTGCGACACCACCGGCGGCAACTCAGGCAGCCCGACGATCGACGGCGCAGGCCGGCTGGTCGGCGTGAACTTCGACCGGGTGTGGGAGAACGTGGCGAACGACTTTGGCTACAACCCGGTCATCGCGCGGAACGTGAACGCCGACGTGCGGTACCTGCTGTGGCTGCTCGAAGAGGTGGAAGGCGCCCAGGGCCTGCTCCGGGAGCTCGGCGCGGCACGCTGACCTTCAAACCGCGCCCGCCTTCGGCTTGAGTCCGCCCACCATGCCCGCGCTCTCGTTCGTGCTCCTGAAGTCTCCGGCCCAGGTCGACCCCGCCGCCGTCGTCTCGACCTTCGCCGCGCTGTTTCCCGACGAGCCCGCGCTCACCCACGCGCCGGGCGACAAGCCTGACGTGCTCGAGCTCCGCTCCGGCGACGCGCTGACCTTCGTTGCCCTCATGCCGGCTCCGGTGCCGAAGGGCGAAGCCGACGAAGCCACCGCGCGCAGCCTCTCGTCGTTTCGCAAGGGCGGCTTCACCCTGCCGCCGCACCTGGGCCACCTGCTCGTCACCACCATGGGCGAGCAGACGAAGACCGCCGACGGGCTGGCCCGTCACACCAGAGTCGTCGCGGCCGTCACCAAGGCCAGCGGCGCGGTGGGCGTCTACGAGGGCAACGCCGGCGCGACCCATGACCCACGCTTCTACGTCGACGTCGCCACCGACACGAAGTACCCGACGATGCTGTGGAACGGCCTGAGCATGGTGCGCGCTCCCGACCGCATCGAGTTCCTCTCGCTGGGCATGGCGCAGCTCCAGCTGCCCGACCTGCTCTTCGTCGCGACGCCCGAGGGCGGCAACGCGGCGCTCTCCTTCTTCTTCGACCTGCTCGCCTACTTTGCGGGCCGCGGCGAGCCCATTCCCGAGGGAGAGACGGTCGGCCGCGACGAGCACGAGAAGCTCACCGTGCGCTACGCCCCGTCACCGATCGACGAGCACGTCGAGGTCGCGCGCATCTCGATGGTGGACTGAGCTGGCGTGCGTCACGCCACGGCGGCGGGCACCGCCGACGCGCTCGACCGGGTAGATCATCGAGGGCTTGCGGGGCTAAGCCGCGCGCATGCGCTTCGACACGCTCGCCATTCACGCAGGGCAGGAGCCGGACCCCACCACAGGCGCCATCATGACGCCGGTCTACTTCACCTCGACCTACGTCCAGGCGGGGCCGGGCGAGCACAAGGGCTACGAGTACTCCCGCACGCGCAACCCGACCCGCACCGCGCTCGAGGCCTGCCTCGCGGCGCTCGAAGGCGCGAAGTACGGCTTCTGCTTCGCGTCGGGGCTCGCCGCCACCGACTGCCTGATGCACCTGCTCGAGACCGGCGACCACGTCATCGTCAGCGATGACGTCTACGGCGGCACCTTTCGGCAGTTCGACAAGGTCTTCAAGCGCATGGGCCTGTCCTTCTCGTTCGTCGACATGACCAGGCCCGAGACCATCGTCGCGGCCATCACGCCTCGCACGAAGCTGCTGTGGGGCGAGACGCCCACCAACCCCACGCTGAAGCTGATCGACCTCGCGCGCGCCGCCGAGATCGCGAAGAAGCACAAGCTCCTGAGCGTCTGCGACAACACCTTCATGACGCCGTACTTCCAGCGCCCGCTGGAGTTCGGCTTCGACGTCGTCACCCACTCGACCACCAAGTACCTCAACGGGCACAGCGACGTGATCGGCGGCTTCTGCTGCACCAGCGATCAGGCCCTCGCGGAGCGCATTGGCTTTCACCAGAACGCCGTCGGCGGCACGCCGGGCCCGATGGACTCATTCCTCGTGCTGCGCGGCCTCAAGACCCTGCACGTGCGCATGGAGCGCCACCAGCAGAACGCCTTCACCGTCGCCGAGTGGCTGATGAAGCACCCGCTGGTGAACAAGGTCGTCTACCCGGGCCTCACCACGCACCCGCAGCACGACCTCGCCAAGCGCCAGATGAAGGGCTTCGGCGGCATGATGACCTTCGACATGAAGGGCGGCCTCGAGAGCGCGCGTACGTTCCTCAAGGCGGTGAAGGTCTTCGCCTGCGCCGAGTCGCTGGGCGGGGTCGAGTCGCTCATCGAGCACCCGGGGATCATGACCCACGCCTCGGTGCCCAGGGCGAGCCGCGAGAAGCTCGGCATCACCGATGGCTTCATTCGCCTGTCGGTGGGCATCGAAGACGCGCAAGACCTGATTGACGACCTGGACCAGGCCTTCAAGGCGGTGTGATGCGGGGTGGCGGTGCGCTAGAAACCCGCCCGTGACGTCCCTCGTGGTGCTCAGCCTGCTCGCGGCGGTCCCGCTCCCCCAGGAGTGCGAGCCGCCGCCGCTCCATGACGTCGCCCCGCTCAAGACCTACGCGCAGAAGAGCGGCACCTTGTCGGTCGGCCTCGACTCGGTCGCGACCTGGTGCTTCGACTCCTCGGGAACGTGGACCGGCGGCAACCGAGCGGACCCGGGCAAGAAGGCCAGGCCCATCGACCCCAACGCCCCGGCCGTCGGAGACTGCGCGCGGTCACTGGCCTCGTGCGACGAGGCGAAGCTGGCGCTGACGGCCGAGCTCACCCAGGCCCTGGCCGACGCGCTGGCCGATCTCGAGCGCCCCTTCCGTGGCCAGAAGTACGTGCCCAAACGCACGGGGCTCAACGAGCGCCCGCCGACGGCGGTGAACTGCAAGGACCGTTCGCGGCCCGATCTGTTTGCCCAGGCCCAGGCGCGCATGGACCTGGCCCGCCTCGCTTCGACCGTTCAGAACGAGTACGCGAACTACAAGACGTGGCTGTTCGCGCGCGGCCTCGAGTGCGCCCAGCAGGTCCGGAGTCGGGGTGATGCCACCCGCGTCGCCATGACGGTGGACTCGGTGGCTGGGGCAGGCGGTGGCGCAGCAGGAGCGGCGGCGGCCGGTGGCGCGGCGATGGTCGCGATGGGGCCGAAGGCGCAGGGTGGGGTGGTTCCGAAGGGCGCGCTGGTGGCGGCCGTCGGTGTCGGCGCCCCCGGCAGCGGCGCGAACGTCGGCGGAACGAACGCCGCTGGAACGAACTCCGGCGGCACGAACGTCGGCGGCACGAACTCAAGCGGCACGAACTCAAGCGGCACGAACGTCGGCGGCACGAACTCCGGCGGAACGAACTCCGCTGGAACGAACTCCGCTGGAACGAACTCCGGCGGCACGAACGTCGGCGGCACGAACGTCGCTGGAACGAACTCCGGCGGCACGAACGTCGCTGGAGCGAACGTCGGCAGCACGAACTCGGGCGGCGCCAACTCCGGCGGCACCAACTCCGGCGGCACGAACTCCGGCGGCACGAACGTCGGCGGCACGAACGCCGCTGGAACGAACTCCGGTGGCACGAACGTCGCTGGAACGAACTCCGGCGGCACGAACTCCGGCGGCACGAACGTCGGCGGCACGAACGTCGGCGGCACGAACGTCGGCGGCACGAACGTCGGCGGCACGAACTCCGGCGGCACGAACTCCGGCGGCGCGAACGTCGCTGGAACGAACTCCGGCGGCGCGAACGTCGCTGGAACGAACTCCGGCGGCACGAACGTCGCTGGAACGAACGTCGGCGGAACGAACTCCGGCGGCACCACCGTCGCTACGAACGCCACTCCGCTCATCCCGGCGCTCGCGCCGACCAGCGAGCCCGGCGCCAACACCACGCTCGAGACCTGGCGTGGCCTCGCAGCCCAGCGCGCCAAGCTCGAGCTCGATCGCGACTACACGTTGGGGTTCCTCGCCTCGCGCGAGCTCCGCGACTGCCGCTGTCAGCGCTCCAGCCCCTCGGGCATCGTCAGCCGTCTCGAGACGGGCGACGGGGTGGCGCAGCTCGAGGCCGACAACCAGCGCGCCGTCGCCTGCGAGCTCTGCCTCCAGAACGCCTTCGCCGCCTGGCGCGGGCGGGTGCAGAAGCAGTGCGCGCTGGTGAACGAGCTGAGCCCGTACGAGCTCGAGGTGCTCCAGCGCAGCGACGACGGCAATGGGCTGCCCCCACGCTGCATTCAAGACGCGATCGCCCGGCGCGGCCTCGACGCCGGCATCTTCATCGCGACGCCGCCCTCCACCGCGAAGGCGGTCGTCCCGGCGACCACCTTGACCGTCGCGCTCCCGTCGGCCGACGCGGGCACGAAGGTGGCGCCGGCCCCGATGCCGCCCCCCACCGGAATGCCGCGCTTCGAGCCGCCCAGCGCCATCGCCGACGGCTTCTTCCGCCCGTCGGAGCCCGCGCCCATGCCTCTGCGCGAAGACGGCCGCCTCTACGTGCGCGTCTTCATGAGCTCCACCTGCGCCGCCGACGTCTTGCCCGGGCCGATCCTCGCGCGCACCGGCGATCTGCTCCTCATCCCCTGGGGCGCTCGTCAGCTCTCGCTGCGCAGCCCCTGCGGTGGCCTGGCCGAGGTCTACTGGGGCCGCGAGCCGATGCCCCGCGTCTCAGAGGTGTTCGGCCGCAACCAACCGCTCCACCTTCAGTTCAAGCCCCAGTGACGATGGAGAGCATTCCCGGCCAGCTGGTGAAGGGCGTGTTCCAGCGGGCGCTGTTCCAGGACCTCTCGGCCGATCTCATCACCGCGCTCGCAGAGGCCGGCCTCGATCTCTCGGCCCAGGTGAAGGACGCCTACCCGCGCGCGGTGTGGCTGCGCTCCATCGAGCTGACGGCCGACTCGCTGTTCCCCGAGATCGACAGCGCCACCCGGCTCCGCCACCTCGGGCGGCACATCGTGTCGGCGCTCGAGACCCGGAAGCTGCTGAAGGGCCCGTGGCTGGCGATGGCGAAGCTGATGGGGCCCCGGCGCGCGCTCAAGCAGGCGGCCGAGTACGGCGCGCAGTCCAGCCCGGTGCGCCTCGACGTGCGCGAGCGCAGCTCGAGGGAGCTCGAGGTCACCATCGCCGAAGATGAGCAGGCCGAGTTCCTCGCCGGGCTGCTCGAGGGGCTGGTCGCCGCGCTCGGCGGCAAGTCGCCGCAGGTGAGGGTCGAGTTCACTGGCAACGGCCGCGCGGTGATGGCGGCGACCTGGCGGTAGCGATGAACGCGCTGTTCCCCTTGCTCGCGTCGCCAGACGACCGCGTGGTGTTGCGGGTCGGTGAAGCGTCGCTCACCGCGAAGGAGTTGGCCCGCCGCTGCGTGGCCCACGCGCGCGCGCTCGAGGCCCGAGGCGTCACGCAGGGCGCCCACGTCGGCGTGTGGACGCAGGCCTCGCTCGACACCTGCGTGGCCCTGATCGCCAACGCGGCCACGGGCTTCGTCACGGTTCCCCTCGACCCGAAGCTCGGGCCCCGCGAGCTGGGCCACGTCGCCGCCGACTCGAGGCCGGTGCTGTCGCTCGCGGCCGACCCAGCCGCGGTGGCAGGGCGGCTGCCGGGCGTTCCAGTCGCGCCGCTGACGCTCGAGGGCGCTGACGGGTCGGTCCCCTGGCGCACCGCCGACCGCGCGCCCCTCCTCATCCTCTACACCTCGGGCACCACCGGGCTTCCGAAGGGGGCGCTGATCGCCGCCTCGTCGGTCGCGTTCGACCTCGACGGCCTCGCCCGCGCCTGGCGGTGGACGCACGAAGACACCGTCGTGCACGCGCTCCCGCTCTTTCACGTGCACGGGCTGGTGGTCGGCCTCTTCGGCGCCCTGCGCGCTGGCGGAGCGCTGCACTGGCTGCCCCGGTTCGAGCCCGGCCTCGTCGCCGAAGCGCTCGGCGCCCGGCGCTCGATGTTCTTCGCGGTGCCCACGATGTACCACCGGCTCTCCGAGGCCGCTTCGCAGAGCCCCGCGCTGGTCGCGGCGCTCCAGTCGGCCCGCGTGCTGGTCAGCGGCTCGGCGGCCCTGCCGCAGCGCGATCAGCTCAGGCTGGAGCAGCTCACCGGCAAGCGCGTCATCGAGCGGTATGGGCTGACCGAGACGCTCATCAACACCGCCGTCCGCGTCGGCGCCCCCTTCCCACCCGGCTCGGTCGGGCGACCCGTCGATGGGCTCGAGCTCAAGCTCTTTGACGACGACCGCCGGCCGACGCTCCCCGGGGCGATGGGCGAGATCGCCGTGCGCGGGCCCAACGTCTTCCTCGGCTACCTCAACCGCCCCGACGCGACCGCCGCGGTGCTCGACGCCGAGGGCTGGTTCTTCACCGGAGATCTCGGCACCGTGGACGGCGATGGCCACGTGCGCATCGTCGGGCGGCGCGCGACCGACCTCATCAAGTGCGGCGGCTACAAGGTCGGCGCGGGCGAGGTCGAGGCGGCGCTCCTGGAGCACCCGTCGGTGCGCGAGGCCGCGGTGGTGGGCCGGCCCGACGCCGACCTGGGGGAGCGCATCGTCGCCTTCGTCGTCGTCTCGGCCCCGGTCGAGCCCAAGGCCCTGGAGGACCACGTCGCCGCGCTCGCCTCGCCGCACAAGCGCCCCCGCGAGGTGCACGTCGTCACCGAGCTGCCCCGCAACGCCATGGGCAAGGTCGTCAAGAGCCGGCTGCCCTGAGAAAAACCTCGCGAAAATCTCCGTGAATGTCGGGCGGGGGTGACTGCACTCACGCGCACACACGACGCGTTGGCGCACTCTGGGAGGGGCCGGTCGCCGGCGTCGTGAAGGGGAAACACACATGACGAAGCGTGAAGCGTGTCCGGGTTCGGCGGCGCACGGGGTGGTGTGGTCTGTCGTGCTGATGGGCGTGCTCGCAGGGTGCGCTGACCCGGGCCCGCGCCTGCAGCTCCAGGTGCCGAGGCCGCCGCGCACGCAGTCGGGGCTGGGCGCCGGGACCGCGCCGAGCGTGCCCGCCACCGCCACCTTCGACGCCCCGCTGGTCGACCCCCAGGCGTGGAGCGGCTCGCCCATCGGCACCGGCTCCTTCTCGGTGGCGCTGACCCCGACCGCCTCGGGCGGGCCCACCAGCATCGCCTTCACCGATCCCCAGGGCGGCGATCGCTACGTCCTCGTGGGCGACTTCAGCGCGGCGTCCGGGCACGGGCTCGCGCTCCTCTCGGACACGGCCTGGGTCGTCGGCGGCAACCCGCTCAACGGCACCACCAGGGCGGCCCTGGTGTTCGACATCGCGTCGGGCGACGTGGTCGGCGTGGCGCGCACCGGCACCATCACCCTCACCGCGGCGGGCAGCGCCCTCGGTCAGCGCGTCACCGGCACGCTCTCGGCCAGCTTCGTGCCGTACTCGCCCACCCAGCCCGCCTGCGTCATCGACGCCGACTGCGCCTCGGGCGAGGTGTGCCAGGGCGGTCAGTGCGTCAGGAGCCCGCCCTCGGGCTGCACCTCGAGCGCCCAGTGCCCGGCCGGTCAGCAGTGTCAGTCGGGCGCCTGCGTGCAGCCCCCGGCGCAAGACGCCGGCCCCGCGCCGGGCTGCGCCACCGACCGCGACTGCAGCTCCAACGAGCGCTGCGTCTCGGGCCAGTGCGTCGCCACCACCCCGGCTTGCACCTCGAGCGCGCAGTGCGGCGCAGGGCA
>JACSRE010000422.1 GCA_014879945.1 Myxococcus sp.
CGCCGACCCGCACCGCGACCTCGACAAGGACGGCACCGAAGACGAGTGCGCCGCCGTCGGCCGCGGCAGCCGCTGCGACACCTTCAGCCAGAAGTGCACCCTGCCGTACCGCGACCGCGCCGTGAAGCCGGTGGCGTGGTTCTTCGCCGACGGCTCCAACCCCGAGTACTTCGAGGCCACCCGCGACGCCGCCCACGAGTGGGACGTCGCCCTGCGCACCTCGGTGATGACGGCCCGCTATGCCGAGTGCCTCAAGACGAAGGGCGAAGACTGTGAGCGGCAGTACCCGGTGATGAACGGCCAGCAGGACGACAACGACGACGCCATCGCGCTCGCCAAAGAGGTCGACGACTGCCGCGCCGGCCTCTCGTACGTGGGCGCCGACTGCGCCGCGGTGGCCGACTCGGTGGGCGCTGCGCGCGGCTACACCGCGGGCGTCGTCGCGCTCGCGAAGCTGCCCGAGGCCATCGTGCTGTGCCACTCCCCCGTCGAGGCGAACGACCCGGCCTCTTGCGGCGCCCAGCGCATGGAGCCCAACCTCACCGCCGCCGACTGCTTCGAGGCCCGCCGCCTGGGCGACGCCGAGGTGACCGCGCGCTGCGACAAGGGCCTGCGCGCGCGCACCGGCGACCTGCGCTTCCACCACGTCAACGTCGTCGTCTCGCCGCAGACGCCGTCGCCCTGGGGCATCATGGTCGACGCGCACGACCCGCTGACGGGCGAGAAGGTGTCGGCCTCCATCAACGTCTGGTCGCACGTCACCGACCTCTGGAGCCGCGGCGTCGTCGACACCGCCCGCTACATTCGCGGCGAGCTCACCACCACCGACGTCACCGAGGGCACCTACGTGCGCGACTGGGCGTCGGCGGCCGAGGCGGCCTCGACCCGCGGCACGCTCCCCCAGTTCACCTCGGAGCAGCGCTTCGAGATGCTGGGCAAGCTGACGAAGGGCAAGGCCCTGTCGAAGAGCGAGCTCGAGGCGTTTCAAGAGACGCCGGTGTTCCTCAAGGCGAAGCAGCTCGAGCTGTCGGCGCGTGACATCAAGGCCGACGCCCTGGCCCCGACGTCGATGCGCCCGCAGTACGAGGCGCGCCGCAAGAAGGCCCTCAACACCGCCACCGAGGCCGCCCTCACCACCCGCATGTTCCAGTCGTTCGCGGGCAAGGCCGGGCTGCTGTCGAGCGACGTGATGAGCGAGCTGGCCTCGCCGCTGCGGGGCGCGAACCCGTCGAACCAGCGCGACGTGCGCAACCAGCGCGAGCTGATGCTGGCCGAGCGGGGCGCGTGCATCATGAACGAGGCCCCGGCGCCGCTGGCCATCGCCAACCTCTCGACCCTGCTGGAAGAGAAGTTCGGCCGCTTCGACCGCGGCTCGTCGAAGGGCGACCAGCTGGTGCGCTCCGAGCGCATGCGGCGGTACCTCGCCCACCGCGCGCACTACGCGGTGGTGACGCACGAGATGGGGCACTCCATCGGCCTGCGCCACAACTTCGTCAGCTCGGCCGACGCCCTCAACTACCGCCCCCAGTACTGGCAGCTGCGCACCGACAACGGCACCGCCACCCAGCCCTGCACCTCGCTCGACCCCACCGGCAGCTGCACCGGCCCGCGCTACTACGACGTCATCACCGAGAACGAGAAGTCGCAGCTGCTGACGATGTTCATGCAGTCGTCCACGATGGACTACGCCGGTGAGGCCACCCAGGACCTGCTGGGCCTGGGCAGCTACGACTTCGCCGCCGCGCGCATGTTCTACGGAGGCGTCGCCGACGTCGCCAACGGCGCCGACTTCCTCCTCGGCACCCCGAAGGCCGCCGGCCTGCTCGAGAAGATGGACAGCTTCGGCGGCATCCTCGGGCTCAAGTTCAGCATCGGCCGGGCCACCCCGCAGGACCCCAACAACACCGACACCATTCACTACTCGCAGCTGCAGCGCACCTACCGCCTCATCAGCGCGTGCAAGGTGGTCGACCCCAACGCCTTCAAGCCCGCCACCTGGGACAGCACCAGCAAGGGCGCCTGGCACCCGCTGCTCGACGGCCTCATCGTGAAGGTGAAGGGCCAGTACACGCGCTGCCGCCAGCAGCCGGTGGACTACGTGGCGTGGGACGCGCTGCGCCCCGCCGGCGCCGGCCGCGGAGGCCCCTCGCTCGACGCGCAGAACCGCGTGCGCTTCCCCTACGGGTTCGCCACCGACCGCTGGGCCGACCTCGGCAACCTCTCGGTGTACCGCCACGACAACGGCGCCGACGCCTACGAGCTGTTCGACTTCCTCATCACCCAGCAAGAGGTCAACCACATCTTCGACAGCTACCGTCGCGGCCGGCAGACCTTCAGCGTGCGCGGCGCCGTCAACCGCAACCTCAGCCGCTACAACGAGAAGCTGCGCGACGCGGCCAAGGGCCTGGGGCTGATGGCCAACATCTACCGCGACTTCGCGGTGGCCCAGGGCTACGACTACGAGTCGCTCTGGCCGTACCTCGGCGGCTCGCTCTTCGGCGAGAACCTGATGGCCTCGGCGATGGGCTTCGACCACTTCGCCAGGCAGCTGGCGCGCCCTGAGTCGGGCCCGCACTCCCTCGAGACGGTGGGCGGCGTGCAGGTGCTGCGCAGCATGACCGACGCCATCGGCAACGGCGCGCAGAGCGTCATCTCGGTGCCCAACGGCGCCACCGGCTACTTCGGCAACGTCGGCTTCGGCGGCCGGCCCATCGAGAACGCGCTGGCCACCGACAAGGGCGAGTACAACGCCGAGTACACCGTCAACGCCGGCAGCTATTACGAGAAGGCGTACACCGCGATGTTGATGACCGAGTCGGTCGACAACTTCATCTCGGACAGCCGCCGCGACTTCCTCGACGCCCGCTACCGCTCGGTCTCGATGGCCGACGTCTTCCCCGAGGGGTACCGCCGCTGGCTGGGCAACAACCTCACCGGTGACGTCGCGCTCAAGGGCATGCGCCTGGCGACGATGGCCGGCAAGCCGATGGCCGACCCCTCGGGCTTCCCCGCCCAGGGCC
The DNA here is from genome assembly GCA_014879945.1 of Myxococcus sp. Taxonomy (GTDB): domain Bacteria; phylum Myxococcota; class Myxococcia; order Myxococcales; family Myxococcaceae; genus Xiheimicrobium. Next base: position 3,021 of record JACSRE010000422.1, read on the forward strand.
TGGGCCACCTCTCGTGGACGGGCGCCGACGTGACGACCTGCTTCAGCGAAGCCGACGCCCTCACCTGCCAGGCCACGCCGCCCGCCGACACCGCCGTCGTGGACCCGCAGGTCGGCTGGGAGCAGCAGAAGTTCCTCATCGCCTACACGCTGACGTACCTGCCCGAGAACCAGCAGCAGCAGTGGCTCAACCAGATGGGCCTGTGGGAGCTGGGCGCCGACAGCGACCCGGGCTTCCAGAACCGCATCGAGCTGCACCTGCCCGACGGGAAGACCTACGTGGCCAAGACGTACGGCTCGGAGGAGGTCCTGGGCAAGCGGGTGCAGCGGGGCATCGCCGCGCGCATGCTGCAGTGGGCCAACGAGCTGCTCGAGCGCGCCTACGTCACCGACGCCGGCCCTGACCGCGACGGCGACGGCAAGCCCGACTGGGTGACGCCGCGGCTGGTGAATGGGCGGGTGCAGGTGAAGTTCGACCCGACGATTCAGACCATCACCGGCCAGGGCGGCCTGTCGCCTGGACGGCCGGGCTGCGACGCCTTCGACTCGTCGGAGTGCACCTGCTCCTCGAACCGCGCCTGCCTCGAGCTGGCGCAGTACCAGCAGGTGCCGTCGTTCATGCGCCAGGCCATGCGGGACTACGGCCTCGCCGACCCCACCATGCGCGGCCTGCACTGAGACGGAGGGGGCGCTCGGCGTCCGCATCGACGGCCGCAGGAGGGGCTGGGGAGGCGGTCGTCAAGGGCCCTGGGGCGGCCGGGCGCGCGTCCCGGTGGGGCGTTGGGGGCTGATCCCACTGCACCTGGCGGCCGGCTCGCGGGTAGATTGGCGCAGATGCGTTCCTTTTCGCTCGCCGCCGCGTTCGTCGCCGTCCTCTCGTTCTCGGGCCTGTCCGCCTGCTCTGGCACGCCTCCGCCGCCGGCGTGCAGCACCACGACCTGCTCCAACGGCTGTTGCCAGAACGGCCAGTGCGTCACCGGCAACGCCGACAGCGCCTGTGGCCGCGGGGGGCTCTCGTGTGTGGCCTGTCCCATCGGCACCACCTGCTCCCTCGGCACCTGCTCCGGCTTCAACAACCAGACCGGCGGCGGGAGCGCGGTGGGCGGCGGAACGGCAGGCGGCTCGGTCACGGGCGGCGGAACGGCAGGCGGCTCGGTCGCGGGCGGCGG
>JACSRE010000424.1 GCA_014879945.1 Myxococcus sp.
GATCACGTCGAGGCGGTCTTGTCGATCGTCACGCACCGCTTCCGTTGTTCGATCTCAGGCCCTAAGCGCTTCACATCGACGCGTGTCTCCGATGTCACGCAGGAGTTCGAAGGCGACGCGCCAGGGCGCCATGTCCCTCGCGTTGTCGAGGCCTGGCTCGAGTCGCTCCCACGCCGTGCGGAGTTGGCCCGCTGCGCGAAGGCGCTCTGCGTCTTGCTGGCCGGCGCTCGACTGAAGGTGACGTGCATCGACAGCAACGCAAGCGAACGCGAACCCCGCCGCGGCCACGAGTGCGAGCGCGCTGTGCGTGGCCGGCGTCCGTGTCAGCCGCATCGACGGTCGAAGAAGCAGGCCCGTCAGCACGGCAGCCAGAACGAGCGTGGGCGGCTCGCTGAAGGTCTTCCCCGTGAAACTGCACATGAGCAAGACAACGAGGGCCCACCGCACGTGTCGTGCCCGGCGACCGCGTCGAGGACGAAGGGCCATCGCAATCAGGCTGACGAGAAGTATCGAGCCGACTCCCAATTCGATGGCCGATCGAAGGGCCTCGAAGTGCGGCGCTTCGACTCGAGTCGTTGCGTCCGGTGGCGTCGGAAACCGCGCCTCGAAGCCTCCGACGCCGCTGCCGACAAAGGACACCAAGCGGACGCTGTCTCGCCACAGCTGCATTCGGTCGCCAACGTCCAGTCTCGCCAGCGAAGCCAACGAGTCCTGCCATGGAGTAGAGGAGGTCCACCGCCACCCGGGGAATGGCGCCATCAGCACGAGCGCGCCGCCTGCCCCACACAGCAGGAGCGCGCGCAGAGAGCGCTCACGGATGGAAGAGGCGAGAAAGGCCAACATCAGCGCAGCCCAGGCTGCTCGTGCGCGAGTCGCCACGACCATCGCTCCCAGGGTGACGAGGCTGCTCGCGCTGGCCCAGTGGAAGCTCGAGGGAACCACGAGTGCGGCCACCGATGCCGTGAAGGCTCCGGCTGTCGCTCGACTTGCCAGCAGTCCAGAGGGGCGCGTCCCCTCACCAAGTCCGAGCGGCACGACGCCATCCAGGAATGCGATGAGGGCGTTCCCGACCGCAAGTCCCGTGAAGAGTCTGATGAGGAGGCTCCGAGGTCCGACGCCAGCAGCGACTGCCAGGACGACCGCGAGCGCACTGACCGCATCAAGGGTCGGGCCCACGGTGTCGCCTCGAATCACCAGGGCGAGCATGACGACCCAGCCAGCGAGCGCGATGCCAAGCCACCCTGGCAACCCCCAGCGTCGCTTCGTCGAGAGCAGGACGAGCGAAAGACAGCCTGCGGCGTGGAGAGAGACTGCCTTGGGCAGCAGGTTGTTGCTCGCGAGCGTGCTCGATGTCGCGAGAAACGCGCCAGTGATCGACAGCAGCCAGACGAACAGAAGAAGCCCACGCCCCTCTCGGTGTGGCCAAGACAAGCCCGGCGTGGAGACTCTTTGAGCGCGAGTAGAAATCAGCCTCTCCGGGACTTGGTGTTGGTGACGCCGAGGGCCTCGTAGAGGGGCGAGAGAAGCACACGCGACGGCAGTTTCCGCAGGTTCCGGGTTGCGAGACTCTTCACCAAAAGAAAGCCTGCCGTTCGCCTCACCACCGTATTCCGACGCTTGTCGGGCGTCATCTCGATGTGGCCCCGAGTTGGCGTCGCCCGTGTGGCCCGACGTCCGGGAACGCTGCGCGTCCGAGCAGCGCGGAGCCGTCGAACTTGCTTCAGAGGTCGAATCCGTTTCTCGATCGCACCGCGGCACGGAGGAGCAACCGTCGAGGGGCTTCTTGGGCGCCATGGGGTCGAAGGCCCACGCACTGTCATCGCGTTCCTTGAAGTCCAGAGGAAGGCAGGTTGGCGCCATGACGTCGAAGAGGGCCGTTGCCGTGCGTGTGAGTTCCGAAAACTCTGACCGGTCCCATTCCGGAAATTCTCGCCGGTCGCAAGGCCGGGCGGACGCGGCAGAACGACGGGATGCACAGCATGGTGAAGAGACACAGCGTGAAGGTGCTGCGCGAGGCGGGACACAGCCAGCGAGAGGTGGCCGAACGCCTCGACGTCAGTGAACGCAGCGTGCGGAACATCGAGCACGAGCCGGTCATCGTGTCGCTTGATGACGTGGCCGAGAGGAAGCGAAGAGCTGTGGGTCGACCCTCGAAGGTCGAGCCATGGCGAGAGCGCGTGCAGGCGATGGTGACCGCCGAGCCATCGTTGATGGGGCTCGAGGTCCTCAGGCGGCCGCGAGAAGACGGGTACAGCGGAGCGAAGAGCGCGCTGTACGCGTTGCTCAGCGAGGTGCGGCCGAAGCAGGAGCAGCCTCTGGTGCGCTTCGAGGGCGTCGCGGGCGAGTTCTGCCAGCACGACTTCGGGGAAGTGGACGTGCGCTTCGTCGACGGCGCGGTGCGCCGGTTTCACTTCTTCGCCTCACGACTGAAGTACTCGCGAATGACGGCTGTGACGCTGGTGCCCGACCAGCGGGTCGAGTCTCTCGTGCGGGCGCTGGTCGGCCACTACGAGCTCTTCGGCGGTGTGCCGCTGCTCTCGGTCTTCGACCGGCCGAAGACGGTGGCCCTCGAGTGGAAGAAGGACGGGACGGTGACGAAGTGGAACCCGACCTTCCTCGCAGTCGTGGCCGAACTCAGCGTCGGCGTCGAGCTCTGCTGGCCGTACCAGCCGCGACAGAAGGGCAGCGTCGAGAACCTGGTCGGCTGGGTGAAAGGCAGCTTCTTCAAGCAGCGCCGCTTCCTCGACGAGGACGACCTTCGACGGCAGTTGGCGGCGTGGCACGACGAAGTGAACGAGGAACGTCCCTCTCGAGCGACGCGAGAGGTGCCGGCGGACCGCATGAAGCGCGACGAGGCAGCCCGGCTGCGGCCGGTACGCATCGCCAGCTCGGAGCTCGAGCTGCGCTTCCCGGCCTACGTCGGGCCCACGGGCATGGTGACGTACGAGACGTGCCGCTACTCGATGCCGCCGACGGCGATGGGCTTCTCCGGCACGCTGTACCTGGGTGTCTCGACGGTGCGCATCGTTGCCGGCCGCTACTCGGCGACGCACCCGCGCATCGTCGAGCCGCATGGTGTCTCCATCCTGCCGGAGCATCGAGCTGCCGCACTCAGCGCGACGAGCGCCCGAAGAGCTCGTGACTACCTCAAGCGCGAGCACCTCTTCGCCCTGGGCAACGACGTCGTCGACTACCTCACCGAGGTCATCCACCGACGCCCGCAACGCTGGCAGCGCGACGTCAACGTGCTGCACGAGCTGCTGAGCATCTACGGCGACGATGCCCTGCGGGCCGCCATCATCCGCGCATCGGCCGGCTCGACCTGGGGTGCCGAGTACGTCGCTCATCAACTGCGTGAGAACCGAGTGCTGCAGATGAGCTTCGACGGAGAGGCGGTGCGCCAATGAGCACCATCGACGTCGACGCCATGCTCAAGCGCTTGCACCTCGCGAACGCTCGCCGTGCGTGGCGAGACCTCTGCGCGCGCGCCGAGAAGGAAGACTGGACCTACCAGCACCTGCTGGAGGTGCTCTTCTCGGAGGAAGTCGCCCAGCGACAACAGACTCGTCTGTCCCGCGTCACTCGCGACGCCGGCTTCCCCTTCCTGAAGACGGTCGACGACTTCGACTTCACCTTCCAGTCGACGCTGCGCATCTCGATGCTCGGCACGATGCTCTCTCCAGACTTCTTCACCCAGGGCCAGAACGTCGTGCTCCACGGCCGGCCAGGTCGAGGGAAGACGCACCTGGCCATCGCCATCGCCTACCGAGCCATCCAGCTCGGCTTCGAGGCGCGCTTCGTGACAGCTGCCGAGCTCATCGATGACCTCTCTGGTGCTGGCGCTCAGGGCCGTCTGCGCGAGGCGCTCGTGCAGTACGTGCAACCCCACGTGCTCGTCGTCGACGAGGTGGGCTACCTCGCGTACGGCGACGACGCCGCGAACGTGCTCTTCCACGTCGTCAACGAGCGCCACCTCAAGCGTCGCTCGATGATCTTCACGACCAACAAGGCCCTCAAGCAGTGGGGGACGGAGAAGAAGGACAAAGCAGGAACCGGGGCCGGGGGTCGAGAGCCAGGGCGGCGCTGGAGGGCCTGCGCGGTAGCGAGTTCACCAGGCGCGGCCGAGAGCAGCAGCGAGAGGAGACGGGCGCTCACGAGCATCGTCACGCTCGTTTCGAGGCCAGCG
>JACSRE010000052.1 GCA_014879945.1 Myxococcus sp.
ACTGGATGTCCGCCGCCGGGCCCGACCTGCGCGACCTCATGCACTCGCGCAACCTGGCCATGGGCGGCGCGTACGAGTCGATGGGCTACGGCGCCGAGACGCTGGGCGGAAACCCCGCGGCGCTGGCGGCCTACAAGCGCTACCAGATCGAGGGCTCCGGCTCGTGGGACGTGCCCAACGGCATGGGCTTCGGAACGCTCGCGCTGGCCGACTCGACCAACCAGATCGCCGGCGGCATCAGCTACCACTTCGTCACCTACGGCGGGCTCGAGCGCCGCTACGGGCACGTCACCACCATGGCGGCGGCCTACTCCCTCGCCGACTGGATTCACCTCGGCCTGGCCGCGCGGCACCACGTGCTGGTGGGGGCGTCGAACACCAACTCCATCACCATGAACGCGGGGCTGCTGGTGCGGCCGGCGCAGTTCCTCTCGATCGGCGTGTCGGGCCACAACCTCATCAACAACTTCAACCGCGACATCACCCGCTACTTCGTCGCGTCCATCAGCTCGTTGATCGCCAACCAGCTGACGCCGTGCTTCGACCTGCGCGCCGACTTCAACCAGGCCGTGCCGCGCTTCGCGTACCACGGCGGCGTCGAGTGGCTGGTCGCGATGTCGGTGCCGCTGCGCATCGGCTACCAGTACGACGGCATCATGAACCACCAGTACCTCTCGGGGGGCATCGGCTGGTTCTCGCAGGGCAGCGGCATCGACCTCTCGTACCGGCACGAGCTGGGCGGCGCCGAGGGGCGGCTCATCTCGGTGACGGTGAAGATCCAGCTCGGGCAGTGAGGGCGCTCGTCGTCGGAGCCGGCGCCGTCGGCCAGGTCATCGCGCTCCACCTCGCGCGCGGCGGCGCGCACGTCACCTTCGCGGTGCGCAGCCCCGAGAAGGTCAAGCCCACCACCATGACGCGCCTGGGCTGGTTCGGCCGGGCGACGACCTCGACGCTCTCGGTGAACGCGGTGGTCAGCACGCTGGGCGACCGGCGCTTCGACGTCGTCTTCCTCACCGTGCCCTCCGACGCGCTCGAGAGCCCCTGGCTGGTCTCACTCGCGAAGTCGTTCGGTGACGCCGTCGTGGTGGGGCTGCAGCCGGGCCTCGACGATCGCGCGCGCCTGCTCGCCCTTGGCCTCGACGAGGCGAAGCTGGTGCGGGGCCTCATCAGCCTGGTGAGCTTCGCGACGCCGCTGTCGCCGACCGCGGCCGTGCAGGCCGAAGGCACCGCGTACTGGTTCCCTCCGTTCTCGCCGTTCGCGTTCGGGGGGCCGAAGGCGCAGGTCGACCTGGTGGTGAAGACGCTCCGCGCCGGCGGGCTGCCGTCGGTGCGCCGCGAGGGCCTCGAAGCCGAGGTCATCTTCTTCACCGCCGCGCTGCTGGTGACGGTGCGCGCGCTCGAGCGGCACGGCTGGTCACTGCGAGAACTCCGGCGCGACCCTGCGCTCTCGGTGGAGGCCAGTGCGCAGGCGCTCGCGGTGACGGCGAAGCGGCTCGGCCGCCCGGCGCCGTTGTTGCCCACGCTCCCGACCCGGCCCTGGGTGCTCAAGGTGGCCACCTCGCTCGCGCCGCTGGTGGTGCCGTTCGACTTCGAGACCTACGCGCGCGTGCACTTCACCAAGGTGGCCCCGCAGTCGCGCCTGCTCCTCGGAGAGCTGGTGACGGAAGGGCGGCGCCTGGGCCTGCCCGTCGAGGCCTTGGAGAACCTGCTCGCCGGGGTGTAGGGGAAGCGCATGAGCACTCCGATGGAGCTGATGCGCGAGGCGTCGCAGGGCACGTTGTCGGACCACCTGGGCATCGAGCTGGTCGAGCTGACGAAGGAGCGGGTGGTGGCGCGCATGCCCGTTCAGAAGCGCGTGCACCAGCCGTTCGGGCTCCTGCACGGCGGGGCGAGCGTGGTGCTGGCCGAGACGGTGGCCAGCATCGGCGCGTGGATGAACGTGGGCGAGTCGGGCAAGTCGGCGGTGGGCCTCGAGATCAACGCCAACCACGTGCGCGGCAAACGCGAGGGGGTGGTGACGGCGACGGCCACGCCGCTCCACCTCGGGCGCGCGACGCACGTGTGGGAGATTCGGCTGACCGACGAGGCGGGGAAGCTGGTGTGCATCTCGCGGTGCACCATGGCCATCGTCGACCCCTGAGCTTCGTCAACCAGTCGCCGCGGCTTCAGCTCACCCTCTCGTTTCCATAGTCCCCACGAAGGCTGGCCCGAGCAGTACCATCGCGAGCATGCGCGCCCTGCCCCTGCTTCTTCTTGTCGTTGGCCTCGACTTCTTCTCGTGCGGACGCAACCCGCCCCCTTGCGGGCCTTCGACGTGTACCGGTTGCTGTGACGCCTCGGGCCAGTGCCAGTCGCTCGCGACGGCCTCGACCTGTGGCGCGAACGGCTCGGCGTGTGTGCAGTGCTCGGCAGCGCAGACCTGCCAGTTCGGCGCGTGCGTCGGCGGCTCGAGCGTGGGCGGTGGCGCGGCGGGTGGCTTCGCTGCTGGCGGCGGTTCTGGCGGTGGCGTCACGACGGGTGGCGGCGCCAGCGGAGGCCAGGCGACAGGAGGGGGCGCGGCCGGCGGCAACGCGACCGGCGGTGGTGCGGCAGGGGGCTCGGCCGGCGGCAACGCGACCGGCGGCGGTGCGGCAGGGGGCGCAGGCGGCGGCGGTGCCGGCGGTGGCCAGGCCGCGCCGACCGTGATGCTGCTCGTCGACGTCTCGGGCTCGATGAACACCCTCCTCGAGGGGAGCAGCGGCACGGAGTGCTGCCCCAGCACCGATGGCGGGCCGGTTGGCGGTGGGCCTGCCTGCATGGTGTGCCCCACCCGGGTCGGCGCGCTCCGTGGCGCGCTCGACACCTTCCTCCAGAGCAGCGCTGCGCTCGCCCGCTTCGGGCTGACCACCTTTCCGAAGAGCGACGCTTCGTTCTCGCCCGTCGGCTGCGCGCCCTCGACGGCAGAAGCGGTGGCGCTGCCGCAACCCTCGACGCCCGACAGCCCGGGGCTGCTGTCGAGCCAGTCGTCCGCCGTTCGTTCCGCGGTGATGGGGGTGGGGAGCGCGATTCCAGTCAGTGGTGGCACCCCGACCGCAGGGGCGCTGCGCTTCGCGGCAACGCTGCCGGCGCTCCAGTCGGCCGGTCGCCCTCGAGGCGTCGTGCTGATCACCGACGGCCTGCCCAACTGCAACCCGAACAACGCGCTGGGCTGCTCGAACATGCCACCGCCAGCCGCCGACCTCTGCACGCTCGGGAACAACTGCACCGGCCAGTACTGCAGGGCCGGGTACCTCGATCAGGTCGAGACGGTGCAGGCGGTCGCGGCGCTGCGCGCGGCGGGGGTGAGAACGGCGGTCATCGTCATCGCCGACATGTTCACGCCCCAGGTGACGACGGTGATGAACGCCATGGCCGACGAAGGCGAAGCGACGGCCTGCCCGACGACGACCCCGAGCTGCCTGCAGCGCTTCTTCCCCGCGAACGATGAGGCGAGCCTGAGGGCTGCGCTCGTTGCTGCGCTGCAGCAGGTCTCGGTGCCCTGAGCGCTCGTCAGTACCCCTGACAGCACGCCAACTGCCGAGGCACGTTGCAGTTCGAGCCGACCGTGCCCCCGTAGGTGTTCACGTAGTCGGCGATGTCGGCGTTGCCCGAGTAGGTCCACGAGCCCAGGCCGTTGTTGCACGGGCTCGTCGCCCGCACGCCAGCCGAGGTGCGCTCGTAGTCGACCCACGCGCCTGTGGCGGGGCCTCCGACGCTGGGCTCCGAGCGCGTGTAGTCCGAGTAGGAGCAGAAGAACGAGCCGGGGAACTCGGCGCGGCACTTCGCGTTCGCGCCTGGGAAGCCTCCGAGGTCGCCGAGGTAGCTCGTCGCCGTGAAGCCGCGGAAGACGCGCTTGATGGGGGTGCGGCAGGTGAGCGCGCGCGCGATGTTGCAGTTCGAGCCCACCGTGCCGCCGGTGGTGTTCACGTAGTCGGCGATGTCGGCGGTGCCCGCGTACGTCCACGAGCCCAGGCCGTTGTTGCAGGGGCTGCTCGCGCGTACGCCGGCGCTGGTGCGCTCGTAGTCGACCCACGCGCCCCCGGCCGGCGCACCCGCGCCCGGCTCCGCGCGGCTGTAGTCGCCGTAGCTGCAGAAGAAGCTGTCGGGGAACTCGGCGCGGCACTTCGCGTTCGCGCCTGGGAAGCC
>JACSRE010000425.1 GCA_014879945.1 Myxococcus sp.
CGTACTCGGCCTTCAGGAGTTCGTTCGCGCGCGCGAGCAGGGGCGCGTACTCCTCCGAGTCCGAGGTGGACGAGGCGCTCGAGGCCCTGCCTGTCGTGGCCGTGCACCGCGGTGTCGGCGTGCAGCGAGAAGCCCATACCGACAGCGACGCGTCGGCGACGTGGTGAAGGAGGAAGGGCCAGCCCCAGCGGCCGCTGCAACGACTCGCGCTGGAGCGCCTCGTACTCGTCCTCCGGCCAGGGCGCGTGGGCGTCGGCGAAGTCCTTCCGCGCGCCGCGCAGCACCCGGCCGAGAATGGACTCCACCTCGGCGTCGTCCGGCGCGGGCAGCGTCACCACCTGGCCGTCCTTCGTCCACAAGGCCTCCGGGAAGAGGGCGTGCAGGTGCGGCGTGAGTTGGAGACTGGAGCCGAACCACTGGGTGAAGACGACGGCGCCTCCGCGCAGCGGGCCCGGGACGCCCAGCCGTCGCGCCACCTGCCGTTGCCAGCGCCAGATGGCCCTCACCAGCCGGCGCTCGAGGCGCTTGAGGAGCGCCGGCCGCTTCACGACGACGAAGCGCAACGAGAAGGGAAGACTCAACGTCCACTGGCGGTGACGCACGTGCGGCAGGAGCGCGGCGAGGCGGACTCCAGTCTCGACGGCGCGCCGGTTGGTGCACGAGGGACACCAGCCTCGGCCCTTGCAACAGAAGGCCACCAGTCTGGACTCGTGGCAGGCTTCGAGCCCTGCTCGGCACCAACCGACAGGTTGGTTGTGTGCGCTACCAGTCCACCTCAGATGCTGCTATGAGCCTCCCGAATCGTCTGGGGGGACCACTATGTCAGCCAAACTCGTTGGCGCACTCGCGCTGCTTCTCGCTCCGGTCGCTATGGCCGCCGGGTTGTTGGAGGAGGCCCGCAACCGTTGTGCAGCACAACTTGGTGCAGCGTCCTCGGAACTTGAGGACGTCATCGAGAACACCACGACGCTCCCGGCAACGAAGGTGACGTTCTCCGCTTTCAAGTTCTTGCGCCCGGACGTTCCTGGCTTCTGTCAGATCGCCCTCCTTCCAGACGGTACCGAAGTGTCAGGCGATGAACTCCTGCAGGCCGAATTCAGCGCACTATGGACCAAGTTCGGAGCCCTGACGCCAACGCAGGATGCCACACTCAAGAAGCGCCAGGTCACCGCTTCAGTGAGTGGGATTTTCGTGCTCGCTCGAGTCCCAACAACGCCCGATTTTCGCGGCGCTTCCTCGCCACGTGTAGCGAAGGCCGAATATCTGTCCACGTTTGCGGCACCGACGTTGAGTCAGCTGAGCTCGTCCTTTCCGAGTGGCCAGTTCGAGGCGCTACCAGACATGTTTGCGATTCGGTTTCAGATGAAAGTGGGCGATCTCCGCGCAGCAGCGCGCTGGACGGCGTTCTCTTCCGTTTCGATCGACGAGGCCGAAGGCGTGCTGCTGTCGAACGACCCCATGAGCTGGTATGGGTCCGGTCAGTTCGGTCTCGCACACGCGACCGGGAATGGCGGCGGCGGCGGACGAGTCGGTGTCGTTGAAAGCGGGAACATTGCCCCAAACCCGATCATCCCGACTCTTGTGGTGCGGCGTGCTGGAACCGCAGGCGGCGACGATGTGGACCATGCACAGGAAGTCGTTGGTATGGTGGCGAATGTGTTTTCCGGAGTAGCGCCGGGCGGGGCGCCATCGGCGGCTGTGGACTTCGCCGGCAACTCTAGATTGGCGGGTAACAATTTCGACACGACCCGGCTTGCACTTGGGGTGCTCCTCACCATCGCTGAGGATGCCTACAACTTCAGCTGGTACGAGGGACCACCGACTGGGCAGGGCTGGAACACACACACACGGGAGCCGCTCAGCGTGGGCAAGTTCCTCGACGAGCAGGCATACGACTTGGGCATCACCGTCGTAGCGGGGGCTGGCAACATCAAGGTGGGCTCGCCGCCGGACTACGCAAATGTTCCCTCGCCCGCGAACGGCCTCAATGTCGTGGCTGTCGGCCAGTACATCGACCTGCGCGACAGCAAATGGGAAGGAGACATGGTCTCACCCCTCTCCTCGTGGGTGAATCCAACTGGAGTGTTCGGCGGACGTCCGAAGCCAGATGTCGTCGCATCGGCCGATGTCGCCTATGTTTGGAATGCGACGACTGTGGAGTGGAGAGGCGGGACAAGCCTTGCCGCGCCCCAGGTGAGCAGCATCGCTGCCCTTCTCGGGGGAGAGTGGCGGCGTCAGGGGCACCTCAACACCCTTCCGAACGAAATCGTTCGCGCCGTCATTGCGGCCGCCGCGCAACACAACGTTGATGGCGTTTCGGTGCCTCGACGGGTGGGTGGAAGCTACCCGCTTGTTCCACTCAGTGAGTTTGATGGAGCGGGTGGCATCGACGCCGCAGGTGCCCTCGACATTTTCGTGAACAACCGCGCTTACCTTATAGCCGGTCCCAGCTTCTGTCCTTCGAATGGCACTGCCGCGATGCAGCCACTTCCAGGAGCACGTTTCAGCCTCAGCTCCGGGGATCGCGCACGCGTAGCGCTTGCCTACTCTTCCCTCCCGAACAGCCTCAACGCGCCCACAGCCGACTTCGACATTGTCGTGGCAGAGGTCAATTCGGCTGGGCAGGCGACTCGGTTGACGGCTTGGAGTGGTTTCCGAGACAACACGTTGGAAGTGATTGAGTTCCGAGCCGACGCCCCCGCGAATTTCCAGGTATTCTACATGAACAGCACGCTCGGGCCGTGCACGCCACCAAGGTACATCGGCTACGCGTGGTGGCCGAAGGTGCCGACGCGCCCGTGACACGGCCGTTGCCTGTGTTGGCGTGTCTCGTCATTGTCGGCTGCAGCCACATGCCACCACGCTTGGACGGCGGCCTTGACGGTGGACCGGTCCAGCGTTGCTGGGCGCCGGCCGAGACCGTGTTCGCGACAATCGGCCCGACCACTCTTGCCACGGCGTACCGTGGGGATGGCGGGGGCTGCTTCTCAGCTGCGTCTTCCTACCGATTGACGAGCGTGCGGACGAGGGAAGTGGTGGAGCCGATCGAGGTTGATGGCGACCTTCGGACGCCCAGACAGCTCGCTGGCATCTACTATCTCGAGACACTGGTCGCGGAGACTTGGGTCCGCCTCGAGCGTCTCTACTTCGCTCGGCCAGCCCGCAGTTGGCTCATCGATCAAGCGTGCATCCGCGGCGAGGCGCTCCCCGAGTCCTTCGCGTGCAACGGGCGCGTTCACTTCGCTGACGGTGGAACAGGCCCTGTCGCCGATGAGTGGCTCAACGGAGCCGGAGTGGTCTTCGCGCTTCGAGACGGTGGAATCTCAGCTGGCGCTTCAATCAGCCAGCTGAGCCCTTTTGTCTCGACAGGTGATGTCACGTCATGGTCCGGCGATGTCGATGGACTTGCTACGCTGAGTTCAACGTTCGTGCTGAGCCTCTTTGATGCTGACGGTGGGCGTCGCGACATGCCACTTCAGCGCGACGCGGGCGTCGGGCTCGTATTTCGACGCGCATCCCGCACGTACTTCTCGCGACTTACCCGAAGTCTCACAGGGGAACTCTGCGAGGCCGAGACGTTTGCCGATTCGGGCTGTTTGCCTGGCTACGTGACCGCAGCCCTGGGCGACGAGGCTTGGGGCCCGCCCGCAATTGTCGACGGCGACTGGTCAGTCGTGGCGTATGTGTTCGATGGTGGCTGGGTCGATGATCCACAGGACCGGTCGTTCGTCGCCCCATCAGGTTGGGGTCCTGCGAGCACTTCGCTTCGCGCTGTTCAGAATGGCGTGGTTGTTCAGTCGCCCAATCAGCGAAGGGCCCTCGCGTGGCATGGCGTTCGTGACGGCCGGGACGACATGGTGCTCTTTGAGCTCCCCGCTCCGCTCGTGGCCACTGGCCTTCGTTCGTCCATCGCGTGGGTCTCTTGGGATGGTGGGACCTTCGTCACTCGGTGAGGCCGTCGGCCTGGACGCAGCTACGGGAAGCTCTTCGTGCCGGTGACGTTTGAAGGTGCGAGCGCGCTCGTCACGTGTTCTCGGTCAAGTGGGCCGACTCAAGAGCAGTCGCGAAATAGGCCCACCCGCAACTTTGGCTGATCGCGGTCGATCATGAGACCGTG
>JACSRE010000211.1 GCA_014879945.1 Myxococcus sp.
GCCCCGATCCGCAGGCGGCCGGACACGGGCCGGACCTGGCGGGCGGCCGCCCATTGCGGAGCACGGGGGGGTCGCAGGCCAGGAGCCCCGTGAGGCACGCGAGGGCAAGGCACCGGGTGGGCGTCGTCATGGCAGTGCTCCTCCGTTGACCCACCGCTGAATGAGCTGAATGCCGGCGGCGTCGAGGGGCCCGTCGGCCGGCATGCGGCGGTCTCGAACGGCGGCGGCGCTCGCGTCGGCGTTGGCCTTCCACTCCTCGAAGTTCGTCATCCGCGGCTGGGTGCCGGTGGCGTGGCACTTGTTGCAGCGCGCCTCGGCGAGCGGGCGAATGTCACGCTGCCACGACACCTGGATCGACGCCGACGCCTCGAGGTCGAAGTGCACCAGCCGCCTGGCGTCGACGCCGTCGGTGGTGCGCGCGTTCACCTCGAGGGTGTGCAGGCCGTCGCTCAGCGCGGCGAACGAGAGGAAGCGCAGCCGCCCCGAGGGCTCGACGCCGCCCAGGGAGTGGAAGGTGAGGTTCTGCTGCGGCGGCGCGCCCGCCTGCCCCTTGCTGACGTCGACGGTGCGCGCCTCGTTGTCGTCGAACCGCCACGTCAGCGACTCGAGCGCGTGCGCCTGTGGCACCACCACCTGCACCACCTCGTCGGGGTCGTAGACGACCTGGCTCTGGTAGAGGCCCAGCAGCCGCAGCGGCACCGAGGGCGCGACGGCCAGCGTCTTGTCGCCCACGCGCACCCACGCGCTCCCGGCGGCGTCGACGGCCAGCAGGGTTGGCACGGCCTCGAGGCCCCTGGCCAGGTTCCACAGCTTCGCGTCGGCGTCGTAGCGGTACAGCCCGTCGCCCGACTGCAGCCAGAGGAAGCGGCCCGACGAGAGCACCTGGCGGGGCGCGCGGCCCAGCTCGAAGCGCCGCCAGCTGACCAGCGTGCGCTGGAACAACACCTTCGGGGTGATGACCCACACCTCGCCCGACGAGGTGCGCGAGGTCGAGATGCCGGCGATGCCCCGCACGCCGCCAGCGAGCTCGTCGGCCGACAGGCCGCTGTCGCGAATCGAGAAGCTGTTGGCGCCGGTCTGCGCGGCGACCGAGACGGTGTTGCCCTGCGCGAACCAGACGCCGGGGCGCAGGTCGGTGGCGGGCGCGATGGCCAGCGCGGTGATGCCGGTGATGCTCGCGCCGTCGGCCTTGAGCTCCTTCAGCTCGCCGCCCTCGACGCGGAAGAGGCCGGTCTGGTGCGCGATCCACGCCACGCCGTCGGTGCCCGTCGCGCTCGAGAGGAAGCCCTCGGCCGACAGCCGCGTCTGCCACGGCGGCGCGATGAGCCAGCCGCCGTCTGCCACGAAGAGCCCGCGGTCGGTGACGACGAGCGCGGTGTACGGGCCCAGGGGCCAGACGCTGGTGGCGAGGCCGGGCGGGGTGGCGTTCTGCGGGTGCGACGCGAGCGCCGCGCGCGTGCCGTCGCCGCGCAGGCGAACCACGCGGCCGGCGAGGTCGACGAAGAGGCCGCCGCCGCGCTCATCGGCGAAGGCGGGCGTCGCCGCGACGTCGACCATCGACGTCACCGTCGAGACGTCAACCGGCGCCGCCGTCAGCGCCTCGGTGATGGTGCCGCCACAGCCGAAGCTCCACACCACCACCGTCGTCCAGATCAGGCGACCCTGCATCACGTCGTCGTCCTTTCGTTCACGCGAGCGTCGCGTTCGAGCCGTCACGAAGAAGCGCGCTCACCGGCCCGGAAGCGTAGCCCAACGAAAAGGGGCTCCGGAGAAGTCTCCGAAGCCCCCGGCGCCTCGAGGTCGGCGGGGGTCAGCCCGCGAGCAACCCCTTGAGGGGCTCGACCCGCATGATGCTGTAGTCGAGGCCCGCGCCGGCCATCACCGTCGCGATGACGTGGTCAGGCAGGTACTGGTAGCCCTTCGGGTCGGGCAGGCCGGTGTCGTGGTTCACCACACCCGAGGCCATGCCGACGTTGCCCGAGGCGCCGAAGACGTGGTTGTGCTTCACGCCCTTGCCGATGACGGCGCAGGAGTTGGTGATGTGGTGGTCGCGGCCGCCGGCGGCGTTGATGAGCGGGGTGCGGCTGAACTCCGAGAACACCACGATGGTGGTGTGGTCGATGAACTTGCCGCCCGACGGGTGGTCCGACTCCTTGAGGTCCGAGATGAGGTCGGCGAGCGCGTTCCACCCGGCGCGCTGGTTGTTGGCCTGGGTGAGCTGGGTGCCGAAGTGGGTGTCGAGGCCACCGGCGATGTTCATGCTCACGCACTGGCTCACGCCCTTCTTGAGGGCGGTGGCCACCAGGGCCGCGCGGGCCGCCGACGAGTTGCGGGGGTCGTTGGGCAGGCCGTTGTTGCCGACGCGCAGCTTGTAGCGCGCGACGGTGGCTGACTTCTCCATGGCCACGGCCATCGAGTCGCCGGTGGTGGAGTCGAAGCGGAAGTAGCGGTCGAGGGTGGCGTCGAGCACCGTGCGCACCTGCTTGCGCGCGTCCTGGTACTGGGTGACGAGGCCGCGGGAGTCGTACAGCTGCGCCTCGCACGTCACCGGCTGGCCGCGCATGTCGAGCAGCTGCTTCTCGATCTCGCTGTCGATGGCGGTGGGGCTGGGCGAGAGCGTGAGGAGCAGGTCGTTGGCCGACGAGACGCGCAGGGCGTTGGCGTAGCCGCCGTAGCGGTCGTTGTACGACTCGATGTTGAACGCGAGGTTCGGCACCGGCGGCTTGTTGGCCATCTTCGGGTACATCTGGCCGACGACCTCGGTGGCGGTCGAGGAGTTGCGGGCCGCGCTGCCGTTGGGCTCCTTGCCGGTGAGGAAGTAGCGAAAGCCGACCTCGTGGGCGACGGTGTTCATGTTGATGCCGCGCACCACCGACATCACGTCGAAGTGGTTGGCGAAGTTCCCCACCGCGGGGCCGAAGGCGATGTTCGAGCCCGGCGGCTGAATCGGCATGGTGGGGTAGCTCGGGTCCTGCGAGAGCAGCGAGTAGCCCGGGAGGATGCGGGTCTCGCTGATGCGCTCAGGGGTGAACTCGGTCGGGTCGCGCGGGTCGAGGTTGAGCAGCTGGTCCCACCCGCCCGAGAAGTAGGCGAAGACGAAGCAGTGGTCGGCGGGGGCGAGGGCCTGCGCCTGCTGGGCGAAGGCCTTGAACGAGACGCCACCGAACATGGTGGAGCCCGCGAAGGCCGAGGCGGCCTTCATGAAGGTGCGGCGGTTGAGCGCAGGGTTCGCGGAGTTCTTGGACATGGTGGGTGGCTCCGTCAGTAGGTGATGAAGCGGGGGTCGGTCATGAAGGCGACGCACATCGCGCCCCACGCCTGCTCTGGCCGGTTGATGGTCTTGGCCCGCGCGGCCACCGTCTTGAAGGTGGCGGTCCACGCGTCGCGCTCGGCGGGGGCGAACGGCTGGCCCCAGAAGCGCACCGAGAGGTACGAGAGGTTGGCCTTGATGGCGTCGTCGGTCATGGTGGTGAAGTCGCGGTTGGCCACGGTGACGTCGGGGAAGAGCACGCGGTCGGCGGCGTTGGGCCGGGCCAGGTCGGCGCTGGCCACGGCGAGGCAGACCTCACGGGCGCCGTCTTCGACGAACTTCGCGAAGACCAGGTTGGCCTCGGTCGACTCGCTGACGGTGAGCGCGTAGTCAGGCTGGCCGAGCGACGCCGCGAGGGCGTTGATCTGCGACCACTGCCGCCCCGTGGTGGTGAGGATGGACTCGCGCAGCTGGGCCACCGTGATGCGGCGGGGCTTGCGGCCCACGTGCCCCTGGTTCTCTTCGGGGTCGGGCAGCTTCACCGTCGGCGGGTGGTGCCCCATGTCGACGGTCTCGAGGGTGCCCGCCAGCTCCGGCTTCTCGGCGGGCTTCGAGGTGCACGCCGCCACGGCGACGGCGAGCAGGGCGCTCTGAAGGAATGCGGTCTTCATCAGTCGATCCTCCGGTAGGCCTCGGTGGCCACCACGCGCTGCATGAGCGCCTTCAGGTTGTGACCGTCGTTGGCGAAGCCCTGGGCGAGCGGCGTGAGGTACAGCGACTCCTCCTGGCTGGTCATCGGCCGACCCAGCAGGTGGTTCCAGATGTTGCGCACGGCGCAGGCCTCGAGCTCCCCGGTCTGCAGGAAGCGCTGCACCATCAGCCGCGGCCCGCCGGCGATGTTCGGCTCCTCGTCGGGGGTGCGGTACAGGTAGGTGCGCAGCAGGCCCAGCGAGTTGGCGCCGTCACCGTCGAAGGCCTGCATCACGTAGTTGCCGCACTCGTTGTTGCAGGTGGTGTCGCCGGCCAGCGCGCAGTCGCGGCAGCGGGCGTCGAGGCGGGGGAAGCGGTCGGGGTTGAGGTACTGCGCGTTGCGCTCGCCGAAGCGGCCCCAGTGCGCGCCCATGGGCTCGACGGTGGCGTGGCAGTAGGAGCAGCCGCAGCGCTTGGCGAGGTTGTTCTCACGGTTGCAGCTGTCCTCGGGCGCGGGCGCGATGGCCCCGGCCTCGGGCGCGAAGTGCTTGCAGAGGAACACCTCGTAGAACTGGTTGACGCGCGAGCGCTGGGTGGGGAACCGGTAGAGCCACGAGGGCGTCGTCAGCACGCCCGAGGCGTAGTCGTCGCGCGTGTACTCGACCCACGTCATGGTGTCGTTGAGCGCCACGTCGGGAATGGCGTCGCGGGTGGTGGGCGGCGTCACCAGCCACGACTGCGGCGACTGGTTCTGGCGGTACAGCTGCGACAGGGTGCCGTTCACGAAGCTGCGCCGGGTGGTGAGGATGTTGAAGTAGGCCTCGTCGCGGCGCAGCACCGAGTCGGCGATGAGCACCGGCTCGTCGTTGAAGGCCGAGATGCGCGCGGTGTGCAGCGCGGTGTTGGCCGACTCGCAGCGGTTCGACTTCACGCCGCAGCCGCACGAGCGGTCGCCGGTGAAGCGGCTGGTGGTGCACGACTCCATGGTCCACGGGTTGGTCTCACGCGCCTGGGCCTCGACCGCGCACATGGGCACCTGGCCCGTGCCCGCGGTGTCCCAGTACGGTCGGTCCGTCATCACCACGCCCTCGCGCTGCACGCAGCCGCGCGGCACCGAGTAGCGGCCGCGAATGCCGCCGGTGAGGTTGAGGTCGAGGGTGCAGCGGTCGAGCCGCGCCACCTGGCCGCCGGTGGCGGTGGGGTTGGTGAAGGCCACCACGTTCAGGTTCGAGCCGTCGAAGATCTCGTTGGTGAGCCCGGCGGTCTGGGGGTTGCCCGCGTTGGGCAGGCAGTAGTGGGGCACCAGGTTGACGCCCACGCGCCGCATGTCGCAGAAGAGGAGGTGCTTGGCCGGCATGGTGCGGCCCGCCGCGTCGGTCTGGCCGATGGCCGCGTTGCAGTTGGCGACGCCGGTGAAGGCCTCGCAGCGATACTGGTCGGGGCTGTAGTCGACGCTGACCGGCATCGGCACGCCGTAGCTGTCGCGGCAGCGCTTGGTGGCCGGCTCGAGCTGCGGGTCCTCGCTCGTCGCGTTGCAGTCGTCCTGCATGATGAACGGGTCGCAGCCGGCGCCGTTGAGGCCGCGCAGCGCCGTCGACGGGTTGCCGCGAATGCCCAGCGGCTGGAAGCCGACCGGCACGCTGGCCAGGCGCATGTCGCCGTTGATGAAGATGCTGTTGCTGATGTTCGAGCGCAGCAGCGCGCGGTGGTACGTGCGCATGCGGCTGTAGAACTGCTCGTCCTCCATCAGCCCCTTGAGGTCTTCGGGGAGGATGGCGCCCTTGGCGACGTAGAATTTGTACTCGGCCATGGTGGGCGGGCGCCCGAGCATGTCGAGGTACACCTGTCGAACGTGGCGTTCGATGGGCAGGTTCGACGGCGAGGCGTCACAGGCGGGCCCGTCGGCGAACGACGGGAGGGCGAGCAGCGCAAGGCAGCTACTCACGATTCGGGTCAGCATTCGCATCGGGCACCTCTCGAGGACCAGAGAGCGGAACAGGGGGACAGCACCGGAAGGCGACGGCAGTGTGTATTGATCGTCGTCAACCAGCAATGTGCGAGTGTGGTGATGGTGTAGGCGCTCCCACGCTGTCCTCCCTGAGAGGACATGCCTGTGTGGAGAGGCCTGATCATTCGAGCCGTTGGCGAAACCCGCGCCCCTGATGCAAAGAGGGCTGATGGAGCGCGCCGAGGTCAGCCCCCGCAGTGACAAGCCCTTCTTCGTCTTCAACGCCGTCGTCTCGGTGCTCGCCTTGTCGCTGCTCGGCTGGCTCCTGCTGGTGCATGGAGGCATGCAGAGCCCGTCAGTGAACCTGCGCTTCATGCCCGCGGTGAACGCGGTCTTCAACGCGACGGCGGCGGCCCTGCTGGTGGCGGGCTGGGTGGCGATCAAGAAGCAACGCGCCGACCTGCACCGGTACTTCATGGTGGCGGCGTTCGCGGCGTCGGCGCTCTTCCTCGTCGGCTACCTCGCGTACCACGCGGTGCACGGCGACACGAAGTTCGGCGGCGAGGGCGCGGTGAAGGTGGCGTACCTCGTCATCCTCGCCAGCCACGTGCTGCTCTCGATGGGCGTGGTGCCGATGGCGCTCGCGGCCTTCTACTTCGCGTGGCGCAAGGACTTCGCGAAGCACACCAGGGTGACGCGCGTGCTGCACCCCCTCTGGCTCTACGTGTCGGTGACGGGGGTCGTCGTCTTCCTGATGCTGCGCCCGTACTACGCGGTGAGCTGAGGCGTTGGTGAGGGCGCCCGTTCGTGCGAGCGTCGGAGGGTGAGCGCCCGCTTCATCCCCGACTTCGCCGTCCTCGATGGTCGCCTCGTCGAGCAGCCGACCGTGTGCGTGGACGACGCGGGCCTGGTGGTGGCTGACGCCTCTGGCGGGCCGGTGCAGCGGCTCGCGGGCCGCCTGCTCCTCCCCGGCTTCGTGAACGGCCACAGCCACGCCTTCCAGCGGGTGCTGCGTGGGCGAACCGAGCTGCGCGCCGAAGGGTACGAGGCCGACGACTTCTGGTCGTGGCGCGAGCGCATGTACCAGGCGGCCACCGCGCTCACGCCCGAGCAGCTCTACGCCGCCTCGAAGCAGGCCTTCGTCGAGATGGCGCTCGCGGGCGTCACCACGGTGGGGGAGTTCCACTACCTGCACCACCAGGCCGACGGCACGCCCTACGACGACGAGTCGCTGCTGGCGAAGACCGTCATCCAGGCGGCGCGTGACGTGGGCCTGCGGGTGGTGCTGTTGCGGGTCGGCTACGCGCGCGCCGGCTTTCAGGCCGCCGAGAACCCCAGGCAGCGGCGCTTCATCGACCGCGACGTCGAGTCGTTCTTGCGGCGGGTCGAGGCGCTGCGGCGCGCGGTGAAGGACCCGCTGGTGACGATCGGCGTCGCGCCGCACTCGGTGAGGGCCGTGCCGCGGCGCTGGCTCGAGGAGGTGGCGAAGGCGGTGACGAGCGGCCCCCTTCACATGCACGTCGCGGAGCAGCCGGCCGAGCTGCGCGCCTGCCTCGCAGAGACGGGCCGGCGCCCCATCGAGCTGCTCGCAGACGTCGGCTTGCTCGGCCCGCGCTTCACCGGCGTGCACGCGATTCACCTCGAGGCGAACGAGGTGGCGCTGCTGGGCCAGTCGAGGTCGGTCGTCTGCGCGTGCCCGTCGACGGAGCGGAACCTGGGCGACGGCATCGTGCGCGCCGATGAGCTGCTGAAGGCCGGCGTCGAGGTGGCGCTGGGGAGCGACAGCCAGGCGCACATCGACCTGCTCGACGAGGCGCGGCAGCTCGAAGGCCACCTCCGGCTGCTGCGGCTGGGTCGCGCGGTGCTGTTTCCCGGGGCCGTGGAGGGGCCGCGTGAGTCGGCGCTCGGGCAGGTGTTGTTGCGGGCGCTCACCACCGCGGGGGCGCGCTCGCTCGGCGTCGACACCGGCGCGCTGCGCGCAGGTCAGCCGGCCGACTTCGTCACCCTCGACCTCGGGCACCCGTCGATGGTGGGCGCGCCCAGGGAGGCGCTGGTGTCAGCCGCGCTCCTGGGGGCCTCGAGCGGCGCCATTGGCGAGGTCTGGGTTCAAGGCCGGCTCATCGTCAACCAGGGCCGCCACCCCGCCGCGGAGGAGACGGCCGCCGGCTTCGCGCAGGCGATGCGGGCGCTCGCCTGACGCGCGCGTCGCTGGCGCTTTGACGACTCAGCGGCCCCCGCACTTGCCGGAGCGACACTTCCCGCCGCCGCAGTCGGAGTCGAAGCTGCACTTGCCGTCGGGGCCGTTGGCGCACTTGCCGGAGCGACACTTCGCGCCGCCGCAGTCCGAGTCGAAGCTGCAGGTGCCGCCGGCGGCGGTCGCGCACTTGCCCGACTTGCACTTCACGCCGCCGCCGCAGTCGGAGTCGAAGCTGCAGCCGCCGCTCGCCGCCGCGCACCTGCCCGACTTGCACTTCCCGCCGCCGCAGTCGGAGTCGAAGCTGCACTTGCCGTCGGGCGCGTTCGCGCATTTGCCCGACTTGCACTTGGCGGCGCCGCAGTCGGAGTCGAAGCTGCACGACGCGCCGGCGGTGTTCGCGCACTTGCCAGACTTGCACTTCGCCCCACCGCTGCAGTCGGAGTCGAAGCTGCAGGGGAAGGCGGGGAGCGCGAGGAGGGAGGTCACCAACAGGAGGGAGCGGAGCATGGGCAAGGCCTAGTGGAGAAGCGGGTGGAAGCTCCAGCGAAGACGCAGCGCCCTTCGACGGCGTGCGTCTGACGGCGGCCCCTGGGCGCTACGGTTGCTCCATCACCACCAGCGCGTACTCGCCGCTGCGCTCGGCGCCGGCGGAGACGTAGGTGTCGACGGCGATGAAGTACGTGCCTGGCAGCACCGCGCTGGTGACGGTCTTGTCGTTTCGCGCCACGCAGGCCGCGCCCGACACCGAGCCCTGGAGCAGGTGAACGTCGAGGTCGGCGGCGCCCAGGGACACCACCGTCGCGCGCACTGTCATCGCCCGCGTCACCTCGAGCCGGTACACCACCTCGGCGCCACCTTCGTTCGCCGTCGAGCACCCGGCGTACGTGTTGATGAGCCGCTCGCCGTCGCGGCGGGTGTCGCGCACGTCGGCGAAGGGAAGGGCGTCGATGACGAGCGGCCCTGACGCGGTTCCCGCTCCGAGGCGGAGCGGCGCGCTCGCGTCAGGCGCCGTCCCCCGCGTCACCGCGCCCCACGCGCGCGAGAGCCCCTCGAGCGTCACCAGGTTGCGGACGTTGTGGCCGTAGCGCAGGCCCGGCGCCGTCAGCAGACAGCCTCGCGGCGCGCCCGAGGGCAGGTAGACGTTCAGGTGCAGGCCGTCGGCGGTGGTGATGCCGTGGTTGGGCAGCGGCAGGAGCTCGCGGTGGAGGTCGAGGTACGGCACCTGCCTCGACTGAGCGAGCGCGCGCGTCACCCCGTTGTACCAGGGCACCTGCGCGTCAGCGGCGGCCGAGTCGTCGCGGGGCGGAATGCTGGTGACGAGGGGCACCACGCCGCGCGCCAGCAGCCGGTCGACGAGCGTGAAGAGGGTTCGCCCGTAGGCCTCGAGGTTCATCGCTTGAATGTCGTTGGTGCCGAACATCACCGTGGCGAAGCGCGCGTTGGTGGCGGCGAGCTCTTGCTCGAGGGGCGCCGGTGTTCCGGCGATGGCCGCTGACGCGCTCCAGCCGACGGTGGCGGCCAGGGTGACGCGGGCGAAGGGCGACGTGCCCGCCACGCGGCTGGCGTTGAACGCGTCGAGCGCCGGCTGGAGGGCGCCGCGGCCGCCGAGGTCGACGTTGGCGCCCGAGAAGCAGGCGAGGTGGTTGGTGTTGACCGTGTTGGAGTCGCCCACCTTCATGAAGACGTCGTCGTCGTGGGCCTCTCGCGTCGCGACCCGACGAAGGTGCGCGACCACCGCCGGCGTCAGCGGAGAGTGCGTCTGGTTGAAGGGGTACACCACGAGGCCCGCCTGGGCGTCTGGCGAGCCGGCGTCGGCCACCTGCCCCGCGTCCGCGACAGGGCCGGCGTCCACGCTGGACCCGGCGTCGAGGTCGCCCCCCGCGTCGTTGGAGCCGCCGTCGCGGGCGTCGACGGGCACCTCCTCCACGACGCCGCCGTCGGGCAGCGGCATGGGCAGGGGCCCGCACGCGAGCGTCGAGAGGACGAAGGGGAGGCTCCACCGCATGAGGGCGGTCTGGCAGGTCTGCACGGCCGAAGTCATCCAGCGTGCGGGCCGGCGTCACCTCGGCGCGACATCGCCTGCGTCACGACCCCCATCGTTGGTGGGGTGCGTTTCGCCAGCGCGAGTGCGTCAGGGCGCGCGCTTCAGTTCGCGCGGCACTCGGGCACGTCGAGCATCGCGGTCTTGATCGGCGCCTGTGGCACTTCGAGCTTGCAGACCTTCACGTTCGCGGCCGACGAGCAGCTCGAGGTGCCGGTGATCTTACAGCCCTTCTTCTCGCACTCCTTGCGCGCGGCCTGGGTGTCGCCACCGGGCATGCGGCACTGCTGACAGCCGTTGCTGCTCCCTGACCCACACGACACACAGGTGTCGGCGAACGACACTCCGGGCACGAGGACGACAGCGGACACGGCGAGCGACAGCACCAGCATGAGGTGACGCATGAGGGCTCCTGGAGCGGACTGGGTGGAGCCACCACTCTCGCACAGGCTCGGCCATGGAAGGCGCGCACGCGCCGACGCGGTGCGACGAAGACCTGGCTATCGCTCGTCGCAGCGCCCCCGACGGTCTCGTTCGTCAGCGGCCGCGTCGCTGAACCACCGCACCACGTCGAGCGCCGTCACCACCCCGAGCAGCAGCCCCGCCTCGTTCACCACCGCCACCCGGTCGAGGTCGCGCGTCGCCATCAGCTTCGCCAGCTCCGGCACGGTGAGGGCCTCGTTCGCGGCGACGGTGTCGCTGACCGCGTCCTCCACCTCGGCGTCGGCCTCGTGCGCCAGCGCGGTGAGCGACGAGGCGCGGGTGACGCCGAGGAGCAGGTGGTTGTCGTCGATGACGGGCGCCGACGTCACCTGGGCGGCCTGCATCAGCTCGAGGGCCGCGGGCACCGGCAGCTCGGCGTCCAGCACCAGCGTGTCGCGCGGAACCAGGTCGCCGCAGCGCTCGGTGAGGCCCATCACGCGCCGGGGCACCACGCACTCGAGCGTCAGCGACGTCTGCCCCGTTCGTCGCGCGCACGCAGCGCAGCGCTCCATCGCCTGGGCCGACTGCGTAATGGGGCAGTGCACGGTGGCGGCGGTGAGGTTCACGCCCTCGGGGCCGACGACCACCAGCCTGCGCTGGAGCAGGTGCACCGGCTGGTCGTCGCTCTCGGAGGGCGCCATCAGTCCTCGTGAAGGAGTCTCCCACCGGCCAGTGTGCGCCCTCTCGAGCCCGCGGTCCACGCCGCTCGAGCCGTGCTAGAGCCCGTGCGCATGTCCGACGTGATTGCGCTGCTCGGCGAGCTGGTCGCCATCGACTCCACCTCGACGAAGTCGAACCTGCCCGTCATCGAGGTGCTCGACCGCCGCCTGACCGCGCTCGGCCTCACCACCCAGCGGCAGCGCTACGTCGACGACGCGGGCGTCGAGAAGGCGAACCTGCTCGCCACCACCGGCGAAGGGCTGCCCGAGCTGGCGCTGGTGGGCCACTCCGACTGCGTGCCCTTCGACGCGGGGTGGCGCGAGGCGCTCACCCTCACCGAGCGCGGCGACCTCCTCTATGGGCGCGGCGCCTGCGACACCAAGGCCTTCATCGCGTGCGCCGTCGTCGCCATGGAGCGCGTGAAGGCGAAGCTCCGCAAGCCCGCGATGCTCGTCTTCACCGCTGATGAAGAGCTCGGCTGCGTCGGCGCCAAGAAGCTCGTCGAAGCAGGCCTGGGCAAGGCCAGGCGCGCGCTCATCGGCGAGCCCACCTCGCTGCGCCCCATTCGCGCCAACAAGGGCTACTGCCTCGCCGAGGTCGAGGTGCACGGGAAAGAGGGGCACTCCGCGTACCCCGACACCGGCGCCTCGTCGGTCTTCCGCGCCTCGCGGCTGCTGACCCGCCTCGAGCGCTACAGCCGCACCACGCTGCGAGAGACGACCGACGCCGCCTTCGTGCCGCCCTTCGGCACGCTCAACGTCGGCCTCATCACCGGCGGCAAGGCCAAGAACGTCATCCCCGGGCTGACGCGCTTCACCCTCGAGTGGCGCCCGCTGCCCGGCCAGGACGTCAACGTGGTGCTCGACGCGCTCGAGCGCCTTCGCCTGGAGTGCGTCGCCGAAGACCCGTCGTTCTCGATGACGGTGACGCCGCTGCGCCTCGACCGCGGCTTCGCCACCGACCCCTCGGCCGACCTCGTCACCTTCGTCTCGGCGCAGACCGGCAAGGCGTCAGACACGGTCTCGTTCGGCACCGAGGGCCCGCAGCTGGCGGCGCTCGGCGCGGTGCCGGTGGTGTTCGGCCCGGGTGACATCACGGTGGCGCACCAGACGGGCGAGCACGTGCCGACGAAGGAGCTGCTGCGCTGCGCCGAGGTGATGGAGGCCGCGCTGCTGCACTTCGCTGGCTGACGGCGAGGGCAGGGTGAGTATGCTGTCGGCTCCCGTGCTGCGCCGGCTCTCGCTCCTCTCGCTGTTGGTGTTCGCCGCGTGCCCGGCGCCGATGCCCGCCGTCGACGCGGGGCCTTCGGTGGTCGACGCAGGCGCGCCCGTGGCCTGCGCGAAGCCCGAGTCGTGCCGCGACGTGGGGCTCACCGGCGCGGTCTGTCGTGACGGGCTGTGCAACGACGACGTGGCGTGCGGGAGCGACTTCGAGTGCAGCCTCGGCGAGCGGTGCCGCAGCGGGCGCTGCGTCTTCACCGGGTGCACCAAAGACACCGACTGCGCCACCGGCCGCTGCCTCGGTGAGACGTACTCCTGCGTGGAGTGCTCGGCGAACGGCGACTGCCCTCGCGACCGGCCGGTCTGCGACGTGACGCGCAACGTCTGCCAGAGCTGCCGCACCGACGCCGAGTGCACCGTGCCCGGCCCTGCGCGCTGCGGCCCCGGCGGCGCCTGTGTGCACTGCCTCGCCGACGACGACTGCCCCAACGGCCTCACCTGCGGCATGGGCAACGTCTGCGTCGGCGCGCGCAAGGGCCAGCCTTGCCCCCAGGGCACCGCGTGCGGCGCGGGGCTCTCGTGCGTGACGCTCAACGGCAACCCGGTGTGCCTGCCCTCGTGCAACCTCTACCAACCGCAGTGCGAGACGGGCGAGCTGTGCTTCCGCCTCACCTACGCCAGCTCGAACTCGCTGGTGTTCGAGTCGCAGGGGCCCATCGGCGTGTGCTTCCGTCAGCAGGCCGGGCTGCGCACCTTGCGGGAGCTGTGTCAGCGCAACGAGATGGGCGGCAGCAACTGCCAGCCCAACCTGCAGTGCGTTCCCGAGACGGCCACCACCTCGCTGTGTCGCTCATACTGCAACCCGCTCATGTCGGGAGGCTGCGTCGCCCCCGAGAAGTGCGTCTCCTTCCCCGGTGACTTCAACGGCCGTCGCTACGGCCTGTGCCTGCCCGACAACGGCTTCGGCGCCCCGTGCGCGCGCGACGGGCAGTGTCGGTCGAACAGCTCGTGCCAGCCGTACGACGACCCGAGCTCCACCCAGGACCTCTCGAACATCTGCCAGTTCAGCCTCGGCACCTCGCCGGGCCTCTCGCCCTGTGCGCCGCGCGTGTTGGCCGACGGTGGCGTGATTGCCGCCGACCTCTCGTGCCGCAGCGGCGCCTGTCGCGGAGACCCGCTCGCCAGCGGCTCGCCCAGCTACTTCTGCTACGCGGCCTGTGAAGCCGACGCCGACTGCAGCATCGCCGGCCGCACGGGCGTCTGTGACGCCGACTTCACCTTCACCACCGCGTTCGGGACGTCTGGCTCGGTGAGGGGCTGCCGGCCCGGGTGTGACTCCGAGGCCTCGTGCGGCAGCTACGACGCCGGGGTGACGTGCCGGGTGCGCCTGGTGGCGAGCTCGTCGGCGCCGACCCTCACCACCACCTGCTCGCCGCCCGCGGGCCTCAAGACGTCGGGCGAGCCGTGCGTGTCGTCGGCGCAGTGCCGCAGCGGCTTCTGCCAGCTCGACGACTCCCGCGGCGCGCGGCGACAGGGCGTGTGCCTCGAGCCGTGCACCACCGCCTCGGGCTGCGGCGCGCCAGGCTTCGGCGCCGACGGCGGCGTCTTCGCGGCGCTCGGCTGCCGCCCCGTCTCGGTCTTCGCCTCGCGCGGCTTCGACGGCGTCGCCAACACCGCCGATGACCGCCTGCTGCAGCGGTCGTTCTGCGCGGGCTCGCCGTGCGCCACCACCGACGACTGCCGCGGCGACGCGGGGGTGACGTCGGTGTGCGCGCTGATGGTGGAGCCGACGGGCACGCCGGCCACCTCGCTGCGCTGCCAGGCCAGGGCCGGCGTCAAGGGCGCCGGAGAGAGCTGCCTGGGCGACCTCGAGTGTGAGAGCGGCGTGTGCGGCGCGCTCCAGTCGCCGTCGGTGGGGTCGGGCAGCCGATGTTTCGAGGCGTGTACGGCGACCTCGACCTGCGCCGCGGGGACGAGCTGTCGCCTCGGCGGCATGCGCGTCACCACCTCGCGCGGGCCGGTCGACGTCGATTCGTGTGCGCCGTGAGGTGGAGGACGTGATGTCGCGGGGACGGCCGATGAAGAACTCGAAGAAGAAGCCCAGCAGGAAGACGCCCACGAAGGCGAAGACGTCGACGTCGCGCGCCGCGCCCGCGAAGAAGGTCGCCCCGCGCAGGAAGGCTCCGGCGCCGGCCGCCACCCCGGGCGACGGTGACGTCTACGGGGCCTCCGGTGGCATGCCCTTCGCGAGCAACGCGGTGATGGGCGACCGCTCCTTCTCGCGCCGCGAGATGCAGGAGCTGAGCTGGGCCGAGTTCGACCGCCGCGTGCAGCAGCTCGCGCGCCTGGCTTTCTCGTTCAAGCCCGAGGCGGTGGTGGGCCTGGCGCACGGCGGCGTCTTCGTCGGCGGCGCCGTCGCCAGCGCGCTCAAGGCCGAGTTCTTCCCCGTGCGCCTCACCCGCCGGAGCCGTGACAGTGAGACCCGCGCGCCCAGCGGCGTGCGCGACGACATGCCGGCCGAGCTCCGCGGGCGCCGGGTGCTGGTCGTCGACGACATCTGCTCCTCGGGTGACAGCCTCGAGATGGCCACCCGGCTGGCGAAGTCTGCGGGCGCCGCGAAGGTGAAGACGGCCGCGCTGGTGACCCGGCCCTCGAGCCCCGCCAGGCCCGACTTCACCGCCTTCACCGCCGAGACGTTCTTCGTCTTCCCCTGGGACTACCAGGCCGTCGTCGAGGACGAGCGCTTCGACACCCGCAAGGCCCCGAAGGGAAAGACGAAGAAGCCCGGCAGCGGTGGCACGGGTGGCGGCGACGACGTCGTGCTCGGGGTGTGAGGTGATCCTCGGCACCGCCGGCCACGTCGACCACGGCAAGACGTCGCTGGTGAAGGCCCTCACCGGCATCGACACCGACCGGCTGCCCGAAGAGAAGCGACGCGGCATCACCCTCGAGCTGGGCTTCGCGCACCTCGACCTGCCCGGCGGGCGTCGGCTGGGCGTGGTGGACGTGCCGGGCCATGAGCGCTTCGTGAAGGCCATGACGGCGGGCGCGGGCGGCATCGACCTCGCGCTGCTGGTCGTCGCCGCCGATGAGGGCGTGATGCCGCAGACGCGCGAGCACGTCGACATCTGCTCGCTGCTGGGCGTGCGCCGCGGCGTGCTGGTGGTGTCGAAGGCCGACCTGCTGCCGGGGCTGGGCGAGGGCTGGCTCGAGCTGCTCGAGGCCGAGCTGCGCAGCCTCTGTCAGGGCACCTTCCTCGAGGACGCGCCGCTGGTGGCGGTGAGCGCGAGGTCGGGCGAGGGGCTCGAGGCGCTGAAGGAGGAGATTGGCCAGCAGGTGGCCGCCCTCGACGCCGCCGGCCAGGGCCGCACCAGCGATGGGCCGCTGTTTCTGCCCATCGACCGCGCCTTCACCATCAAGGGCTTCGGCTGCGTCGTCACCGGCACCCTGCTGTCGGGCAAGCTGTCCTCGAGCGACGAGGTGTCGCTCGAGCCGGGCCTGCCGGGGCCGCTGCGCCTGCGCGGCCTTCAAGAGCACGGGCGCGCCGTGGAGCGCGCTGCGGCCGGCGAGCGCGTCGCGGTGAACCTGGCGGGCGTCGAGACGCACCAGGTGCGGCGCGGCATGGCGCTGGTGCGCGCGGGCGAGCTGAAGGCCGCGCGGGTGCTCGACGTGGAGCTGACGCTGCTGCCCTCGGTGGACCAGCCCCTGGGGCGGCGCAGCCGGCAGCTCGTCACCGTCGGCACCGAGCAGGTCGAGGCGGTGGTGAAGCTGCTCGACGTCGATGCGCTGCGGCCGGGCGAGACGTGCTTTGGGCAGCTGCGGCTGGCGCAGCCCGTCGCCGCGGTGCCGCAGCTACGCGTCATCCTCCGCGGGGCCAACGCCATCGCCGGCCGCGGCGCGACGCTGGGCGGTGGGCGGGTGTTGACGCTCGACCCGCCCAGACGGCGAAAGGGCGCCGCGGCCGCGCTCCAGGACCTGGCCGTGGCCGACCTCGAGCAGCGGCTCTCGTGGCTCACCAGCCAGGCCGGGTACCAGGGCCTCACCGAGAAGGAGCTGTTCGCGCGCGCCTCGGCCTCGAGCAAGGAGCTCACCCGCGCCCTCGAGACCGCCGCCGCCCGCGGCAAGCTGGTGCTGGTGGACAAGGAGCAGCGCCGGTTCCTCTCGGGGCCGGTGCTCGCGGCCCTGCAGCAGCGCGTGGTGAACGTCGTCGACCGCTTCCACGCCGAGCGCCCCGAGGCCGATGGCGTACCGCGCGAGGAGCTGCGCCAGCGGCTCGGCGTGCCGCACGAGAAGACCTTCACCCGGGTGCTCGCCCCGCTGCTCGAGGCGAAGACGGTCGAGGCCGACAAGGAGCTGGTGCGCCTGCCCGGCCGTGGCCGCACCTACACCGAGGCCGCCAACACGCTCCGCAACGAGGTGCTGGCGGCGCTCCAGGCCGCCGGGCTGCAGCCGCCGCTGGTGGCCGACCTCGCCTCGAAGCTGCGCGCCCCGGCGCCGCGGCTGCTCGAGCTGCTGCAGGGGCTCGTCGCGCAGGGCGCCCTGGTGCGCGCCGGAGAGCTCTTCTTCGACGCCGCCGCCATCGCCGCGCTGGAGCAGAAGCTGGTGGCCTTCCTCGAGGCCAACGGCGCCATCACCACACAGCAGCTCAAGGAGCTGTCGGGCCTGTCACGGAAGTTCCTCATTCCGCTCGCCGAGTCGTTCGACGCCCGCAAGGTGACGCTGCGGGTGGGCGAGACGCGCGTGCTGAGGGGGAAGAGCGCATGACGGCGTGGCGCCCGGGCTGGCTGTTGGCCGTCGCCGTCGCCGGGTGCGCGACCGACGCCGCGATGACGCGCCAGGGCCCGGTCGAGACCGAGGGCCTCGTTCGACGCCGCGACGCGCGCTGCGGCCCACGCGAGGAGTTCGTGATGGCGGTGGCCTCGACGCCCGTCGCCGGCCGCCGGTTCTCGATTCGCGCAGGCGGGGTTGCTGAGGGCGCCGAGGTCGCCTCGGTCATCACCACCGACGAGGGCGCCTTCCGCGCCGCGCTCCCGGCCGGCCGCTACTGCTTCGTCGACACCACCGCGCCCGGCGCCGAGGCGGGCTGCGCGGCGGTGCTGGTGTACGACCCGAAGGTCGAGTCGGTGCCCATCGTGACGCTCCCTCCCGTTCCTTGTCCTCGGTGATGCGGGCGCCGCTGGAACTCTCTGGCTGGCTGAGTCAACGTCGCGCCCATGCCTCACCTCTCCAGGTCGCTCCTGCTGCTCGCGGCAGGCCTCGTCTCGTGCAGCGCGCCGCCTCAGCAGGGCGCGGCGCTGCGCATCTCCATCGAGCTCGAGGCGGGCCTGCGGTCGACGTGCGTGCTGCTCGAGGTGAGGGACAGCGGCTCGGGTGAGCTGCTGAGGGCGAGCACGGGCGCGCGCATTCAGGGGCGCGTCGGGCTGTCGGCGGCGGTGTTCCGAGACGACCTCCCCGAGCGCGTCACCCTGCAGGCCATCGGCTTCAGCGACGTCGGC
Organism: Myxococcus sp.; assembly: GCA_014879945.1. Lineage (GTDB taxonomy): Bacteria > Myxococcota > Myxococcia > Myxococcales > Myxococcaceae > Xiheimicrobium. The sequence goes on from JACSRE010000211.1 coordinate 17,985, forward strand.
TGCACCACCCGAACGACGCCGGCCGAAGCGTCGGAGGCCGAAGAAGAGGCGTTTCCCACGGCAGGGGTGAAGGACATCAAGCGCACGGTGAAGCGCACCGTCACCATGAGCATCGACGTCGACAACGACGGCGCTCCGGCCGAGAGCGACTGCGACGACCGGGACCCCGCCCGCCGGCCCGGCCTCCCCGAGGTCTGCACCGACGGCAAGGACAACGACTGCAACGACCTGGTCGACTGCGCCGACAGCGCGTGCGGGGCCGTGCAGTGCAGGCTCGCCGGGTCGGTCTGCGCGGCGGGGGTGTGCACCGAGACGGTCTGCAGCAACGGCAGCGACGACGACGGCGACGGGCAGGTCGACTGCGCCGACGGCGACTGCGCGGGCAAGGCCTGCGCCCAGGGCGGCACGTGCAGCGCGGGCGCCTGTCGCGGCGCGATGAGCGAGCAGGGGCTGTGCGACGACGGCGCCGACAACGACGGCGACGGCCAGACCGACTGCGCCGACGCCGACTGCAACCAGCAGCCCTGCAGCGACGGGCTGGGCTGCACGCGCGGAGAGACCTGCACCGGCGGTGCCTGTGGCGGCGGCGCCCAGGTGACGTGTGGGGCGCCGGCCACCTCGTGCAGCGCGCCGACCGGCGAGTGCCGAGAGCCCGACGGCGGGTGCTTCTTCGCGCCCGCGGTGGACGCCGGCTGCGACGACGGCCGCCAGTGCACCATCGACGACCGCTGCGACGGCGACGGTGGCTGCGCGGGCGTCGAGAAGGTGTGCCTCGCGCCACCTGCCGGCCCCTGCTGGGAGGCGTCAGGCACCTGCGACGAGGCGCGAGACGGCGGCTGTGTCTACGACGTCGCGGTCGGCCGCTTGTCGTGCTCCGACGCCGACGACTGCACCCTCAACGACGCCTGCCTCGAAGACGGTGGGTGCCTCGGCGCGCCCCTCGACTGTCTGAACGCGCAGCCCCCCGACGAGTGCCAGGTGGCCACCGGCGGAGCGTGCGCCAACGGCGCCTGCCCGTTCATGCCGCGCACAGGGAGCTGTGACGGCGGCACCTGCGTGGCGGGGGCGTGCGTGCCCGAGGTGCCCGACGCCGGCCCGATGGACCCCGACGCCGGCTCGAGTGACGCCGGGGCGAGCGACGGTGGCGCGGCGGCCGACGCCGGCGCCGCGCTCGACGGAGGCGCCGTCGACGCGGGCCCCACCTTCGTACAGCCCTCGAACGTCACCCTCGCCACCATCAACGGGGCGACGTCGCTGGCGCACTTCAACGTCACCTGCAGCTCCATCATCAACCTCAACCCCGTCGGCATTCAGGCCACCGGCCTCTGCGCGGCGCCGACGCTCCCGGCTCCGGTGCTGGTGCCGCAGACCAACGGCCCCACCCTCGTCGTCTTCGTGATGGACCGGCTCACCATCGCCCAGGGCGTCACCCTGCGGGTCAACCGCGGCTCGGCGGGCAACCCGGCCGACCGCGCCCCCGTCTTCGCGGTGAAGGGCGACGCCGTCATCAGCGGCACCCTCGACGTCAGCCCGCAGGACGGCTTCATCGGCGCCAACTACGTGCTCGAGTCCGGCGTCGGCGGCCAGGGCCCGTTCTGTCCCTCGGCCACCAACGGCAGCGGCTCGGGCTCGCGCTCGGGCGGCGGGCAGGGCGGGGCCTTCGGAGACGGCAGCGGCAGCGGCGGGCGTGGCGCAGACAACGGCGGGCAGGGCGCGCCCGGGCTCGCCGCCAACGGCAACGAGACGCTCGTGCCGCTGCGGAAAAGAAG
>JACSRE010000183.1 GCA_014879945.1 Myxococcus sp.
CGCTCGCGGCCGCCCCGGCCCCGACGCCGACGCCCGCCGCGCCGAGCGTCGTGGTCGTCGCGCCCCCGCCTGCCGCCGCGGAGCCGAAGACCGGCCCCCGCACGCTGAGCGTCACCATCAACGGCCCCATGGAGACCGCCATCGTCGGCCAGGTCGGCCGCGACGTCGGCGGCCCGCTCACCCAGGTCGTCAACCGCTCGTTGGTCTGGTGGGTGAAGGTGCCGGGCGATCTCCTCAAGGGCGACACGCTCTCGGCCGTCTACGAGGAGCGCGCGGGGCAGGAGCCGCTCGTTCACGCCGTGCGCTTCACCAGCCGCAAGTTCGGCAAGACGTTCGAGGCCTTCCGGTACCAGGCCAGGGGCGACGCGCACGCGAAGTTCTACCAGCCCGACGGCTCCACCCTCGAGGAGCGCCTCACCGACTCGCCCATCGACGACTACGAGCAGATCACCTCGCTGCTGCGCGACGGGCGGCGTCACAAGGGCGTGGACTTCAAGGCGCCGGTCGGCACCCCGGTGCGCGCCACCTTCGACGGCGTCATCGCGCGCAAGAACTGGAACTTCCGCGGCAACGGGAACTCGGTCGAGCTGCAGGAGGTCGGCGGCCAGGGCCGCACGGCGCTCTACCTGCACCTGTCCGAGGTGCCCGGCTCGGTGAAGGTGGGAGACAAGGTCAAGCGCGGGCAGCTGCTGGCGAAGTCGGGCAACACCGGCCACTCGTTCGCGCCGCACCTCCACTACCAGCTGATGAAGGGCGCGACGGTGGTCGACCCGTTCGTGAGCCACCCCGCCGCGCGTGGGTCGCTGCCCGCGGCCGACCGCCCCGCGTTCGAGGCCGCCACCGCGAAGCTGAAGGCGCTGATGCCCGCCGACACCCTGGCCGGCAACTGAAAGCCCGCGAAACCCGACCTCATTTCTTGTCAGGCCGGGGCCTGACGCCTACCCTCGCGCGGTGATGATGATGCGTCGCTTTGGGGTCGTCGTAGTCGCCGCGCTCGCGCTGTCATTCCACGCGTCGGCGGCCGAGCTGACCCGGGTGGCCTCCTCCTTCGAGGAGAAGGACCCGTTCGGCATGTTCTTCGACTTCACCTTCGACCGCGTCTTCGACCGCGGCAAGATCGCCCGCGAGTGGTACCAGCAGGGCGCGCTCGAAGACGTCAGCGAGCTGCGGTACTTCCGCGACGAGACGCGCCTGGGCATCGACACCCACATCGGCCTGTTCCGCGACGTCGAGCTCCACATCGGCGTGCCCATCGTCTTCCAGCAAGACCGCAGGTGGACGTTCGCGAAGGACACCACCGACGCCAACACCACCATCTACCGCAACTGCGGCGACGCCCGCGGCACGCCCTGCCCCACCCCTGGCGGCGGCGACGGCCGGCTCTTCGAGGTGGGCGCCAACGGCGCGACCTCGTTCCGCGGCGGCCTGGGCGACTTCACCTTCGGGCTGGCGTGGAACGTCTTCAACCAGAAGAAGGACGACACCAAGCCGACGTGGACGCTGCGCTTCGAATACACGGCGCCCACCGCCTCGATGTTGAACCCCTCGACGGCCACCTCGGACTCGATGCGCGGCGCCATCGGCGATCGCGTGCACCGCTACGCCTTCTCGACGGCCGTCTCGAAGCGCCTCATCGACACCTTCGAGCCGTACCTGGGCGTCAGCTACGTGCTGCCGTGGGTCGGCCCGGGCTTCTACTCGAACTGCGACGACGCGCAGAACAGCCGCATGGCGCGGGTCGAGAACTGCGGCCAGGGCCCGTGGACGCGCGCCGAGACGGGCGTGCGGCCTGCCCACGTCGGCGTCGTCACCTTCGGCAACGAGATCATCGCCTTCGAGCGCGCCGATCGCTTCCAGCGGGTGGTGATCGATCTGCGCGGCTTCTGGCAGTACACCTCGGAGGGCCGCTACTACAACGAGCTGTCGGACCTGATGGGCAAGCTGCTCTACAACTCCGACTACGGCACCGTGGGCGCGCAGGTGGGCTTCGTGGGGCAGGCGGCCGAGTTCGTGATGCTCAAGGCGTACGGCTCGGTGGCGTACCAGACCGAGCGCTACCTCACGTCAGAGAACATCGGCAAAGACATCAACAACAACGGCACCATCGACATCTCGTCGGCGCCGCAAGAGATCAACCCGAACTACGACTTCCGGGTGGACCGGGTGGGCCGCCGCTTCCGCATGCAGGAGCAGATCGTCTGGCGCGTGATGGTGACCGCCACCTTGAGCTTCTGAGCGTCAGCGCTTCGGCTTTCGCCCCGCCACCACGCAGTTCGTCGCCGGCCACGGCAGCGCCACGCCGGCGGTGTCGAACACCCTCACGGTGCCCTCGTAGCGGTGCTTCACGATCCACGGGTTGCGGGTCTCTTCGAGGTGCATGGGCTCGAAGCCCGCGCGCTCGAGGGCGAGCTGCCACTGGGCCAGGGTGAGGGGGCCGAACTCCTCGTTCACCTCGATGTGCCAGTTCTTGAGGTAGTCCTTCTTGCAGAGGAACTCGTTGGCGTCGTGCGACGAGAGCTCGACCACCGAGTCCGAGAGGCGGGTGAAGCGCACGCCCTGCCCCTTGCGGAACTCCTTCGAGAAGCGCGCGAAGGTGGCGCGGGTCTGCTCGTCGAGCAGCTCGAGCCGCCAGGTCGCGGGCTCGGGGCTGACGCCGTCGCGCACCAGCACGTGGCCGCCGCCGGCCAGCTCGGTGAAGGCGTTGGCGAGGGCGCGGTCGATCTCGGTGACGCGGTAGTCGTTGTACGAGTGCACCTCGTGCATCACCGACGAGAAGATGACGGTGCTGGCGGCGCCCGGCGGCACGCAGACGTCGATGACGTTGCCGAAGACGAGCGCGACGTCGTCGGTGGCGTAGGTGTTCTCGTCGCACACCCGCAGGAACTCGCGCGACAGATCGACCCCCACCAGCCGCGAGCCGGGGAAGAGCCTCGAGAGCTCGACCATCAGCTTCCCGGTGCCGCAGCCCTTGTCGACGATGTTGCCGGGCTTCACCCAGCGCACCAGGTCGTCGAGCTTCTGGCGCAGCGAGGCGTCCATCTGGGCGCCGTAGCTCTGGAAGTCGCGCAGGTGCCCCAGCTCGCCGTCGTCGTTGAGCAGCTTCTGGTGGAACATCGCGCGCAGGCGGTCGATGACGCCCGGCCGCTGGTACACCGCGGCCGTCTCAGGTGAGGCGTTGGCGAGCCAGTCGCGCCCGTCCACCATGCGCTGCACCAGCTCGTGGGGCGTCAGGCCCGCGACGGCCTGGCTCACCACCTCGAAGCCCCGCTCCTGGAACAGCGCGTCGACGTCGTGGTTGGCGGAGTACACGCGGGCCGACTGGGGCGTCAGCGCTCTGCCCGTCTGTCTGGCGATGGCGTCGAGCACGTGCGGCACCCACGCGGCGGGCTCGGGCACGTCGTCGACGGGCACCAGATCGACGGGGCGCGCGGCGCGCTCGAGGGCGGGCAGCAGCAGCGCCCGGCGCGCCTCGAGGTCGAGCGGGTTGCGCCGGGTGCCCGACTGGTTGGCGCTGGTGACGACGCAGACGATGCGGTCGATGGGCGCCCCGGCCAGCGACGCGAGCCACTCGCCCTGGGCCTTCGTGATGGCGTGAAACCGTCCCAGCAGGAGCGCGTCCATGGGGCCAGCGTCGCAAGAGACGCCCCCCACGGGAACGTGAATGCGCAGCGGCGGCCCCGTGACGGGCCGGTGGCGGTCGTGCGAGATTACCCTTCATGCCCCTGGCCGCTGGCGTGGCGCTCCTGGTCGTGCTCTCGGCGCCCGACGCCGGCACGCCCCTCACCACCACGGCGAAGCTGCTCGCCGATGGGAACCAGGCCCTGCGCATGCGGGACCTCGACAAGGCCGCCACCCTGCTGGGCACCTGCGTCGAGCTCGAGCCGGCCCACAGCGAGTGCCTGCTCGACCTCGCGGTCGTGCTGTGGAAGCGGAGCGTGTCGTCGAGGCGTGACGTCGACCTCGAGCAGGCGATGGTGGCGTACCAGCGCTTCCTCGACGTGGCCCCGGCAGCGGATCCGCGGCGGGCCCGGGTGCGCGAGATCCTGGGCGGGCGGAGCGTTCCTCCGGGGCCGCCCGTGGTGCCGCCCCCGCCGCCGCGCAGAGGGGCCTACTACCCGCCGTCGGAGCAGATCCCCCTGCCGCCGCGCGTCACGGTGGCGCTCAAGGCCTCGAAGTCGATTCACGTCTCGACCATCGCCGAGCTCCAGAACGACAACCCGGCCGCGGTCGACGCCTCGCTGACCGACGCCGCGACCCTGAAGCTGACCGGCCGGAAGCGGGGCGTCGCCAACCTGAAGCTCTACGACCCCGACGGGAGCTGGCACGCCATGCGGGTGGACGTGAAGTGACTCAGTCGCGCGCGCGCTTGAAGCGGTAGACGGCGGCGGGCTTGGAGCTGGTGATGCGCTTGCCTGGCGCGACCTCGAGGCGCCCCTCGGCGAGCCACCGGTTGAACGAGCGCCGGAAGTTGCCGGGGTCCATCGGCTTGCCCAGCACGACGCCGTGCACGTGCCGCAGCTCGGGGATGGTGAAGGTGGCCGGCACCAGATCGAAGGCGATGTTGGTGTACTCGAGCTTCCCGCGAATGCGCGAGAGCGCCATCTCGACGATCTCTTCGTGGTCGAAGCCCAGCTTCAGCTTCGAGAGCACCGCGACGTCGAACCACTCGACGTCAGAGGCGTCGCCGCCGGCCTTCACGAAGGGCGCGAGATCGGGGCGCACCAGCGCGTAGTAGGCGACGGTGATGACGCGCATGCGCGGGTCGCGGCCCGCCTTGCCGAAGGTGAAGAGCTGCTCGAGGTAGACGCGCTCCGGGTCGAGGCCGGTCTCTTCTTTCAGCTCCCGCCGCGCGGCCTCGTCGAGATCTTCGCCCTGCTCGATGGGCCCCTCGCCCACCCGCACGAAGCCGCCGGGCAGCGCCCACTGGCCCTTGAAGGGGTGCTCCTTGCGCTTGACCAGCAGCACCCGCAGCTGGGCGTCGATGATGGTGAGGATCACCAGGTCGACGGCCACCGAGGGGCGCGGGTAGTCCTTTGCGCGGTAGGCCGTGAGGAACGCCTTCTCGTCTGACATGGCGCGCTCCCGTCTCAGGCCGACTTGCCGGTCGTCTTCTTCCCCTCGGCCTTCTTCTTCTTCGCGGCGGGCTTGTCGGCGGGCTTGTCGCGCCTGGGCGCCTTGGCGGCCTTCGCGGGAGCGGTCTTGCCCTTCGCCGCCTTCGCCACCTTCGCGGGCTTCTCGGCCTTGGCCGCCGCCTTCTCCGCCTTCGCCTTCTGCGCCTTCACCTGCTGGGCGGCCTTCTTGGCGGCCTGCTTCTGGCCACGCTGTGCGGCGCGCGCCTGCCCCTCGGGCGACGCCATGTACTCGCGGCGGGCGGCGATCAGCTCCACCGCGCGCTCGTTGGTCACCTCTTCGGGCGTGTCGCCGCGGCGCAGCGTCGCGTTGGTCTCGCCGTCGGTGACGTACCAACCGAAGCGGCCTTCCTTCAGCAAGATCTCCTTGCCGCTGACCGGGTCGAGGCCCTTGGAGATCGACGGCTTGCTGGCCTGCCCGCGCCCGCGGAACTGCTTGGGCTGCGCGAAGATCTCGAGGGCCTCGGCGAGCGTGATGGTGAGCAGCCGCGGCTCGGCCTCGACGCCCAGGTTGCGGCTGTCTTTGCCCTTGGTGAGGTAGGGGCCGTAGCGGCCGTTCTGCGCGATGATCTCTTCTCCGTCTTCGGCCTTGCCCAGCACGCGCGGCAGGGTGAGCAGCTCGAGCGCCTGCGGGAGCGTCACCTCTTCGGGCTTCATCGTCTTGAAGAGCGACGCCGTCTTCGGCTTGTTGTCGTCGCTGACCTCGCCGAGCTGCACGTAGGGGCCGAAGCGGCCGGTCTTGACGTACACGTTGAGGCCCGACTCGGGGTGCACGCCGATGGGCGTGTCGCCCTTGGGCGCCGAGAGCAGCGCCAGCGCCTTCTCGACCGTCATCTCGTCGGGGGCCAGGGCGTCAGGCACCGAGACGGTGTCTTCGCCGCGCTTGAGGTACGGCCCGTAGCGGCCGGGCTTGACCACGATGGGCACGCCGTCGGGGTCGTCACCGATGGGGATGGAGTTCACCGCGGCGGCGTCGATGCTCTCGATGTTCTGCGACACCTGCTTGGCGAGCCCGACGTGCTTCTTGTCGCCCCAGTAGAACTCCTTGAGGTAGCTGGTCTTCTCGCGCTCGCCGGCGGCGATCTTGTCGAGCTCCTCCTCCATCTCGGCGGTGAACTGCAGATCGACGAGATCGAGGAAGTGCTTCTCCATCAGCTGCACCACGGCGAAGGCTTCCCAGTTGGGGATGAGGGCCGAGCCCTTCTTCCAGACGTACTTGGCCTGGAGCGTGCCGAGGATGCTGGCGTAGGTGGACGGGCGGCCGACGCCGATCTCTTCGAGCTTCTTGACCAGCGAGGCCTCGGTGAAGCGGGCCGGCGGTGAGGTGGTGTGGCCGACGGCCTCGAGGGCCTCGACCACCACCGTGTCGCCCTCTTTCAAGACGGGCAGCGGCGCCTCTTCGTCGTCGCGCTTGTCGTCGCGCTCGTCGGTGCTCTCGACGTAGGCCTGCATGTAGCCGCGGAAGGTGATGGTGCGGCCCGAGGCGCTGAACTCGACCTTCTCGTTCGCGCTCGAGGTGACGCCCAGCTTCAGCGACACCGTCTCGCCCTCGGCGTCGGCCATCTGGCAGGCCAGGGTGCGCTTCCAGATCAGATCGTAGAGGCGCAGCTCGGCGGGCGCGAGCTCGCCCTTGAGCTCGTCGGGCGTGCGGAAGACCTCGCCGGCCGGGCGCACCGCCTCGTGGGCCTCTTGCGCGTTCTTGGTCTTCTTGGCGTACACGCGCGGGGCCGATGGGAGGAACTTGTCGCCGAACAGCTCGGCCACCTGCGCGCGCGCGGCCTTCACCGCCGTCTCGGACAGGTTGGTCGAGTCGGTGCGCATGTAGGTGATGTAGCCGCGCTCGTAGAGGCCCTGGGCCACCCGCATCACCTGCTGCGCGCTCATGCCCAGCTTGCGCCCGCCCTCTTGCTGCAGGGTGGACGTCATGAAGGGCGCCTTGGGCGAGCTGCGGTACGGGCGCTTCTCGGTCGAGCTGACGGTGAACGACCTGCCCTCGAGGCGGCCCATCAGCCCGCGGGCCTTCACCTCGTCGAGCCACGCCACCGCGCCCGTCGGCTTCCCCTGGGCATCGAAGTCGCGGCCCTGGGCCACGCGCTGCCCGTCGAGGCTGTAGATCTGCGACTCGAAGGCCGGCTCGGTCGGGTGCCTGGCCGACAGATCCCAATACGAGGCCGAGCGGAAGGCCATGCGCTCGCGCTCGCGCTCGACGATGAGGCGAATGGCGGGCGACTGCACGCGCCCAGCCGAGAGGCCGGTCTTCACCTTGCGCCAGAGCACGGGCGACACCGCGTACCCGTAGAGGCGGTCGAGGGTGCGGCGGGCCTCCTGCGCGTCCACCAGGCCCATGTCGATGTCGCGCGGGTGCGAGACGGCCTCGGCGATGGCCTTCTTGGTGATCTCGTGGAACACCATGCGGCGGGTGGGCACCTTGGGCTTGAGCTGCTCCTTGAGGTGCCAGGCGATGGCTTCACCTTCGCGGTCTTCGTCCGTGGCCAGGTAGAGCTCCGACGAGTCCTTCAGCGCGAGCTTGAGCGAGGCGATGACGTCGCGCTTGGTCACCTCGTAGGTGAGCTTGAAGTCGTTCTCGACGTCCACGCACAGGCCGCTCGAGGGCAGGTCCACCACGTGGCCGACGCTGGCCATCACCGTGTAGTCCTTCCCGAGGAAGGTCCCGATGGTCTTGGCCTTCGCAGGCGATTCGACGACGACGAGCGGCTTCGACATGTCGCACCGGTAGCGTGTGGAGTAGCAGCGCGTCAAGAAAGGTCTTTTCGACCTGTTGGCGCGCGGTCACTCTCCGGGGCCGGGAATGCGCTCGTCGCTGTCGCCTGGAATGAGTGGAAGACGGCCCTCTTTCCAGTCGAGGCGCGCCTGCTCGAGGCGCTCCTTTCGGCTCGAGACCCAGTTCCACAGCATGAAGCGCGGGCCCTCGAGGGGCTCGCCGCCGATGAGGGCCAGGGTCGAAGGCGTCAGCGCCGAGACCGACGCCACCGCGCCCGGGGTGAGCACCGCCAGCTGGTGGGCCTCGAGCGAGGCGCCGTCGAGGCCCACCGCGCCCGACACCACGTAGAGCGCCCGCTCGGTGGCCTCGGCGGGGACCTCGAGCGTGGCGCCGGGCTCGAGCTGGGCGACGGCGAAGAGCGTCGGCGAGGCCACCTGAATCGGCGAGCGCAGGGCCTTCCACGCGCCCAGCACCAGCCGCAGCGCCACGCCGCCCGCCTCGACGAAGGGCAGCGCGTCACGGTCGGCGTGCTGAAACGAGGGCGCCGACTCCTCCTGGTCGGCTGGCAGGGCGACCCACAGCTGGAGCCCGTGCGTGCGCACGCGCTGGCCGACGCGCTCGGGCGGCGTGCGCTCCGAGTGCACGATGCCCCTGCCCGCGCTCATCCAGTTCACGTCGCCGGGCCGAATGCGCTGCACCGTGCCCAGGCTGTCGCGGTGGAGCGTGTCGCCCTCGAAGAGGTACGTCACCGTGGCGAGCCCGATGTGCGGGTGCGGGCCGACGCCCCCGCCTTCGCGCGCGACGAGCTCCGCGGGCCCCAGGTGATCGAGGAAGCAGAACGGCCCCACCAGCCGCCGCGCCACCTGCGGGAGCGCGCGCACGACCTCGAAGTCACCGACCGCCGCGCGTTTGCCGTTGAGCACCAGCTCGACCACGCTCACTCGCAGCCCTCCGCGATGAAGGTACACGCCGGGCAGCTCACCAGCGTGCGCTGCACCCCGGTCGCCAGGTCGGTGCCCAGGCAGGTGCCCCCGAGCGCAGGCAGCTCGATGATCGACGAGGCCTGGTCGAAGCGACCGAGCCACACCCCCTCGAGGCCGCCGTCGAACACCACCCCGCCCCCGCAGCGCCCGCTGAAGGGGCGGACCGAGAGCGTCGCGCCGGGGAGGAACGGCGCCGCGCAGGCGCCTTCGATGGCGCGCACGGTGAAGGCGCAGGCAGGCGCGGCGCAGCTCGAGCACTGCATGCCGCCGTCACAGACGAGGCAGCGCTCCGAGGGGTGTGAACAGGTGCGGCCGCCCACGCCGGCGCACTCCACCAGACAGCGCGAGTTCACGCAGCTCGCCACCGGCCCTCCGCTGCAGAACGGCAGCGCGCGCAGCCGGGGCGTACACCCGCTCGCCGAGACGCACTCGACGCCAGCGTCGAAGGTGCCGCCGCCGTCGACCCGCCCGGCGTCGGGAGCCCCGGCGTCGAACGCTCCCGCGTCGTCGACGCCGCCGTCGGCCGGCCCAGCGTCGAGCTGCTCCTCGACAGGCTGCAGGCACTGACACCCGATGAGACAGAGGCCGATCGAGAACACGAGCTGGCGCATGACACCTCGACTGGTCGCCGGCCGACCGTGGAAACCTCGTAGCACCGCGCCGCCTACCCGCGGAACCCGTCGGTGGCCTTCACCAGCTCGTGCAGAATACCGGGCTCGTGCGCGGCGTGGCCGGCGTCGTCGACGATCTTCAGCGCCGCCTCGGGCCAGGCGCGGTGGAGCGCCCACGCCGACTCCATCGGGCACACCACGTCGTAGCGCCCCTGCACGATCACCCCGGGGATGTGGCGCATGCGATCGAGGTTGGGCTTGGCGAGCAGCGCCTGGTCGCCCTGCACCCAGCCGCCGTTGACGAAGTAGTGACACTCGATGCGGGCGAAGGCGGTGGCGAACTCGTCTTCGCCGGTCTTCGAGACGTAGGCCTCGTTGGGCAAGAGGTAGCTGGTGCGGCCCTCCCACATGCTCCAGGCCTTCGCGGCCTCGGTGCGCACCTTCGCGTCGGGTGACGTCAAGCGGCGGTGGTAGGCGTGGAGCAGATCGCCGCGCTCCGCCTCGGGGATGTGGTGCAGGTAGGTCTCCCACGCGTCGGGGAAGAGGTGGCTGGCGCCGTCCTGGTAGAACCAGTCGATCTCCCACTTCCGCAACAGGAAGATGCCGCGCAGCACCAGCTCGGTGACGCGCTGGGGGTGGGTCTGCGCGTAGGCCAGGGCCAGCGTCGAGCCCCAGCTGCCGCCGAAGACCTGCCACTTCTCGATGCCCAGGTGCACCCGGAGCGCCTCGAGGTCGGCCACCAGGTGCCAGGTGGTGTTGTGCTCGAGCGAAGCGAAGGGGGTGGACTTGCCGCAGCCGCGCTGATCGCACAGCACGATGCGGTACGCGGCCGGGTCGAAGAAGCGGCGCTGCTTGGGCTCGGAGCCGCCGCCGGGCCCGCCGTGCACGAAGATGACCGGCTTCCCCTTCGGGTTGCCAGACTCCTCGAAGTACAGCTCATGGCCGTCGCCGACCGCGAGGCGGCCGGTGCGGTACGGCTCGAGGGGCGGGTAATACGTGCGGCGCGCCGGAGCGTTCATGAGGAGCGCGCCTAGCACGAAGCCCGCGCGGCTCGTGGAACGACCAGCCGTTGAAAGCCGGGGGCGCCCTGGGGCACGAAGGCGGGCGTGCGTCTGAGCCTCCTCATCGTGAGCGGCGTTCTGGTCGGGTGTCTTCCGTCGCAGCCGTCGTCGGTCGGCCCCATCGCCGCGCCAGCCGCGGAGTGGACGTGGGTCGACTTCGCAGACGCCCGGTGCGCGAACGGCGCCACCACCGGCCTGGGCATCAACCCTGCCGAGGGCGCGACCGACGTCGTCCTCTACCTGATGGGCGGCGGCGCCTGCTGGGACGCCTCGAGCTGCTACCTCGTGAAGTCGGCGTGGAACGTGGACCTCGGCTACGGCGTGGGGCAGTTCTCGAGCGAGCCGTACCGGCAGCTCCCGTTGTTCGATCGCCGCGCGGCCAGCAACCCCTTCGCGGGCGCGAGCTACGTCTACGTGCCCTACTGCACCGGAGACCTGCACGTCGGAACGGCCGAACAACGACACGTGCAGACCCAGGTCACCCGGCACGTCGGCGCGAAGAACCTCGAGGCCTTCCTCCAGCGGCTCGCGCCCACCTTCGCGACCGCGCGCCGCGTCTTCGTCATCGGCACCAGCGCGGGCGGCTTCGGCGCCCAGATGAACGCGTGGCGCTTCGCGGGGGCGTTTCCGTCGGCCGAGGTGCACGTGCTGGCCGACTCGGCGGCGATGCAGACGCCGGCGGGCGAGCGCTGGAGACAATGGAACGACGCCTGGCGGCCCGAACAGCCTCCCGGGTGTTCCTCGTGCGCGGACGGCGCCGAGGCCTGGGTCGGCGCCGCGCGAGCTCAGCTTCGTGGAGGACGGCTCGGCCTGGTGACGTCGGAGGAGGACAGCCTGCTCTCGGCGTTCTCGGGCAAGTCAGCGAGCGAGTTTCGCGACGGGACCCGGGCGCTGGTGACGGCGCAGTTCTCCAGCAACACCTCGGCGGCCTTCGTGGTGCCGGGCACGCGCCACGTCTTCCTCGACCAGTGGAGCGGCGTACAGCAGAACGGCGTGCCGCTCCTCGACTGGATCACCGCGTGGCGCGACGGCGCCGACTTCCGCGCACCGTGAGGCTCACTTCACGTCGGTGCCCGGCGCGACGTCACCGGGGTTGATGAGCGACAGCGTCTTGCCGCTGCCCGACGCGAGCACCATGCCGCGCGACTCGATGCCCTTGAGCGCCCGCGGCTTGAGGTTGGTGACGACGACGACGTTGCGGCCCACCAGCGCCTCGGGCGCGAACGCCTCGGCGATGCCCGAGACGATGGTGCGCGGCGCGCCTTCGCCGAGATCGACCGTGAGCTTGAGCAGCTTGTCGGCCTTCTCGACCTTCTCGGCCGCCAGCACCCTGCCCGCCTTGAGCGCCACCTTCGTGAAGTCCGTGAACTCGATCTCGGGCGCGGGCCCCGTCGGCGCGGGCGCGTCCTTCTTCTTCTCGGCCTTCACCGGCGCAGCGGCGGCGGGCTTCGCGGCGCCCTCGTCAGCGGCCTTCTCCTTCGCCCACGCGTCCTTGAGCGCGACGGTGCGGTTGAACACCTGCGCGCCCGCCTTCGAGTCCTTGTCGACGCAGAAGTAGCCGAGGCGCTCGAACTGAAAGCGCTCTCCCACCCCCGCGGCGCCCAACGACGGCTCGAGCTTCGCCTTCACCACCTCGAGCGACTTCGGGTTGAGGTCCTTCAAGAAGGGGAACTCGAGGTCTGGCGTGTCTTTGTACGCTTCGCCCGGCGCTTCGGCCGAGAAGAGGCGGTCGAACAGGCGCACCTCGGCGTCGACGGCGTGGGTCGCGCTCACCCAGTGAATGGTGCCCTTGACCTTGCGGCCGTCGGTGGCGTTGCCGCCCTTCGTGGAGGGATCGTAGGTGCAGCGCAGCTCGGTGATGGCGCCGTCGGCGCCCTTCACCACCGACTCGCACTTGATGAAGTAGGCCCCGCGCAGCCGCACCTCGCCGCCGGGCACCAGCCGGAAGAACTTCTTCGGGGCGTCTTCCATGAAGTCGTCGCGCTCGATGAACAACGCTCCGGTGAACGGCACCGTGCGCGCGCCCGCCTGCTCGTCTTCGGGGTTGTTCTGCACCTCGACGTGCTCGACTTGGCCCTCGGGCCAGTTGGTCACCACCACCTTCAGGGGGCTCAGCACGGCCATGCGCCGGTGCGCGGTGGCGTTGAGGTGGTCGCGCACCGCGTTCTCGAGCTTGAGCAGATCGATCACCGTGTCGTTCCGGGTGACGCCGATCTCTTCGCAGAACGCGCGCAGGGCCTGGCTGGTGTAGCCGCGGCGCCGCATGCCCGAGATGGTGGGCATGCGCGGGTCGTCCCACCCCGAGACGTACTTCGCCTTCACCAGGTGCAGCAGGTTGCGCTTGCTGAGCACCGTGTACGTCAGGCGCAGCTTGGCGAACTCGATCTGCTGCGGGTGGTGAATGCCCAGCTCGTCGAGGAACCAGTCGTAGAGGGGCCGGTGGTTCTCGAACTCGAGGGTGCAGATGGAGTGCGTGATGCCCTCGATGGAGTCTTCCAGGCCGTGCGCCCAGTCGTACGAGGGGTAGATGCACCACGCGTCACCCTGGCGGTGATGGTGGGCCTTCACGATGCGGTACATCACCGGGTCGCGCAGGTTGATGTTGCCCGACGACATGTCGATCTTCGCGCGCAGCGTGTGCGTGCCAGGCGCGAACTCGCCGCCCTTCATGCGGCGGAACAGCGCGAGGTTCTCGTCCACCGAGCGGTCGCGGAACGGGCTGTTCTTGCCCGGCTCGGTGAGGGTGCCGCGGTGCTCGCGCAGCTGCTCGGCGTTGAGGTCGCAGACGAAGGCCTTGCCCTTCTTCACCAACTCCTCGGCCCACTCGTACATGCGGCCGAAGTAGTCAGACGCGTAGAAGAGGCGGTCTTCGAAGTCGCCGCCCAGCCACTTCACGTCGTCGATGATGCTGTCGACGTACTCCTGCTCTTCCTTCGCCGGGTTGGTGTCGTCGAAGCGCAGGTTGAACTTGCCGCCGTAGCGCCTGGCGAGGCCGGAGTTGAGCACGATGCTCTTGGCGTGCCCGACGTGCAGGTAGCCGTTGGGCTCGGGCGGGAAGCGCGTGTGCACCCGGCCCTGCCACTTGTTGGAGGCCAGGTCGGCCTCGACGATCTCTTCGATGAAATGGAGCGAACGCGGCTCACTCATGGTCGGGCCACCCTACCCATGGATCGCACCCGCACAACGGAATTCCCGAGCGCATCGGTGGAGGACGCTCCC
This sequence comes from Myxococcus sp., assembly GCA_014879945.1. Classification (GTDB taxonomy): domain Bacteria; phylum Myxococcota; class Myxococcia; order Myxococcales; family Myxococcaceae; genus Xiheimicrobium. The sequence continues at coordinate 13,726 of JACSRE010000183.1, forward strand.
GCGCGCGCGGGGCTGACGTGGCCGGCGCCCCGATTCCGTGCAAGGCGTGCCGTCGCATGAACGTTCCGACTGGTCGCGATTCGTTTCCCCGATGGGTGGCGTTGGTGGTGCTGGGGTCACTCCCGGCGGCGGCCCAGCCGCTCACGGCCTCGCTCGACGAGGCCACCGCGGCGCGCTTCGTGAAGCTCGCCCTCGCCTGCGTGCACAAGGAGTACCCGAACAAGCTCTCGCACGTGCTCAACGGCCCCGCCGACGCGAAGGTGCCCTCGAAGCTCACGCCGGCGTTCTACGGGTGCTTCGACTGGCACTCCTCGGTGCACGGGCACTGGCTGCTGGCGAGGCTTGCGCGCACCTTCCCCGAGGCGCCCTTCGCCGCCGCCGCGAAGCAGGCCCTGGAGAAGAGCCTGACGCCGAAGCGCCTGGCCGCGGAGCTGGCGTACTTCGAGACGGCAGGTCGGGTGAGCTTCGAGCGCCCCTATGGGCTGGCGTGGCTGCTCCAGCTGGCGGCCGAGCTGAGGGAGTGGAACAGCCCCGAGGCGCAGCGCTGGTCGAAGCACCTCGGCCCGCTCGAGGAGGCTGCGGCGAAGCGGCTCGAGGCGTGGCTGCCGAAGCTCTCGCGCCCCATTCGCGTCGGCGAGCACGACCAGACCGCGTTCGCCTTCGGCCTGGTGCTCGACTGGGCGAAGGTGGCGGACGACGCGGCGATGCGCGAGCTGCTCACCCAACGCATCGAGGCGTTCTACGCGGCCGACGTCGCCTGCCCGCTCTCGTACGAGCCCGGCGGCCAGGACTTCTTGTCGCCGTGCCTCGCCGAGGCCGACCTGATGCGCCGGGTGCGCTCGAAGGAGGCGTTCGCGACGTGGCTGCGCGCGTTCCTGCCCTCGATTCCCGAGAAGGCCGGGCCGTGGCTCTCGCCCGAGGTGGTGACCGATCGATCGGATCCGAAGCTCGCGCACCTCGACGGGCTGAACCTGAGCCGCGCGTGGATGTTGGAGGGCATCGTGAGCGCGCTCCCCGAGCAGGACGCGCGACGTGCCGCGCTCGACGCTGCCGCGGCGGCCCACCGTGAAGCCGGCCTCGCGGCGGTGACTGGCGAGCACTACGAGGGCGGGCACTGGCTGGGCAGCTTCGCCACCTACCTGGTGAGCCGGCGAGGCCTCAGCGTCGCGCCGTAAATCAGGGCGGGCCGGGCGGACTGACGCTCCGGCACACGCTTCGATCGCCGTCGCCTGCGCTGCCGGGCTGGCCTACGTTGTCGACCCATGAGTTCCGCGACGACGGTGGAGGAGCTCCTCGCCGCCCACCCCTGGCCCGCCGAGTTCGCCGCGCTGCCCCGGCTCGAGTGGCTGTGGCACTTCGAGGTGCCGCTCTCGCTCGAGCAGCTCTGGCCCGTGATCGCCGACTCGTCGCGAATGAACCGCGCCCTCGGCGTGAGCGAGATGAAGTTCGTCGACCGCGGGAACGTGAGGGTCGGCACCAGCCGCCCGGGCGGCGTCGCCCACGAGTGGACCGAGGTGCCGTGGAACTGGGTGGCTGGCAGGTGGCTCGAGTCGGTGCGCGTCTATGAGAAGGGGTTCTCGCGGGTCGTCTTCGGCGTCTTCACCCTGACCGCGCTCAGCGAGCGCTCCACGCGGGTGTCGATCTACTTCGGCGCGGTGCCCCGTGGGCTCGTCGGCCGGCTCGCCCTCGGCTTCGGCTTTCCAGCGCTCGAGAAGGACTTTCAGCGGGTGTTCCGCGAGGTCGCCGAGCAGCTCAACGCGCTCAAGGCCGCCTATGCGCTGCCGCCCCCTGCCCCGCTCAGCCCCGAGGCCGAGGCGAAGCTCGTCACGGTTCGCGCCGCGCTCATCGCCCAGCAGCTCGACCCGGCGCTCATCGACCGACTCCTCGAGTGGATTCGCAAAGGTGACGAGGAGGACCTCTTCCGCATCCAGCTCAGGGCGCAGGCCCGGGCGTGGGGCGTTGACGAGCACGCGCTGCTCCGCGTCGCGCTCCACGCCACGCGCGCGGGGCTGCTCGACATCAGCTGGGACGTCATCTGCCCCCACTGCCGCGGGGTCTCGAAGGCGAGCTCGGGCCTCGACGGAGTGACGGCCGAGGCGGCGTGCGACGCGTGCGAGATTCAGTTCGGCACCGGCAACCCCGAGTCGATCGAGATCACCTTTCACGTGCACCCCTCGATTCGGCAGATCACCCACCGCACGTTCTGCAGCGCCGAGCCCGCGACGAAGAACCACATCCGGGTGCAGTGTGACGTGCCCGCTGGAGCGACGCGCGTGGTGGAGCCGGTGCTCGCGACGGGCAGCTACCGCCTGCGGCTGCACGGGCGCGAGGCGTACGCCCTGCTCGACGTCTCCGAGGGGCGGCCCGCCGAGGCGTCGTGGAGCGCCAGCGGCGTTCGGCCCCTCGAGAGCGGCCCCTCACCGCGGCTCGCCCTCGTCAACGACACCGCCACCGCGCAGCGCTTCGTGCTCGAGACGGCTCGTTGGAGCGACCACGCGCTGCGCCCGGGCCAGCTGTTCAGCCTGCAGGAGTACCGCGACCTCTTCACCGAGGACTACCTCGCCAGCGACGTGCAGCTCGCCATCGGAGAGCAGACCATTCTCTTCACCGACATCGTGGGCTCGACCGCCATGTACGAGACCCAGGGCGACCCGGCGGCCTTCATGCGGGTGAAGAAGCACTTCGAAGAGGTGTTTCCCATCGTCGCCAGGCACCGGGGCGCCATCGTCAAGACCATCGGAGACGCCGTGATGGCGGCCTTCAACGACCCGCTCGACGCGGTGAAGGCGTGCGCCGACATTCACGCGCGCTTCTCGCCTGCGAACCCCGAGTCTCCGACGCGGCTGCGCATCTCGCTCAACAGCGGGCCGTGCATCGCAGTGAAGCTGAACACCGGCGTCGACTACTTCGGGCAGACGGTGAACCTCGCGGCGAAGCTGCAGGCGCTGGCCGAGGCGGGCGAGGTCGCGCTCAGCCAGTCGGTCTATTCGGTCGCGGGCGTGAAGGACTGGCTCGAGGGGCGGCGGCTCGAAGACGTCAGCTACGAGTCGAAGGCGCTGAGGGCCCCGGTCGCCGTGAAGCGGTGGAGCTGCTTTCGCGAGGGCGCCGCCTGAGAACGGCCTACAGTTCGCGCGATGCCTGCCCCGACGACCGACTACGCGGTGAGCGCGACGTACCTCGGCGGCTTCATCCGTGCGCTGCGCGGGCGGCAGTTGCTGACGCCGGCGGTCGAGGCACAGCTGCCGGAGGCGCTGCGCCAGATGGTCGCTTCGCCGTACTCGACGACCTGGTGGGAGGGCGGGGCCACGGAGCAGCTGACCCAGGCCATGCTTCAGCGGCACGGCCCGGCCCAGCTCGAAGAGGCCGGCTTCCTGACGACTCGCAACTCGGTCGGTCCCATCATCACCCCGCTCGTCTCGGTGATCGGCGCCATCTTCGGGCTGCGCCCCTCGACGCTGTTCGAGCGCGTCGGCGAGCTCGCCACGACGTCCATACGCGGCATCGAGTTCACGTGGCAGCCTGGGGGGCCCTCGAGCGGAGCGTTGAGGCTCGGGTACCCAGCCGGCCTCGGCGGCGTCACCGTCGCGCCGCTGTGGCGAGGCACCTGCCGCTTCATCTTCGAGGTGACCAAGACGGCCGGGCAGGTGACCTCGTGCGTGGTGGACGGGAGCGCCGTGACGTTGGCCGTCTCGTGGGACGGGAAGCGCTGACGGGGTGACGGCGGAGCGCCGAGGTTGCTGAGGGGGCGCCACCGTCACCCGCGCGCCGCGACCAGCTCCTTCAGCCGCGCCCCGATGGGGTTTCCGTCGAGCACCAACCGCGCCTTCGCGAGCGTCTTCGCCGCCAGCAGCGCCTCGGCGCCAGTCGGCCCGACGCGATTGGACGACAGCCACAGCGACTCGAGCGCGGCCAGGTGCGGGCTCCGCGCGAGGGCGACGGCGCCGTCGTTGCCGACCCGGTTCGCCGAGAGCGCGAGCCGCTCGAGCCGCTTGAAGCGAACCTGCGCCAACACCTCGGCCCCGTCGGGCCCCAGCTCGTTGTCGGCGAGCGAGAGGCGGCCGAGCGCCTGAAACCAGCGCGCCTTCGCCAGCGCCTCGACGCCGGCCGACGTCACCGTGTCCGAGGTCAGCGCGAAGTCGGTGAGGCCGGGGAAGGCGTCGCTGGCGGCGAGCCGCGCGGCGCCCTCGTCACCCAGCATCTGGCCCGAGAAGGACAGCGCGGTGAGCCCGCGCAGCTTGCGGGTGGAGACGAGCGTGGCGAGCCCTTCGCGACCCAACGGCACCAGCGCCCCACGTGGGCCGCGAAAGTCGAGGCTCCGCACCGTCGACAGCCAGGGCCACGAGAGCACGCGCGAGACGTCGACGCGCCTGCGGGTGGCGAACACCACCGCGCGCACGGGCTCCCTGGCGAGCGTGGGCAAGGCGGCCTCGAGCGAGTCGAGATCGAGCACCGTCACCGCGTCGAGGAAGCCGCGCGTGAACGAGGCCGTCACCGCGTCTGCCGCCAGCGGCCCCAGCCACCTCGCGCCGTGCTGCGACAGCAGGCTCACCTGCCGGGCCTCGAGCTCCAGCCGCCGCGCCTGGTCGAGCCCCGCGTGACCGAGCTCGCACTGCACGGCGATGAACTCGCCGCGCGGGTCGCCCTGCTCCATCAGGGCGTCGGCGTAGACCAGCCGGGGCCCGTCATCGTCGGGGGCGCTGCAGATCGCGTCGAGCAGCGAGGTGCTCGGCGCGGGCCGCTCGAAGGCCAACCGGCGGCGGTCGGGCGCGCGCCGGTTCGCCCACTGCTCGCAGCGCACCGCGTTCGTCGACGGCGTCCACGGGTCCCACCCGCGGAGGTCGGCGAAGGCGCGGTCGGGCGAGGTCATGCCCGTACGCGCGGTGCCCAGGCCCACCACCACGCCGCCCTCGGTGGCCACGCAGAGGCAGAGCGAGGTGTGCTGGCGACCGTCCGCGACGTCTCCGCCGTGCACGAACAAGAAGGGCGCGCGCTGCTCGAGGAGCGCCTCGACGGCGCCGCGCACCCGGTCGGCGGTGAGGGTGCGCGCGGTGCGGCGGCCGTTCACCTCACGAAGGCGCGCCTCGAGCCACGCCTCGTCATCCTTCGTCCACACGCATCGCCGAGCGCCGCTCACCGCGACGGTGAGGAGACCACGTCGCGTGCGCGAGCACGAGCCGTCAGGGCGTGAAGAACCCGGCGTTCACCCCGGGCGCCACCTTGCCCTGGCTGGCGCGAATGGCCGACCTCGAGACCAGCTGGAACGTCTTGCGCAGGCCCGAGGGCGTGGCGTCGCGCTGCACGTGCACGCACCCGGCAGGCACGCCCATGGCCGCGGCGATGAGCTCGAACTGGGTGTCTTTGCCGACGCCCACGAAGGCGAGGGTGAAGAGCTCGCTGGCCAGCAGGTCCTTCGAGAGCCTGGCGCAGTCGCGGCTGGTGCGGGTGCTGCCGACGTCCTCTCCATCGGTCACCACCACCACCACGCTGCGGGTCGGCGTGCCGCCATCACGCAGGCGCTGGGCGTAGGCGACGTTGGCCGCCAGGGCGTCGCACCAGGTGTCGTAGAGCCGGGTGGCGCCGCCCGCGCGGTAGCTCTTGCCGTCGAGGCGGGTGGCGTCTTCGACCGGCACGTAGGCGTGGAGCACCTTCTGGTCGCCGTTGAAGGTCCACAGCGCGAGCAGCACCGAGTCCTTCTCCTTCGCGCCACCGAAGGCGTCGAGCAGCGCGTTCTGCCCGTCGCGCACCGCCTGCTCGAGCCCGCGATCGGCGATGGAGCCGCTGGCGTCGATGAGCAGCGTCACCAGCGTCACGTCGCTGGCGGTGAGGTCTTCGAGCGCCTTGCCCGCCGCGCCGGCGAGCACGATGGCGCCGAGGTTGCCGGTGATGAGGGTCGAGGTCTGGGCGCTCAACACGCCGGTCGCGACCGCGCTGCTGAGGTGCTTCGTCACGTCGTCATCGTCGTTGGACATGGAGGTCTCCTGTTCCGACAGCAAGTCGGGGGGGG
>JACSRE010000379.1 GCA_014879945.1 Myxococcus sp.
TGCAGCAGCACAAGCTCGACCGGCGCAGCGACGTCTTCGCGCTCGGCATCGTGGCCTGGGAGCTCTTCAGGCTCGTCGCGCGTCGCCTCAGGCCACCCGCATCGACCCCTGGAGCGACTCGGCCAGGTCGAGCTTCGGGCGCGTCGGTGCTCAGCTAGCCCTCGTCGATGGTCCCCTCGCGGGTGCGTCCATCGTGGGTGATGTGATCCCTCCGCGCCCTTCGTCGCCTGATCGCCCCTGTACACTTCCTGTTCAGGTTCGTTCGCAGCGACCTCATTTCACTCACCTCGGCCTCGGAAACCGTCGTGAAACAAGTCGAGTTCATTCGTTCGTCAACATCTTGATAATTTGACGCTTCTTACAGATTGAGAACCATTCATGTCAACGATACCTACAACCACATGGACTCTGAGCTTTTTCGGGCACTTAGTCGCACATACAGAAACATCATGAGCTTGCGGCTGGCAAGGAAGCTGCTTTGGGGCCCTGCTGTCTGAAACCAGGAGCCCGCATGAATCGGTTGATCCTCTCCGCAACGGTCGTCCTCCTCGCAGGCTGCGGCGTCAGCGGCGCGACGCTGGGCGGCAGCGAAGACGTCACCACCGCGACCGGCACCCGGCTCAGCTACGAAGACTTCAAGGCCCGCTACGCCCACTGGGACGCCGACCGCCAGGTCTTCGTGGCCGACGGCGACACCGTCTTCGTCAGCGAGAAGCAGCTGCGCGAGTTCTACGAGCTCAACGTGCGCGAAGGGCAGCTCATCGTCAACCGCGTGGGCAGCGCCGACGACCTCTGGAACACCACCAGGCGGCAGAACCTCTCGTACTGCGTGTCGAACGACTTCGGCACCCGCAAGGCCACGGTGGTGAGCTCGATGCAGGCCGCCGCCCAGTCATGGATGGCGGTGGCGAACGTGAAGTTCATCTACGTCGCCGCGCAGGACGGCAGCTGCACGCGCAGCAACGCGAACGTGCTGTTCAACGTGCGCCCCATCAACGCCAACGGCTCCTACCTCGCGGCGGCCTTCTTCCCCTCGAACGGCCGCTCCTCACGGGAGCTCGTCATCGATTCGTCGCTCTTCGGTGGCGGCGTCTCGGTCACCGGCGTGCTGCGCCACGAGCTGGGCCACGTGCTGGGCTTCCGCCACGAGCACACCCGCCCCGAGGCTGGCACCTGCTTCGAGGACAACCAGTGGCGCGCCGTGACGGCCTACGACTCGAACTCGGTGATGCACTACCCGCAGTGCAACGGCACCAACAACTGGAACCTGCCCCTCACGCAGCTCGACATTCAGGGCGCGCAGGCGCTCTACGGCGCGCCCTCGAGCGCGCCTTCGCCCACCCCGACCCCCGCGGCCGGCACCACGGTGCAGAACTTCCAGGACTCGGTGGCCGCCAACGGGAGCAAGACCTACGGGCCCATCGCCGTCGTGCCGGGCAGCCCCTTCCGCGCCACGCTGGCCGGCTCCGGTGACGCCGACCTCTACGTCCGCTTCGGCACCTCGCCGACGGCGTCGGCCTACGACTGCCGCCCGTACCTGGGCGACTCGAACGAGGAGTGCCTCCTCACCGCGCCGTCGACCCCGTCGAGCGCCTACATCACCGTCCTCGGCTACTCGGCCGCCACCTACACGCTCCAGCTCGAGTTCGCGGCCGGTGGTTCGTCGAGCACGCCTACGCCCGCGCCGTCCACCGGCACGCCGACGGTGGGCTCGGTCTCTGACTCGGTCGCGCGTGGGGCGCAGAAGTCGTGGGCCGCGCTCCCCGTGGTGCCGGGCACCCGCTTCGTCGTCACCATGACCGGCACCGGCGACCCCGACCTCTACGTTCGCTTCGGCGCCGCGCCCACGCTCACCACCTTCGACTGCCGCCCCTGGGCCAACGGCGCCAGCGAGGTCTGCACCCTCACCGTGCCCGCCGGCCAGAGCCAGGCGTTCCTGATGGTGAACGGCTACGCGGCGGCGACGTTCTCGCTGAAGATCGAGTACACCCGCCCGTAGGCGCGTCGCTCTCGGGGCACGCAGCGCGGTCCATGAACATCGACGAGACGCCGCTCAATCACGTCCTGGGGAGCGCGGGGCATAGTCCGCGGCGCGCTGGTCGACCGGCTTCGCGAGGAGCCCACCGTGACTGCGGCTGGCGTTGCACGCTCCTTTGTCGGCGGCGCCAGGCGAGCAGCGTCGTGCCCTGCTGAACGTTGCTCGTCGAGCCCCGATGAGGTCGGTCGTCTCCGCTCAAGGGTCGGCGTCAGCGCGTGCGGGCCCGGCGGCGCTCCGGTGGATTCTGCTCGTCTCACGCGCCAGCGCCTCGCAGACTCGCGTTCGTGCCTCGACCGGCGCTGTTCTTCTTCAACGAACAAGACGCCGACGCGCTCGGGGCGACCTTCACGCCCGTGGTGCAGACGCAGCTGGCGATGCTGCGCGCAGGCGTCGTGATGGGGCTGCGCGACCTGTCGGACACCCGCGCCGCCGTCGTGCGCGGCCTCAACGCCGCCAACATTCCGGTGACCGCCTGGCTGTTGCTGTCGCGCGACGAGGGCTACTTCGCGACCCACGCCAACCCCGCCGCCGTCGAGGCCGCCTACCAGCGCTTCCTCGACTGGACGCGCGCCCACCAGCTCTCGGTGAAGGGGGTGGGCCTCGACTTCGAGCCCGACATTCGGGAACTCGACGCGCTGATGGCGCGACCGGCGCGAACGCTCGCCAGGTGGGTGCTCCGCAGGGGCCGCGCACCGCTCGTCGAGGCCGCGCGCGCGCGGTACCAGGCGCTCGTCGACCGCGCCCGCGCCGACGGCTTCACCGTCGAGACCTACCAGTTCCCCGTCATCGTCGATGACCGCCTGGGCGACTCACGGTTCTGGCAGCGCACCCTCGGCGCGCTGGCCCTCGACGCCGACCGCGAGGTGCCCATGGTCTACACCAGCCTCATCGGCGCGACCGGGCCGGGCCTGCTTCGGCACTGGGCGCCTCACTGCCGGGCCATCGCGCTCGGCAGCACCGGCGGCGGCATCGACCCGTTCCCCAAGCTGACCTGGCCCGAGCTGGAGCGCGACCTCGTCCTCGCCGCGCGCTCCGCCCGAGACGTCTTCATCTTCAGCCTCGAGGGCTGTCTGGAGCAGGGCTTCCTCGACCGCCTCTTCACCATCGAGTGGGAGCGACCCGTGATCGACCCACCCTGGCCCGCTCGCGTCCTCGCCACGTCCGCGTCGAGAGTCATCGGCCTGCTGGCGCGCTGGGGCTAGCCTCGCCAAGGTCTTGAAGTCAGGCCCGAAGGCCCCTCGTCGGTGCCCCGGCTGATCCACGGGTAGGCGCGGGTGGGCTTGTAACCCTTCTGAATATTGAGTCTTCTTCCTCCTGCGCCGCCGAAATGTCCCACGGAAATCGGGCGCCGAGTCTTATCCCCATACTCGCTGTCCACCTGAGGAACTCAAAATGCTCATCAACAAGAACCTGAACAACGTCATCCAGGGTGCTGTTCTCCGCGGGCAGATCGCCGGCGCCAAGTCAGACGGCAAGGTCACCACCGCCGAGGCCAACGCGCTCATCGCCCGCGCCAAGTCCGGTGGCGTGCAGCCCTCCGAGCTGGCCGCCCTCCGCGCCCTCGCCCTCGAGTCGCGCAACAGCAACAAGTTCGACGCCGGCGCCAAGGCTGCCCTCAACAACTTCCTGGGCACCAGCGCCGACCGCTCGCACGCCTCGGGTCGCCTGCCTCCCGAAGCCAGCCTGCCCCAGCGCTTCGGCATCTTCGGCGGCGCCCTCGACAAGGCGCGCCTCAACGCCCTCGACAAGCACTTCAAGAAGGACGACGGCCGCATCGGGCAGGGCGAGATGCGCAGCATCCTCAAGAACATCTTCAAGGACGGCAACGTGTCGCCCAGCGAGAAGAAGTACCTGCAGGAGAAGCTCAAGGACCCGAACGTGAGCGCCGCGGCCAAGAAGGACATCCGCCTCATCCTGTCGATGCTCCCCGGCTCGCGCTTCACCAGCGACGGTCACCTGGTTCGTCCGCGCTGGCCGCGGCCGATGCCGCAGCCGCCGGTGATTCGTCCGCCGTCGCCTCCGGCGCCCCC
>JACSRE010000043.1 GCA_014879945.1 Myxococcus sp.
CTCACGCTGGTGGGCGGGCTCCGGGGCCTGGCGACGCGGCTGACGTTGCTGCTGGTCTTCGTCGGCGCGTCGATGGCGACGGCGCAGGGGCGCCACCTCACCATCGACGTGGTGGCGCGGCTGCTCCCCGACCTCGCGCGGCGGGCGGCGGGCGGGCTCACGGGCCTGGGCGCCGCGTCGGTGTGCGTCGTCGCCGCCTGGGGGTTCTTCGACTTCATCGCCATTGATGCCTTCCGCGCTGGCATGGACGACGCCCCCGCGGCCAAGTGGAGCGCGGTGACGACCGGGCTCTCTCGAGACGCACGCTTCGTCAGCCGCCAGCTCGCGCTCGACGTGAAGGTGGCCCCGCGCGTACTCGGCGGCGCCCGGTGGGACACCTCGCTCTCGGGCGCGGAGTGGAACGCCTGGCTCGAGGGCTCCGCGCGCGAGGGCGAAGACCTCTCGGCGTTGAGAGACGCGCCCGACGACACCCACGCGCCGCTCGTCGTCACCGCCCCTGACTCACCACGCGGCCTGCTGGTGAAGCCGCTGTCGCTGTTGGTGCCGCTGGGGCTCTTGGCGCTGGCGCTGCGCTTCCTGCTCTGGGTGCTGCGGGGCGCGCCAGTGGACGGCCCGCACGGAGCGCCGTCATGACGGCTCGGACGGGCGGGGCCCGACGCGCCTGGGGACGTGGTCGAACCGCGGAGCCGGACGCTCGTCGAGGGGCTGCCGCGTGAGCGGGGCCTCGCTCGGAGTCGGGCGATGACGCCACGCGCACGGTGGGGCCTCGGCGGCACCTCGGCCGTCGTCGCGACGGTGGGCCTCGCCTCGGGCTGGCTCGGCGCCGCGCTCACGGCCCTGGCGGCCCTGGGCACGCCGCTGTTCGCGCTGATGGCCGGTGGCACCGCGCTGGTGTGGTGGCTCGACGGCAGCCCCGTCAACCGGCTGGCCCCGCGGGTGCTCGACGAGCAGTTCTCCGGCTCTCCGGTGTTGGTGACGATTCCGCTCTTCACCTTGATGGGCTACCTGCTGGCCGAGTCGAAGGCGCCGCGCCGGCTGGTCGAAGCCTCCCGGAAGCTGCTGGGGTGGATGCCCGGGGGCCTGGCGCTGGTGTGTCTGGGCGCGTCGGCCTTCTTCACCACCCTCACCGGCGGCAGCGGCGTCACCATCGTCGCCATCGGCGGGCTGCTGCTCCCGACGCTGCGGCAGCAGGGCTGGTCGGAGCGCTTCTCGTTCGGCCTCGTCACCACCGGAGGCTCCCTGGGCCTGCTGTTTCCCCCGTCGCTGCCCATCCTCGTCTACGCGCTGGTGGCGGGCCTCGACTTCGAGCTGGCCTTCCGCGCGGGGCTGTTGCCGGGCGTGCTGGTGGTGCTGGTGCTGGGCGCGTGGGCGGCCTTCGTCGGCGAGCGTGAGCGCATTCCGAGAGAGCGCTTCGTCTTCGGCGACGCGGTGGCGGCGCTGGGCCTCATCAAGTGGGAGCTGGGCCTGCCGGCGCTCATCCTCGGAGGGCTGGCCTCGGGCCTCACGTCGCTCGACGAGAGCGCCGCGGTGGGCGTGCTCTACACGCTGGTGGTGGTGGTGCGCGTGCACCGGGACCTTGGTTGGCGCGACGTGCCCCGCGTGTTGCAGAGCGCGCTGGCGCTGGCCGGTGCGGTGGTGCTCATCCTGATGATGGCGAACGCGCTGATGAACCTCGTCATCGACCGCCAGGTGCCGGCGATGGTGCTCGAGGCGATGACGCGCGCGGGGCTGTCGGAGCGCTGGCAGTTCCTGGTGGCGCTCAACCTCTTCCTGCTGGTCATCGGCATGGTGATGGACGGGGTGTCGGCGCTCATCGTCGCGGTGCCGCTGGTGCTGCCGCTGGCCGCGCGCTTCGGGCTGTCGCCGTTTCACCTCGCGATGATGGTCATCTTGAACCTCGAGCTGGCCTTCTGCATGCCGCCGCTGGGGCTCAACCTCTTCATCTCGAGCTTCCGGTTCCGTCTGCCGGTGACGACGCTGTACCGCGCGGTGCTGCCCTTCGTCGGGTTGTTGACGCTGTGCCTGGCGCTCGTCTCGGCAGCGCCGTGGCTCTCGACCGCGCTGGTGCAGCCGGCCATCGACGCCGCGCGGGCCGAGGCCATCGACGCCGGGCGGCCTCCGCGTGAGGCGTGGGCGCTCGAGTGCGTGCAAGCCGACGGGCTCGACCCGAAGCCGTGCAGCCAGGAGGAGCGTGCGCGGTACGCCCCTGCCGATGCAGGGGCCGCCGAGGACGAAGACGACGCGCTCCTTCAGGAGCTGCTGAAGTGAGCCTCGTCACTCGCCGGTGAAGGTCGGCTCGCGCTTCTCGAGGAAGGCGCCCATGGCCTCGAGCAGGTCCTTCGAGGGCAGGAACGCCGCGTTCCACAGGGCCACCGTGGCGAGGCTCTCGCGCGCCTGCGCCTCTGACTGCGCGTTCATCACCTCTTTGATGCCCGAGAGCACCAGCGGCGAGTTCTTCGCGATGTGCGCCGCCATGGCCTTCGCGGCGACCAGCAGCTCGGCCTTCGACGGGTACACCTCGTTCACCAGGCCCAGGCGCAGCGCGCGCGCCGCGTCGACGTCGTCACCGGTGAAGGCCAGCTCCCTCGCCACGCCCTGGCCCACGATGGCCGGCAGCCGCGCCAGCGTGCCCACGTCGGCCACCATGGCGAGCTTCACCTCGCGCACGCTGAAGATCGCGTCGCTCGAGCACAGCCGCACGTCGCACGCGGTGATGAGGTCGACCCCGCCGCCGATGCACCAGCCGCTGACCGCCGCGATGACGGGCTTGCGGCAGCGGGCGACCGCGGTGTTGGCGTCTTGCATGCGGCGAATGACGCCCAGCAGCTGGTGCCGCGCCTTCGCGCCCCCGTCGAGCGCAAGGAGCGGCGCGAGCTCAGCCGCCATCGAGGCGAGGTCGAGCCCGAAGCTGAAGTGCGCGCCCGCGCCGTCGAGCAGCACCACCCGCACCGCCTCGTCGGCGTCGAGCCTCGCGAAGAGCGTGGGCATCTGGGCCCAGTAGTCGGGCCCCATGCGGTTGGCCTTGCCGGTGGCGGCGAGGGTGACGTGGGCGACGCCAGCGTCGAGCGAGACGGTGGCGCAGGTGAGGTCGTTCGTCTCCATGGGTGCGTCCTCCTCAGGGCTTCTCTTCGAAGCCCCGCACGTTGCGGTCGATGGTCTCGCTGATCTGCTCGAGCGGCAGGTCGTTCTCGTCGTCACCGAAGGGGTCTTCAATCTCGACGCCGATCTCCTCGATGCCGAAGAGGATGTACGAGACGAGGTAGACGGCCAGCAGGCTCCACCAGCCGAGCGTGCCCAGCAGCGCCAGCGGCAAGGTGCCGCAGTAGATGACGAGCGCGCGGCGCAGGTGCACCACGTAGGCGAAGGGAATGGGCGTCTTGTGAATGCGCTCACAGGCGCCGATGTGGTCGACCAGCAGGTGGCAGTCGGCGTCGAGCGAGGTGAAGACGATGTCGCTGAGCTGCTTCTCGCGGTGCGCCTGCTTGAACTGCTCGCTCAGCGCCGTCGCGATGGCCAGCGGCGGGTGTGAGCGCGCCAGGCCACGCTTCGAGTCAGCCTCGGAGAAGAGCTCGGGCGCGTGCCACTGCTTGTTGCGCAACAGGTGGGTGGCCGCTGGGGGGAAGGCGCGCACCAGCCGCAGCACCGCGTCCCGCCGCTCTGGGGTGTCGCTCAGGTGCACCACCGCCGCGCGCCCCATGTTGCGGCAGGTGTTCACGATGGCGCCCCAGATCTTCCGGCCCTCCCACCAGCGGTCGTACGAGGCGTTGGTGCGGAAGACCAGCAGCAGGCCCAGCGCGGTCGAGACGATGCCGTGCACGTTGGTGGTGTTCGGCATCGACACCGGGAAGAGGTAGTGGTGCACGCCGGTCAGCGCCGCGGCCCCCAACGTCACCCACAGCGAGCGAATCGCGATGGCGTAGACCATCGAGCCGCGCAGGGCGAAGAAGGTCGAGCGCCAGATGTGCGGGTCGTACTTGATCACGCGCCGCTTCTAGAGCGCCGATCAGGTTTCCGCCCGAGGAAAGTCGATCGCTTACGGGTGCGGTCGACGCCGCGGTGG